>JAKSAX010000274.1 GCA_022361395.1 Desulfobacterales bacterium | reverse complement strand
TCAGGAGGATGGAGGAGATAATCCTGCGCCGCTTCAGATCGTTTAACAGATCCAGGATCTGGGCCTGCACTGTCACATCAAGGTTGGATGTGGCTTCGTCCGCGATCAGCAGCACCGGTTCGGATGCCAGGGCAATGGCAATGACCACCCGCTGCTTCATGCCGCCGGAAAGGTTATGGGGGTATTGATCAACGATCCTCTCCGGATTGGGGATGCCCAGAGTGGCCAGGAGATCCACGGATTTTTTCACCGCGGTCCTTAAAACAGCCCGGTCCCAGTGCTTAAGGAGGGGTATCTTTTTTACCGCTTTCAGCACAAGGGCATCCGGGCGGCGGGCGGCCAGGCGGTACAAAGGGATGAAAAGCGGACTGGCCCCCACCTCCGGAAAGGGGTTGTCACCGGCAGTGTCCCTCCCGAGTATCTTTTCAATGATCTGCTGTTTCCTGTGGAAGATATAGCTTTCCGCGATCTGCTCCCCGATGGTCATTATGGGATTCAGCGCTGCATTGGGTTCCTGGAAGATCATGGAGACCATGTTCCCCCTGAAATCCTGCATAAACCCCTCGCTCTGCCGTAAAAGGTCCACCGGGGCCCCGCCGGCAGGGTCCGGTGAAAAAAGAACCTGCCCCCCCTCAATCACGCCGGGGGGCTGTACAATCTGCATGACGGACCGGACCGTGACACTCTTGCCGCACCCGGATTCGCCCACCAGCCCGAAAGTGGACCCGTGGCAGACCTTGAACGATACCCTGTTCAGGGCTTTGACCACCCCTTCATAGGTGTAAAAATTCGTGACCAGGTCTCTGATGTCAAGGATAGGGGCCATCTCTTATTTTCTTCTCAGCTTCGGGTCAAAGGCGTCCCTTATGGCATCGCCGAACAGGTTCCAGGCCAGGACGAACAGGATCATGGCGCAGCCGGGGAAAAACACGGTATACCAGTATTTCAGGGGCTCGCCTGCCGGCCCCACAATATAGTTTCTGGCCATGGCCAGCATCTGCCCCCAGTCAGCGTAGCCAATGGGCGCCCCCAGGCCGATAAAGCTTAAAAAGGCCGCCGTGATCACAATGGACCCGGCATCCATGAAGGCGATCACCATCACCGGATAGACTGCGTTGGGGAAGATATGGCGGAGCATGATCTTAACATCAGAGACCCCCATGGATTTGGCGGCCAGGATATAGTCCTCGTTCCGGACGGACAGCACCCCCGCCCGCATCACCCTGGCATACCGCCGCCACACCACCAGGACCAGGGCAATCATAATCTGGTCCAGCCCCCGCCCGAACCGCACCACAAAGGCCATGGCCAGGATGGTGAAGGGAACGGCAAAAAAAACATCCACCACCCGCATGATGATCTCATCGATCCATCCCCCGTAATATCCGGCGGCAATGCCCAGGGAGGCGCCGATGACAAAGGCTGTCACCACGACGATTATCCCTATCCTGAAGGCTGTCCGCGTCCCCCAGACCACCCCGTAAAAAATATCGTATTGCCCGGAGGTGGTTCCGAAAATATTCTCACTGTCCGGGGCCTTGGGCTCCATGGAATACCCCTTGTGGGGCATCATATAGGGCCGGTGCGCGTACTTTGGCGGGGCAATATAAGGGGCCAGCAGCGCCACAAGGGTAAATGCCCCGAGCAGGACAACCCCGATAACGGCAGAGGGGTTCCGGAATATCCGGTAGAGCGTGAATTTAACTTCCTTTAACCTGGGATGTCCGGTTTTTGTCTCCATCTTCTCATCCGTGTCCTGTTAATCAGGTCAATCGTATCCTGGGGTCGATAACCGCATAAAGGATATCGATGATTAAATTGGCCACCACATAGACCAGCCCGAGTAAAAGGCTGATGGCCAGCACCACCGGGATATCCAGCTGGGTGGCCGCCTTTACCAGCAGGAGTCCCAGGCCTGCCCGGTTAAAGATAAACTCCACGGTGACGCTGCCTTCAATGGACAGGGCCACCAGCCATCCGGCAACGGTGACCGCAGGCAGCAGGGCGTTTTTTTTGGCATGTTTGTGGTGTATGGTATGGGCATCCACCCCTTTGGCCTTTGCCGTGATAATATAATCCTTGGAAATCTCTTCCAGCATGCTGGACCGCATCACACGGACCAGGATGGCGATCACCACCGTCACCTGGGTGGCCACGGGCAGCACCAGGTGTTTTAAGGCGTCAAGGACCACCTCCGGGTTCCGGTTCAGCAGGCCGTCAATCACGTACATGCCCGTGTACCGGGTAAACCTGTCCGGGTTATTGGAGATAAAATCATCAATGTGGTCCGAGATGATTTCAGGCGGAAAGAGCTGGAACTGGGAGTAAAATATCATCAACAGGATCAGGGCGAACAGGAAGGTCGGCAGGGACCAGCCGATAATGGCGGCAATCCTTGTGGTATGGTCGATGAACGTATCCCGGTGAATGCCAGCAATTGTC
This sequence comes from Desulfobacterales bacterium, assembly GCA_022361395.1. Taxonomy (GTDB): domain Bacteria; phylum Desulfobacterota; class Desulfobacteria; order Desulfobacterales; family Desulfobacteraceae; genus Desulfobacter. The sequence continues at coordinate 17,941 of JAKSAX010000274.1, read as the reverse complement.
CCCAGCCATATCCCCAGGGTGATGATGATGGGCATGGAAAACAGGTTCAGTTCAACAGTGGTGGGAAGGTATTTGACAATGGCGTCCAGGGTGGGTGAGGAGGCCACGACGGAATAACCGAAGTTCCCTTTGGAGATCTCCTTTACCCAGTTCACGTACTGGACGTAAAAGGGTCTGTCCAGGCCGTATTTTTTGACGATATTGGGGATCTCCTTGACCTGCTGGGGGGAGCGGACAAATGCAGCTGCCCGCCGCTCCGGGCTGAAACTCATGAGAATGCCGAACATGAGCACGGACACCCCGAAGAGCACCACCACCATGAACATCAGCCTTCTGATAATAAATGCAGCCAATCAATCCCCTTTCCCGTGTATTGCCGGAATGAACCAGTGGAATGAACCAGCGGGACGGCCCGGCGCGGCAGACCAGAGGACCGCCCCGGATTGTCAATGCCCCGCTATCTATTTTAAATGGTAGTAAAAGGTATAGGTCCCCGAATACATGGGATTGGGATGAAACCCCTTGATATGACCGGAAAAGCCCTTGGCCCCGAGCCGCTGCACAACGGTAACCCCGGGGATGTCCCTGGCCCAGATCTCCTGGAGGTCGTGGTAGATCTGCCTTCTTTCATCAATGGCTGCGGTCTCGATCCCCCTTTTTATCAGCCTATCCACCTCAGGATTGCTGTACCCGATATATTTGGAGTAAAACCCGTCGGAATGAAGGTAGGGAATCACGAAGTTGTGGGGATCAGGGTAATCCGCGCCCCAGCCCACCACAAAGACCGGCAGCCTGTGCTGCTGGATATTGGTTAAATACTCACCCCAGTCCATGGCCTGGACGTCCAGGCGGAATTTCGGATTCAGAGCGGATATGTTTTCCGCCATCATGGTGGCTGCCACCCGCCGGATCTCCCTGCCGGTATTGTGGAGCAGGGTGACCTTGAACCCCGTGTCCCAGAGTTTGCCGCCGTGGGCCTTTCTCAGGTGTGCTTCCACCTTTGCCATGTCAAATTTCGGATGAAAGGTGTTTTTCTGGTAGGGAAGGCCGTCAACAATGGGGTTGGACGGGATGCTGCCCAGGCCGTTGGCCACATCATTGATAATGGCGTCATAGTCAATGGCATGGGCAAAGGCCAGCCTGACATCCCTGTCTGCAAAAAAATCAGCCGGAATCCACTTCCCGTCCAGCCTGCCCGACCCCACAAAGGGATTGGCAGTCATCTCAAGCTTCTGGGTAAACATGGTGCAGGCCACCATGAGGCTCGGGTATTTATAGAGGGTGATCCCCTTGTTTTTCTCCATCTCCGCAAAGTACTGGGCCGGGATCTCAATATCATTGGCATCGCCGTTGAGGAACATCATTTTCCGGGTGGACCATTCAGGGATCACCTTGATCCTCACGGTCTTGTAAGCCGGCTTCGGCCCCCAGTGGCCGTCGAAGCGCTCAAGAACCATCTCCTTGCCCGCCTCCCATTTTTTCAGCTTATATGCATTGGTACCGTTGGTGATATGATGAAGGGGCTCCTTTCCCGTGTCCGGGCCGTTGTATTTGGCGGCGTTGGCGATATTACCGTCCCAGCAGCCCCGGGCAATTGCCCAGTCCTTGTCAAGAACGGCCCCGCTGGTATAGGTGAGGATGCCCAGGAGGGGCGGGAAAGGCCGGGGCAGATGAAAAACAACGGTATCCCCTTTTGCCTCCACGCATTTATCGATTTTCTCAAAAATACCCGCTCTTATTTTTCCCTCTTTCCGGGTACTGGTTTCCCCTGTCAGGGGTTCAAGCAGAAGGGACATGGGACCGCCTTCGGCATCGGTAATCATATTCCTCTTAAAGGAGTAGACCACATCCTCGGGGGTCAGGTCCTCCCCGTTATGGAACTTCACCCCCTTCCGGATCTTAAAGGTATAGGTCCTGCCGTCTTTTGAGATGCCGCCGTTGGCCACGGTGGGAATTTCGGTTGCAATCCTGGGTTCAAACTCATCTGTTTTGGTCTCCTTAAACGCCACAAGGGTATCGTAGATATTGTAAAGTTTGGTGGCACTGGAATCATCGTAGGCTTTTGCCGGATCCATGCTCTGGATGGTGGAGATAATGGCGGATACGATGGTATCCTTTTCAGCGGCGCCTGCGGGAACAACAACTGTTAAGCTCAATAAGACCGCTACCATAAAAAACAGGTGTTTTTTCATGATACTATCCTTTCTTAAAATTGTTGGTCAAAAAAACCATGAGCAATTGACATTTTGAAACAGATACTGATGTTGATAGTCCATCCCAACTTTCCATATCCGGGCAGATATGGCAACCTAATTTTCCGAAAAATCAACTGCCCGCAAGGATTGAAACAATTACAGCAACCCTGGGAACGCGGGTGCGGCGCCAAACAGGTATGGTTTGCCCGGGATAAACGAATTTACGCTGAGGAGTCATAATGAAGGTTTATTTGATCAAGGCATCTGCCGGCAGTTCCTACTCTGAGTACAAGGCAGAGACCGGGGGGCCGCCCCAGAATATTTTTTCCACAGCCGCGGCCACCCCCCGGGGGGTGGAGATTGAAATGACGGATGAAACCATCGGCATGAAGACCGATTTCAGGTCCGGGGCGGATGTGGTGGCGGTGTTCATGTCCACCCCGGATGCCCTGCGGGCATATGAGATTGCAGACCGGTTCAGGGAAAAGGGGAAAACCGTGGTGCTGGGAGGACTCCACACCATGTTCTGCCCGGACGAGGCCCAGGTCCACGCCGACGCCCTGCTCCTGGGGGAGGCCGAAGGTGTCTGGGAGGCCCTGCTGGCAGATGTGACCGCCGGCACCCTCAGGCCCCGGTATAAACGGACAACCCCGGCAGATCTCTCCCGGCTCCGGCCCTATCCCACCGACATCATCCCCCCTTCCAGGTACAACTGGACCTGGTCCGTGGCCGTGGGCCGGGGGTGCTCCAACAAATGCGGGTTCTGCCTGGTCCATAAGTTCTTTGACACCTGCCGGTTCAGGCCGGTTGACCAGGTTGTGGAAGAGGTGAGCCGGCTTAAAAAACTGGGAGTGGAATGGGTGGAACTCCATGCGGACAACCTTACAGTGAACAGAAAATACGCCCTGGAACTCTTCCGGGCCCTTGCCCCCCTGAAGATGAAACTCTACGGGGAGACCACCATTCTCATTGCCAGGGACGAGGAACTCCTGGAGGCAGCCGCCAACGCCGGGGTCAAGGCCCTGCTCTTCGGCATTGAAACCCCGTCAGGGGCTGCCCTGGCCGGCCAGGGCAAGGCCTTTGTCAGACCGGAAAAGGTCAGGGATTATATTGCCGTTGTAAAAAAATACGGCATCGAGGTCTGGGGGGATTTCCTGGTGGGATTTGACGAGCATGATGTCTCCATATTCCGGGAGACCCTGAACTTTATCAGGACCATCCGGGCAACCCGGACCTTTGAGCACCTGGTCATCCCCTTTCCCGGTTCCGAGACCTTTAAGGCCCTGGAACGGGAAGGGCGGATCATCACCAGGGACTGGTCAAAGTACGACGGGGCCCATGTGGTGTACCAGCCCCTGAGTATGACAAAGGAGGAACTGGAAGAGGGGGTCTGGTGGCTGTGGAAAAAGAGCCAGGGAAAGTTCGGCGCCCTGATCTATTCGCTGTTTTCAAAAGAGGCCTGGAGGGGATAGGGATTGCGCAAAAATAACTTCACATAGTCCGTTTACAAAAACCCTTAAAACATTGGGTATTTTGCAAAACAGAACGTGAATTAATTTTTGCGCGATCCCATAACCATGGAAAACCTTATTTTCATTGTCCTGGACACGATTCTCTTTTTCCTGCTCTGGCTGGGCGCAGGGTTCAACTGGATCGCGGCCTTTTTCAGCTCCACCGCACTGACCTGGCTCCTGTTTTTTGCCTTTTACGCCCTCTGGCGCAGGACCGGTTGAGTCAGGCTCCCGGCCGGATTAAAACCGCGAGCCCTAGAGGGAGATTATAACAGTGGTGCCGTGGTCGTCCTCCCCTTCTGTTTTTTCCTTTGAACGGACCTCAATGGTGCCGCCATAGGCTTCCACAAAGGTCTTTACCAGGGGCATGCCAAACCCGGTGCCCATCTCCCCCTCGGTGCCGGGCCGGCTCAGGGACTCCTTGATGTCAAACAGGTTGCCCACCATATCTTCGGGTATGCCGATGCCGTGGTCAGTGATATAGAGGACCGTGGTCTCCCGGTCTCCGTCCTGCACGGTTTCCGCCCTGATCCCGATCTGTGATCCGGGAAATGAAAATTTGATTGCATTGGTCAGCAGGTTGTTCAGCACCGAGTTGATAAAACTGGCCTCATCCACCCGGATGAAGATATCGGACGAAATATCAACCGCCACGGTGAGCTGCTTTTCCCGGATCATGTTCATGAGAATGCTCTGGGAGATGTCAACCAGCCGCTTAAGGTTCAGCTTCATGAGCGTGAGTTTTGCCTTTTTATCCTTGAGGGCCATGAAATCCCTGACCAGGGTGATGATCTGGAGCCCCTGGTCCAGGCCCATCTTGGCATATTCCAGGCATTCCTCAAGATCATCCGGGTCATCCTCCAGCAGTTCGAGAAATGACTGGGCAGAGCCGATGGGGTTTTTCAGGTCGTGGGAAAGGATATGGATGAGCTGCTTGTTTTCCTCAAGCTGCCTGCGCAGGAGGTCCTTGTTTTTATACAGCTCCAGGTGAACCTTGATCCGGGCGATGAATTCATCGTGGTGAAAGGGTTTTGAAATATAGTCCACAGCCCCGATTTTCAATCCCCTGACCAGGGATTCTGTTTCATCCTTGACCGAGAGGAAGATAACCGGGATCTCACGGGTTTCGGGGTTTTCCTTCAGGGTTCTGCAGATCTCATATCCGTCCATCCCGGGCAGGATAATATCCAGGATGATCAGTTCCACATTCTGCCGCCGGAGTATCTCAAACCCTGCCGGGCCGGAATCGGCCAGGAGGACCTCAAGGTCATAGGGCTTTAAAATGACCTGGATCAGGTTCCGGATGTCCGGGTTGTCATCGATAATAAGTATTTTCATGGTCACAATCTCCCGTGGGTGTCAGGCCTCCGGCCGGGGCAATCCCCGGGCCGTCTGCCGGAAGGGTTGAAGCTGGCCGTTGCCACCGGCCGTTCTCTTACTCATACCGGATCTCAATGGTCTCAAGGTATGCGCTGAGCCGGCCTGCCAGGGCCAGGACTGCGTCGCCGTCCCCTGCATTGGCCGCCCGGTTCATTTTTTTTCCGATCTCCGAAATAAAGGGGATGCAATAGCTCTCCCCTGTGCCGTGCCAGTCATGGGACAGGCGCTTTAAATAGGTGAAGTCCTTCTCATTCACCCGGTCTTCAATGGTCTCCAGTTCTGTTTTCCGGCTCCGGATATATCCGGGTACAAGGTCCCGGTAGTCTGCGTCAATGATGACTCGGTTCTGTTCTGCCATCTCTGTTTACCCCGCTTCTGCTTCCAGGATCTCCCTGATCTGGTTGATAAAGTCCCGTTTAACGGGCTTGGCGATAAAATGGTCGCAGCCGTCTTCAATGGCCCTGTCTGTATCCGACCGCATCACCGATGCGGTAAGGGCCACAATGGTGCCGGGAAAGCCTTTTTCCCGGAGCAGCCTCACGGCCTCGTGGCCGTCCAGCACCGGCATGTGCATGTCCATGAGCACCAGGTCGGGCAGGTGTTCAAGGGCCATGTCAACCCCTTCCCTGCCGTTCACCGCCTCCAGGATCTCCCAGTCGGTTTTCCGGAATTTGCGTTTCAGCATCTTCCGGATATCATCGTTGTCGTCAACCATCAGTATTTTCATGCGCCTCTCCCTTTGGCAGCTTGATTAGAAATTCGCTTCCCTTGCCGGGCTCACTCTGTACAGAGATTTCCCCCCGGTGCAGCTCCACCAGTTTTTTGGTAATGGCCAGGCCCAGGCCCGTGCCCCCCACCTGCCGGGTGGCTGAACCGTCAACCTGGCGAAAGGGGTCAAAAATATAGGTCAGGCTCTCCGGGTCCATGCCGTGGCCCGTGTCTGCCACACTGATGAAAAACCAGTCCCCTTCCCCGCGGGTGGTAATGGAAACCGAGCCGGAATCCGTAAATTTCACGGCATTGCTCAGGAGGTTGAACAGGACCTGTTTCATCCTGACCTCATCTATCAGGATCTTGGCCTCGTCACCGATGACCTCCAGGGCCAGGCCCTTGTTTTCCGCCAGTACCCTGGCGGTTTTGGCCACCTCGCCGATCAGTTCGGAAGAGGAGAGCCGCTTCTTGTGCAGGGTCATTTTTCCGGCGTCGATCTTTGAGATATCCAGGAGATCGTTGATCAGCTGCATCAGCATCTCCCCGGCCTTGGTGCAGTCCTGGGCAATCTCCACAATCTCGTCGGGTTCGGGCAGGTATTCTTCATCCGCCAGTTCGTCGATATTTCCGAGAATGATGGTTAGCGGGGTCCTCAGTTCGTGGCTGATGGTATTCATGAAGTCGGATTTTATCCGGTTGGTCTCTTCTGCCGCCTCTTTGGCAAGCCTGAGGCTCTCTTCAACCTCTTTCTGCTGGGTAATGTCGCTGACCGATCCCACAAAATACCTGGCACTTTCCAGCTCCATCTCACTGATGGCCAGGTGCATGGGAAAGACGCTGCCGTCCTTTCTCCGGCCCTCGACCTCCCTGCCGGTCCCGATAATTTTGGAAACCCCGGTACTGATGTAGTTATTCACATATTGGTCATGGTTGGCATGGTAGGGGTCGGGCATGAGCATGTTTACGTTCTTTCCCGCCACCTCCGCCGGCTCGTACTGGAATATCTTTTCAGCCGTGGGATTGAAGATCTGGACTTCCCTTTGTTCATTAATCATGATGATACCGGCCTCAATGGTGTTGATGAGATTTTCCAGTTCATCCTTATGCCGGCTCAGGGCTTCGGTCCTGTCCCTGACCTGCCGCCGGATTTCATTCGACTGGTTGGTCATTGTCCTGACATAACCGGTGAGCAGGAGGGTGAAGAGCAGGCCTGTGCCCAATACCAGGCCCCCGGTATTTGTCTTGTGTCCGGCAAGGAACTCCCGGGTGGGAAGGATCCTGAGGTTCAACCGACGCTGGGCAATGCTGAACTCCTTGTTATAAAAAAAGGCGGCCTCTTCCTCCTGCTTCCCCGGTGATTCGTATAAGATCTCCGGAGATTCCTTTCCGGTCCGGTCGGTCAGTATCAGCTTTGCTTCGTTTTCCTCGTGGTGGAGGTCTTCATGAAGGGAGCCTTCCATCAGCTCCGACACCCGGAAGTTGCCGGCCACATACCCCAGCACCTCTTTTTTTCCGGCCGATTCCCGGATCACCGGTGCATATATGAGGATACAGGCGCCCTGTTCTTCCCCTGCCAGGGAATCCACCATTCCGGTGGCGCCGAGGCTGGAACGGCCTGTGGCTGACACCGCGCTCCTGATGGCCGGATCCGAGAACAGGTCAAAGCCCATGACAGCATCCCGCTTTTCCCCGGGTTCAAGAAGGCTGACCGGATAATACTCCTCAGCACTCCCCCGCCGGACCATCCCCTTTTGCCCGTCCCATTCCCTGATCCGGAAACCCGGCCATTGTTCCTGCTGGGCGGATTCGAACAGCTCCCGGGCGTCGTCACCAACAACAGGGCTCCAGGAGAGCCATTGAAGGGCATGGCTGTCTTCAAGAAAGGGCCGGGTAAAGGTAAAGAATTCGTCCGGATCCACCCGGGTAGAGGATTCGAAAAACGCCTTCAGTGCGGTGATAACAGTATACTCATGGTAAAGGGACTCCTCGATTTCGTAGAATTTCCGGTCGCCTGCAGCATCAAGCTCGGTCCGAACATAGGCCTTCTGTCCTGCCTGGTAAACTGAAAAAAACGAAAAAGAGAGGACAAGGCCTGAGACTGCCACGATCCAGACATAGATATGTTTTTTCATAAAAAACCCAACGGGCCCGTTCCGGCGCCCCTGACAAGGATGATTACAGCGATTGCCGGTAAGTTTTCCGGTCAATGAAACAGGTTGGGACAATCGTCCGGCAGCAGATTCTCTTCACTGGATTACAGTTTCCACGGGACTGCGGCCCCGGATCATTTCAAAAGGAAAAATTTAATGGCATTTGCTGTAGCAATAAACAAAAATGATACGAACGATAAGATTATTTATAAGAATTTTTACGATAAAAGTCATCCTTTTTTTTACAGGCGCCAGGGCAACCGCCTATGAACCCGGCACGTTTTTTTAATTTTTAAAGATTTTTGGACGCGATTCCGGGAATTGTTTTTCTGCCGGTCCCGGCCAGAATATCACGGACAAGGCAGGTCATCTCCCTGATGCTGTAGGGTTTTTCAAGCAGGGCCTCTATCCCCCACTTTTCCAGGGCCCCGGCCGGAACCCCATATCCCGTGCAGAGGATCACAGGAAGATCCTGCCGGATGCCGCGAAGCCGGAATGCCAGTTCATCCCCCTTCATCTCCGGCATCATATAGTCCGTGATCACCAGGTCAAAGGCCCGGGGCTGTTTCCTGAACAGGGCCAGGGCTTCGGGACCCCCGTATAAGGCTGTCACCTCATATCCCTGATTTTCAAGGATCATGGTCCCTATGTCATTTACACCAGGCTCATCATCAACCAAAAGAATGGATGTCATCTCTTATACCTCCGGGGCAGATGATTTATCCGATGCAGAATCCGCTGCCGGGAAAACCCCTTTGAACAGAGGACGGATTTGCATCCGATAGATACGGCAATCTACAACTATAACGGGAATTTTGTCAACATAAAAATACAACCATCAATACAGACAGTTAAACTGCCGCTGCCTGCGGACTGCCAGTATCTCCGCCACAAAATTTAAGAAAAAACATGAACAGGACTTGAGCAGGCACAAAACATGAATATATTTTTCAGGAAAAGGGGACGGATTGAAAAAAGACAGGGCAGTATCAAAACGCCTGGTCCGTCCGCCAAACCAACCACACAGATAAAGATGAAAGGGGTTCTAAATGACCATTCTGATTTTGAGCCTGATGATCGTATCCATCTCTGCCATGGCCGCACCTGCTGCCCAGTACAGCTGCGCCGCCGTCAGAACGAGACGGTAAAGCCGGACCCGGCTTTACACCTTAATATACCCCCGGCTTTGAATGACCGGGGTAACCGGCCATGGCAGCCCTGCCGTGGCCGGTTTCTTTTTCAGCCCCCCCTGCCCGCCCCCTGGTTACTGCACCGGATGTATAAAAACTACCCATCCGGGCTGTATCCTGTATAAAAACGACCCACTCCCCTGCCGGTCCCGGACCGGACGACCCTGCCGCAAATAATGCTAATCGCCAAGAAAACAGCTAATAAAATTAGGATATTTGCAATTTTCTCTATAATTTTATCCGGTTTTCCTATTTTAATGGCATATATCTTGAAGACTTCCAAACAATACGTGGAAACCCTTGGTCTGAAGACACAAGAATGAATGATCCTCAATAAGCTGTAAAGGAGGACCGATGAATAAGACCTATTTCAACCAGACAACCAATGAAGTATGTACTGCCCTGAAAACCGGCCTTGACAAGGGACTTTCCGGCATTGACGCTGCCGGACGGCTCAAGGTCCACGGGGCCAATGAGATTCAATCCGCTGATAAGAAATCCCCGGTCCTGATGTTCCTGGCCCAGTTTAAAAACCCCCTGCTGATCATCCTGATGGCCGGGTCGGCTATTTCTTTTTTTACCGGGCACACCGTGGACGGTATTGCCATCATTGTTATCGTGTTTATCAATGCCCTTATCAGTTTTTACCAGGAGTTCAGGGCGGAGAAATCCATGGAAGCCCTCAGGGCAATGGGCGCTCCCCGGGCCATAGTGCTCAGGGACGGGCAGTGGACGGAAATCGACGCTGCAGACATTGTTCCCGGGGATATCCTGAAAATAGAGACAGGGGACATCCTTGCCGCGGACGTCCGCCTGGCAGAGGCCCACAGGCTCCAGACCGACGAGTCCGCCCTTACCGGCGAATCCGAGCCCGTGAACAAGCATACCAATCCCCTTGACGGAGACGAGGTAGACCTGGGAGACCGGTTCAACATGGGATTCATGAGCACTATTGTGACCACGGGAAACGGTACGGGCATTGTGGTCCGGACCGGCATGGACACGGAGGTGGGTCGGATCGCCGAGCTTCTCTCCACTGCCAGGGAGCCTAAAACCCCCCTGCAGCAGCGGATCGAAAGCCTTTCCCATATCCTGATCGGGGCGGCCTTCACCGTTGTGGCCGCAGTGGTCGGCATCGGCATCTACCACGGCATGGGCCTGCTGGAGATGCTTAATACCGGTATCTCCCTTTCCGTGGCCAGTATTCCCGAAGGGCTGCCCACCGTGGTCACCATTGTACTGACCATGGGATCCCAGCGCATGGCAAAGGGCAATGCCCTGGCCAGAAAACTGGATGCCGTGGAAACCCTCGGCGGCACCAGTGTGATCTGCTCTGACAAGACCGGCACCCTGACCCAGAACCAGATGCAGGTGATGAAGATCTGGGCCGGCGGCAGGCAGTGGTCCCTCACGGGCCGGGGATTTGATCCCGACGGCGCCTATATTGACGAAGACGGAAATACTGCCGGTCCGGTGCTGGATCCCGATCTCTCCCGCGCCCTGCTGGTCTCGGCCCTCTGCAATGACGCAGAACTGGTCCGGGAGGAGGACCGGTGGATGGTCCGCGGCAACCCCACTGAAGGGGCGCTGCTGGTGGCAGCGGCCAAGGCCTCCATGTCCAGGGAGGATTTAGAGGACCGGGGGTTTGAAGTGATCCGCCGCTTCCCCTTTGACTCGGCCCGGAAGATGATGAGCGTTGTGGTCAGGGATACTGCAGGGAACTACAGCCTCATGGCCAAAGGCGCGCCCGACGTTATCCTGGACAGGTCCGCCGCCATCCGCCTGGACGGCAGGGACACGGCAAAGGATAATGTAACCGCCGCTGTTGTGGAGAACCGGGTGGAGGCCCTGGGATCAGATGCCCTCCGGACCCTGGCTGTGGCCTTCAGGCCCCTGGACACCTCCCAGCTTGAGCTGGACCCGGAAGCCCTTGAGAACAAACTCCTGCTCCTGGGGATCCACGGCATCATCGATCCCCCCCGGGCAGAGGTGCCCGCGGCCATCGGCGAGTGCCGGAGCGCCGGTATCCGGACCGTTATGATCACCGGGGACCATGCTGTCACGGCACGGGCCATTGCCGAGCAGACCGGCATCATCCATGACAGGGAAGGCCTGGTGGTTACCGGCGCGGAGCTGAACCGGATGTCCCGGGAAGAACTCCGGGAAACCGCACCTGATGTGGCTGTCTTTGCCAGGGTCTCCCCCGAGCATAAGCTCAGGATCGTGGATGCCCTCCAGGCCAACGGCAAGGTGGTGGCCATGACCGGTGACGGGGTCAACGACGCCCCTGCCCTCAGGCAGGCGGATATCGGGGTTGCCATGGGCATCACCGGCACCTCAGTGGCAAAGGAGTCCGCAGCCCTGGTGCTCCTGGACGACAACTTCTCCACCATTGTCTCTGCGGTCCGGGAAGGCCGGCGGATCTTTGACAACATCAGGAAGTTCATCCGCCAGGAGCTGACCGCCAATGTGGCGGAGGTATCCGTGATCCTCTTCGCCTTTCTGATGATGGGGGAGAATCCCCTGCTGCCCCTCACGGCGCTGATGGTGCTCTGGATCAACCTGGTGAGCGACGGCATCCCCGCCCTGGCACTGGGAATGGAGCCCGAGGAGTCCGACCTGATGCAGCGGCAGCCCAGGGATAAGAACGAAAGGTTCTTCAACCGGAACTTTTCCGCAAAGATCATTATCCGGGGCCTGGCCCTGGGGTGGCTGAGCTACCTGATCTTTGACCATGCCCTCAAAGAGGGATCCGGCCTGGCCTATGCCCAGACCCTGGCCTTTGCCACCATGGTATTCGGACAGCTCTGGCACGCCTTTGACGCACGCTCCTTTACGAGCCTGTTCACCAAGAACCCCTTTACCAACCCCTATCTCCTGATGGCGGTCGGGGCCTCCGCCCTCCTGAGCCTGGGCGCTGTATACACCCCCTTCGGGAACCTGGTCCTGGGCACCGAAGCCCTGGCCCTCAAAGACCTCCTGATGGTGGTTGCGGTATCTGCCCTGCCCACCTTTATCCTCTCCGGGATAAAGGAGATCTTCAGGCTTGAATTTATCTGACAACCCTTTAACCGGGGCAGGGAAACCTGCCCCGGATATTCAAGGCTAAATAATATCCTCCCGGTCGCTCCTGCAACCTAATTTTCCGGCTTAAAAAAAGAAGTGCAGCGGCCATTATTGATAAACCGCCGCCGGTTTTTCCTTGCATGATCAAAGTACAGGCGATATAAATTCCATAGTCCATACAGGCATATCCGGCGATTCCCGGCACGCATTTCAACCTTGAGGCGATCACCCCGCCACCGGGGCCATTGGTCCGGCTTTGCAGGCATCTGCATCAAAATCAACTGCCGGGGCTTTTTATGAAGATCCGGCAACCTGCATTTCATTGACGACGTTCAGGTATTCATCCGGTGCCAGGTCCTGCTGCACTTTAAACAGATTTACAGACGGAGGAACCATGGAAGAGGATAAGGTTAAGGAAAAATTAGTTCATTGTATCTATTCCAGCACTGCAGTGGAAGAATTTTCGGAGAGTGAGATTGTTGACCTCCTTGCCAAGGCCAGGCAAACCAACTCTGAACTGGGCGTCACAGGCATGCTCCTCTATGACAAGGGCTCTTTTTTCCAGGTCATAGAGGGGGAACCGGAGGTGATAACCTCACTGCTTGCCAGCATTGAAAAAGACAAACGGCACGACCGGTTCGTTAAAATCATCTATGAAGAGATCGACGAGCGGGATTTTTCTGAGTGGACCATGGGCTATTCAGGGGTGACAAGAAAAGAGTTGAACAATATTGAGGGACTGAACGATTTTTTCCGGTCGAACCGTCATTTCACGGATCTTGACGAAGGCAGGGCAAAAGTGCTGCTCAAGGCCTTCAAAGACGGAAAGTGGCGTGCATCTATCAGTTAGCGGCCCGGGATACCCCCTGCACCGGAACTCTTTTCCGTGTTTCATACTTCACAACTGTGAGCGTTAAAAACTTTACAAAGGTGCGGTATCCGGATTAAGTTACCCAAGATAAGAACAATCATTTTGGATGGATAACCGTGAGTTGGATAAAAACAAAGCCGGCCAAAGCAGGCATATCAGATGACCTTACTCTAATAAGCAAAATATACCAGAGGTTGAGCAGGTCAATGACCGGATATTTTCCCTTCATGCCATCCTGCCGGAGGTACAATATCTCCATTTGCAATGACAAAAAATTCATATGGTTCAGAGTTGCAAAGGTTGGAACGAGATCAGTATTTAAGATCTTCAACCAGGTAAACCTCACCCTGGATGCAGAGCACCCCTGGTACTGCCATTATCCAGTACAGCAATATCAAACATTTTTTAAGTTCGGTTTTATAAGAAATCCCTGGGACAGGCTGGTTTCATGCTGGCAGAATAAGGTCGTTAAAAAAAATCATTTTGAGTTTTCGGAATCCCAGCGTTCAGAACTCCTGGATTTTAAAAAATTCGTGGATTATGTTTCCGGTTTGGATATTGAAAACTGTGATTGCCATCTTCGCCTTCAATCCAAGCTGATTGATCTCAATAACATTGACTACATCGGCCGGTTTGAAACATTTGAAAAGGATCTCAGTTACATTCTGAACCGCATCAATATCGACCCCATAGCCATTCCCCATGAAAACAAATCCAAATCCAGGGATGATTATCAATCCTACTACACCAGAGCGCTGAAAGATCAGGTGGCCCAAATATACCAAAAGGACATTATGTTGTTTTCATATCGGTTTTGAATCTTAAAAAACTGCTGATGGGACGGATCGACGATTTCATGAACACCAGGTGATTTTAATTCATACCGGGTGGTGTCAGCCTATTGGGTCAGCAGCCTGCCAAACCCTTTGCAGTCAGGTGTTTTACCTGCAAGGGTCATGGCATGCCAGAACATGGCCTGGTTGCTGCAGACCACCGGAACCCCGAACATGGTTTCCAGCCTTTCAATATGATCCAGGACCCGTAAATTGGTGCAGGACATAAAAAGGGCGTCGGCCCTGCCCTTCTCCAGGATCTGCTCCGCTCCCGTTGCCATGGCGTCAAATGATACCTTTGTAATATCTGTGTCATTCTCTATTCTCAGTGCACCGATGGCGGGCACCTCAAACCCTTCGGCCACAAGCTCCCGGTAGAGGGGATAGTTCACCTCGGTGGGATAAGGCGAAAACACGGCAACCTTTTCCGCATTCAGATGGCGGAAAGCCGCCTTTGCCGCAGCCCAGGGATTGGTGGCCGGAAGACCGGGGCGGTGAACCGTGAGCAGTTCTTCAATCTTTTTGCTGCCGATAACCATTGAAGCCGAGGTACAGCCGAAAGCCATAACATCCATGGGAAGCCCGGTGGCGATAAGGCCGGCGGCATTTGTAATGCCCTGGGCAATGGCGTTCAGCGCCTCCTTTGTCATGACCGAGGAGTAGTACACCCGGCTGGAGAAAAACAGGGCGGATGATCCGATCAGTTTTGCCCAGTCCATCTCCAGGGAATGATCCGTGGACAGCTGGACAAGACCGATGTGTACCTTGTCCGGCCGGGGAGTCCGGGTATGGCCAAGGAACATCTCCAGTCGTTTAAATTCACCTTCTGAAATCATTTATACCTCCTTCAGCTTAAAACAGGCAGTTCGGGAGCGCAACGGACTGACAGGTATTCGGCCCCCTCTTCCGTGATCACCAGGTTTTCTTCATGAACCATGGATTTTCCAGGGGCATACGTCATCCCCGGCTCCAGGGTAATCACCATTCCGGGAACCAGGGGGGTGTTGTCCGTGGCTGTGTTTGAGGGCCATTCCGTGAGCTGGATTCCCAGGCCGTGGCCCATGCGGCCCACATCATTGCCCAGGGCACCGCCGGCTTCCATCACCGCCCACATGGCGTTGAATATGTCGGTGGTGGTGGCACCGGGCCTGGCCGCGGCAAATCCGGCATCGGTGGCCCGGTAAACCGTGTCATATGCCCTGAGGGTAAGGTCGCTGGCCCGGCCAAAGGCAAAGTTCCGGTCAAAATCACTGAAGTAGCCGTCAAACACGGCTCCGGTGTCAATGATCAGGACATCGCCCATTTCCAGGCGCCGGTCCGTGGGCCCCATGATGATGCTGTCATATCCGTCCGGCCCTGAGCCTGAAATGAGGTATTTTACGGCATCTGCGCCGGCGCTAAGCATGTCGATACGCATGCGCCTGCAGATTTCCCGTTCAGTCTGGCCGGCAGTTGCGTGATCCGGGATATTGGCAAACCCGTGGTGGGTAATGTCACAGGCCTTTCTTATCTTTTCGACTTCTGCAGGGGATTTAACGGAACGGAGCCTGTGGATGTCACCGGCAACATCCGCAAACACCGCCCCTGACAGCTTATCGGACAGTGCCTTAAAATCATTCACCGGCATCCGAAGGCGGGATTGAAGCCCCAAGGTGGCGCCGATGCGTCCGTGACGCCGGGGAAGGGAGTTGAGCAGGTCTGCCACAAGGGAGATACCGTCATCTTCCGGGTTGGGTGAGGCCCAGGTGCGGATATCGTCAATCCAGGTGGCGGCCATACCGGTGGCCCCTATTTCAGGGATAACGGCAACGGGCTTTCCCTTGGCCGGGACAATGAGATACCACGGCCGGGTCGGGCTTTCCCAGAACTGGGTAAGGAATCCCGTGAAATACCTGACATTGGCCTCGGTGGTAAAAAACAGGGCATCCAGTTTTTGTTCGGCCATCATTTCCTGGGCCCGTGACGTCCGCATTTCAAATTCAGCCGTGTCAAACCCGCGCTTTATTTCCGTCATTTCTATTTACTCCTGTAATTCAATTGACCCCCCCTGCCCTCTCCGGGCAGGGGATCTGTTTAACAGCAATTATTTATAAACCGGGAAGGCCTTACAGACCGCCTCCACCTTTTGCCTGCTTTGGGTAATCAGCCTGTCATTGCCGGGGTCCTTCAACAGGTCTGCGATCAGCTTTGCAATGGTCTCCGCCCCCTCCGCCTTTATTCCCCGGGAGGTAATGGCAGGGGTGCCGATCCGGACCCCGCTGGTGACAAAGGGGCTCCTGGTTTCAAAGGGAATCGAGTTCTTGTTAACGGTGATCCCGGCGCGGCCCAGCAGGGCCTCGGCATCCTTTCCCGTGATATCCAGCCGGGTAAGGTCCAGGAGCAGCAAATGGTTGTCTGTTCCGCCTGACACCATGTCCACCCCGTTTTCAGTAAACACCCGGGCCATGGCCGACGCATTGGCCACCACATCTCTCTGGTATTCAACAAAGTCCCCGGACATCGCCTCTTTCAGGGCCACTGCCTTGGCTGCGATAACATGCATGAGGGGCCCCCCCTGGATACCGGGGAAAATAGCCGAGTTAAGCTTGCCGCCAAGTTCTGATTTGGACAGGATCAGTCCTCCCCGGGGACCCCTCAGGGTCTTGTGGGTGGTGGAGGTGACTATATCGGCCGTTGGAACGGGCGAAGGGTGGAGGCCTGCGGCCACAAGGCCTGCGATATGGGCCATGTCCACCATCAGAACGGCATTCACGGACCGTGCGGCCTCGGCAAATTTATTAAAATCGATGATCCGGGGATAGGCGCTGGCGCCGGCAATAATCACCCGCGGCCTGTGTTCACGGGCAAGTCCGGCCATTCTTTCATAGTCAATGGTTCCGGTCTCCTTTGAGACCCCGTAATGGACAAAGCGGTAGAGTTTTCCTGAAAAGCTCACCGGACTGCCGTGGGTCAGGTGGCCGCCGTGGGCAAGATCCATCCCCAGGATGGTGTCCCCGGGCTCGGCCACTGCCATGATGGCCGCCATATTGGCACCGGACCCCGAGTGGGGCTGGACATTGGCATACTCTGCCTTGAAAAGGTCCTTGGCCCGTTCAATGGCAAGGGTTTCCGCCTCATCCACAACCGAACATCCGCCGTAGTAGCGTTTGGCCGGATACCCTTCGGCATACTTATTGGTCAGAACACTGCCCTGGACGGTCATCACCGCCCGGCTGACAATATTTTCAGATGCGATCAGTTCCAGGCCGTCTTCCTGCCGTTTGGCTTCCCGGTCAAGAATGGCGGCGATTTCAGGGTCTGTGGTCTTAACGGTGTCTGACATGTTTTTTTCCTTAACAAAACAAATTACAGGTTAAATAAAGGCGCTGTTGGGTAAAAACAGGGCAATGGAGGGGAACATCACCAGCAGCGCGGTAACGATGAGCAGGATGATGATAAAGGGCGGGGTGTGCCGGATCACTTCAAAATAGGGCCGCCTGAATATCAGCTGGGCCGTGAAAATATCACAGCCGAACGGCGGGGTGGCGGACCCGATGGCGGTCTGGAGACAGACCAGGGTTCCCAGGAGCACCGGATCGATACCCGTGGCTGCCACATAGGGTTTGAAGATCGGACTGAGGACGTAGATGGCCACAATGGGATCCACAAACATGCAGGCCACAAAATAGGTGATGATCACCACTGCCATGACCCGCAGGGCCGAAGGATCGGCACCAAGGACAATTGGCATGACTTCCTGGGGGATCTGGAGAAAGCTGAGCATCCATGACAATGCCTGGCCGGCGCCCACAAGGATAAAGACCACACCGGTGATCACGCCCGTCTGGAGGAAAGCATCGGAAACCTTTTTAAAGGTAAGGCTCCGGTAGAGGACGATTTCAAGCATCAGGGCATAGGCCACGGAAGCGGCCGCCGCCTCCGTGGCATATGCCCTGCTCCTTGAAACCCTGTTGTACCGCTCACTCACCTTTGGCAAGGTCAGCGACGCCTTTCTCCAGACCGGTGTCATCACCGGTGTGGTCTTTATCCTGGTG
>JAKSAX010000253.1 GCA_022361395.1 Desulfobacterales bacterium | reverse complement strand
GGTGGAACGGGTGAAGGCGCTCACCGGTGCCGGGATCTTTCTGGATCTCAAGCTCCATGATATCTCCGCAACAGTGGGGCGCGCCATGGCACGGGTGGCTGACCTGGGTGTGGATCTGATCACGGTACATACCGCCTCTTCCGCACAGATGCTGGAAATGGCTGTCCGGGGCGGTAAGGGCAAAGCCGCCGTCCTGGGGGTCACCCTGCTGACCGACAACGACGCTGCCGCGGTCAAGGCCGGGGGATTTAAAGAGGAGTATGTAAACTCAACCCTGGAGCTTGTGATGCTCAGGGCCAGGATGGCCAAGGCTGCCGGATGCACAGGCGTGGTCTGTTCCGGGCAGGAGGTCGGGGTAATTAAAAAAGAGCTGGGCAGGGAGTTTATGGCAGTGACCCCGGGGATCCGTCCCGGGTGGACCCTGACAGCCAATGACGACCAGAAACGGGTGACCACACCCGGCAAGGCCGTTACCCTGGGCAGCGACTATATTGTTATCGGAAGACCCATCAGGGATGCGGAAGATCCTGTGAAGGCGGCCCGGATGGTGGCAGAGGAGATTGATGAGGCCCTTGGCCGGTAAGGCCTGAAAACAGCTCACCGCCCGGAACCTTATCCGGGCGGTGGCTTATTTGTCTATTCTTTATCCAGCCCAAATGCCGAATGCAGGGTTCTCACGGCAAGCTCGGCGTATTTTGACAGGATCACGCAGGATATCCGGATCTCGGAGGTGGAGATGAGCCGGATGTTGATGTTTTCAGATGCCAGGGCCTTGAACATGATGGCCGCAACACCTGAATGGCTCTTCATGCCCAGGCCGATCACGGATACCTTGGCGATTTCCGTTGCTGTCTTGATCTCTCCGGCACCGATTTCCTTGGCAACCACCTCTGAAATTTCCTTTGCCCGTTCAAAATCATCCTTGGTCACGGTAAAGGTCAGGTCGGTTTCCCCTTCGGAGCGGGTGTTCTGGATGATCATATCCACCATGATTTCCGCCTCGGCCAGGGGACCGAAGATCTTTGCGGATACGCCCGGCTGATCCGGTACCCGTTTCAGGGTGATCCTCGCCTCATTCATGTCACAGGTAACACCTGATACAATGGCACTTTCCATATCAGCGCTTTCATTAATAACCATGGTTCCTTCCTCCTCGTTAAATGATGACCGGACATGTACGGGCACATTGTATTTTTTTGCAAATTCCACTGACCTGATCTGGAGAACCTTGGCCCCCAGAATGGCCATTTCAAGCATTTCCTCGTAGGAAATCGTTGATATTTTCCTGGCATCGGCGCAGATACGGGGATCTGTGGTGTACACCCCGTCCACATCGGTAAAAATTTCACAGACATCCGCCTTAAGGGATGCGGCTATGGCAACGGCAGAGGTATCTGATCCCCCTCGTCCCAGGGTGGTGATATCTCCGTCGTCATTGTAGCCCTGGAATCCTGCCATGACCACGATATGGCCTTCATCCAATGCGGTTTTCAGCCGCTTGCTGTCAATATCGAGAATCCTGGCCTTGCCGGACATATGATCCGTATGAATACCTGCCTGGTAGCCCAGGAAGGATTTGGCCTTGTAGCCTCTGGATTTCAGCATCATGGCCAGAAGGGAGGCTGTTGTCTGCTCGCCTGTGGCCAGCAATACGTCCAGCTCTCTTTTGTCCGGACTCCCCGATGCCTGGCTGGCAAGGGCGATGAGCTTATCTGTCACGCCTGCCATGGCAGAGAGTACAACCACCACCTGATCGCCTGCGTCATGGGCTTTTTGCACCCGGTCAGCCACATTGGAGATTCTCTCGATATCTGCCACTGAGGTGCCGCCGTATTTTTGTACTCTTAACGACATAATTTCTCCTGAATCTTAGCTGTCATTAATATATTTATTATAAAGATACGTTGCTTAACAGATTTGATCCCTGTTGTCCAGACGGAAAAAGAGAAATTATCCGGTTGAAATCCTTATCAAATTCGAGCCGGATCTCAATATCAAATTCAAACCCGGTCTCTGCTAAAAGGTCGGGCCATTCAACCGCCACCACCGCATCATCCCCGAGGATGTCCTCAAACCCGATATAGTCCAGTTCATCAGCCTCACTGAGCCGGTAGAGATCCAGGTGGCACAGCCGTTTTTCCCCGGGATACTCATTGATGATATTAAAGGTGGGGCTGGTGATATAGTAGCCTTTTTTCACCCCTACACCACGGGCCAGACCCTGGACAAAGCAGGTTTTGCCCGTGCCCAGGTCGCCGGTCAGGGCAATGGAGAAACATGCGGTCAGGCTGCGGGCGGCCTCCCCGATTTTCCGGCCGATGTCCATGGTTTCCCGGGCCTCCGCGGTTACCACCCGGATCATGAGACCAGTTCCTCCAGGGCCATGGGAATGGCTGCCACCATATCCGAGGCCAGAAACCCCACCGGCGTCTCTTCAGCCAGGATATCCCCGCACAGCCCGTGGACAAATGTGCCGGTCACCGCCGCAGCTTCGGCCGGCAGCCCCTGGGCCAGGAAACCGGCAATCATTCCGGTGAGCACGTCTCCCATGCCGCCGGAGGCCATGCCCGGATTACCCGTGGGACAGATAAAGCAGGTGTTGTCCGGGCAGCAGACCAGGGTCTGGGCCCCTTTGAGGACCAGGATGACGTTGTATTTTTTTGAGAATGCCCGGGCAACACCCAGCCGGTCCGCCTGTACCTCAGCACTGGTAATGCCTGCCAGGCGGGCCATTTCCCCGGGGTGGGGGGTGAGGATCACCGGGGCCTTGGCCGAGGTCAGGATATCAGGATCGCCGGCCAGGCAGTTCAGGCCGTCCGCATCAATTACCAGGGGCACCCCTGTCCCGGAAACCAGGTTCCGGACAAGGTCCCGTGTTCCGGGATCTGTGCCCAGCCCGGGTCCCAGTGCCATGGCCTGTTTGTCCTTTAGCTGGTCAAAAATCCTGTCCGCTGCCCTGGATGACAGCCCGCCTGAGCCGGTCTGGTCAAGCCCCACTGTCATGGGTTCGATCACCATGGGCTCAATCATCCGCGTCATTTCCTCCGGAACGCCTAAAGTGACAAGGCCTGCCCCGCTGCGGGCGGCTGAATTTGCACACAGGGCTGCTGCCCCGGATTTGCCCGGAGAACCCGCCACCACCAGAAGGTGGCCGTTGGTTCCCTTATGGCTGTTAAAGGGGCGCGGCGGCAGGAACCAGGCAATATCCTCTGCCTCCGGAAGAATCAGATCAGGCTTTTCTGCCTTGGCAATATGGCCCGGAATACCGATATCAATAATCTCCAGGTCTCCGGTATGGAAATTTCCCGGGTAAAGCACATGCCCTGCCTTGGCAAAGGCAAAGGTGGCCGTGGCATCCGCCTCAACAGCTGTACCGCATACCTGTCCTGTGTCCGAATTTATGCCCGAGGGGATGTCCACACTGAAAACCGGGGCTCCGGAAAGGTTCAGGGCCATGATCACATCCCTGAAAAAGCCCCTGACATCCGAGTTCAGGCCGGTGCCGAAAATGGCATCCACAAAAAGATCATGATCCAGGAGTTTTTCCCTGCATCGCTCAAAGGCCTTTGCATCAGGTATCTCAATAAACTCCGAATCCGGGTGCTCGGCCAGAAGCGTCTCCGCAAGTTTCATGTTGACCAGGGCATCCCCTGTCACCCGGTCCCGGGCGGACAGCAGGAAAAAGCTGACGCTCACCCCCATCTCCATGAGATACCGGCCGATGACAAATCCGTCCCCCCCGTTGTTCCCCCGGCCCGCCACTATGGCCACCCGGTGATCTTCAATGGGATCAAAGCTGTCCACCAGCATGTCCAGGGCGCCCCGGCCTGCATTTTCCATTAGCACCAGGCCGGGAATACCAAAATCATTGATGGTTTTTGCATCCATCCTCTGCATCTGCTCGGCTGTGACAAGGATCATAGTTTTTATTCCTTAATATAGTGCCCGGACAAAGACTTCATCCGGGCAAGGGTTTTTGTCTGCCGCGTGTAAAATTGCACGCATAGTTTTTATGGGGTTCTGTTTACCACCTGGCAAAATGTTCTTCCACCACGCCGCCGGTCTCTTCCAGAACAAATGTCCTGCCGGACAGTGTGGTTATCTCCCCTTCAAACCTGCCGCAGGGCTGGATAAATCTGCTGGCAACAATTCCGAAGTTGTCATTGGCCGACCGCATGCCCTCGGGAAAGAACCTCAGGGATATTTTTTTATCCTTTGAAACAATTTCCCAGGGTTCCAGGGGATTTTTCGCATCATAGTCATAGGTCATCGCACCCGCCGGTTCCGGCTGCCCGTCCACCCACAGGGTATTTTCCAGGGTGCCGTTTTCATAGACACCCCTGGAGAAGTTAAAACCGATTGCGGCTGTGGTTCCCCCGTCCGCCTTTTCCCGTCCCGATCCTGCACCGCAGGTCCAGTTCCAGAAGGTCTGCCGGTGATAGGCACCATGGGTCCAGTCAAACAGGGCATAGCTGTTTTCAGGGTCTAACAGGATTTGCCTGTCCCCCAGCCGGACGCTGCCAGCGGCCTTCATGCCCGCGGCCTTTGTGGTAAAGGCCTTTTTTCCTTCTCCCATATCCATGGGAAAGTGCATGGGGGAAAAATCCCCGGGCATGATATCAATATCAGCAGCCAGTGATTTTTTTCCTGATCCGGTACATACAACCAGGTTCCTGTTTTCCTTATCCCCTGAAATTTCAACCCGGCTCCCCGGAGCCTTAAACCGGCAGGTCCCGGTTTCGGGATTCAGGTCATACCTGACCTGGCCCAGGGGCGGCCGGACAACGTCGTGCTCCACCATCCTGCCCTCTGTCCGGTCAAACCCGAAGCAGAAAGCCGAGGTGATATACCCCAGGTGAACAACAGCGGCCCCGAAAAAAAGATCAGGTGAGACAATACCGGCATAGCACCACCGCTTCTCCCTGAACGCATTTTTCAGGCGTCCGGGCAGGGGCAGGCCGGTAATGGATGTGGTGTCGGCAAGGCCGAAGCTGCCGGACCAGGGTCTGCGCAGGTTCATGATCCTGTCTCCATCACCTCTTTATACCTGAAACAGGAGACCACATGGTCGTTGACCATGCCCGTGGCCTGCATATGGGCATACATGATGGTGGAACCCACAAATTTGAATCCCCGCTGTTTTAAATCCTTTGAAAAGGCATCAGATTCCTTTGAGGTGGCAGGGACCTCATCCATGGTTTTAAAGGCATTGATAACCGGTTCACCGTCCACAAACCGCCAGGCATAGGCATCAAATGAGCCAAACTCCTCCTGAACCTTCAGGAATGCCTGTGCATTGGTCACGGCACTGTTCACCTTCAGCTTGTTCCGGATAATCCCGGTATCCCGGAGCAGGGCCTGGATTTTTTCTTCACTGTACACAGCCACCTTTTCCGGGTCAAAGTTGTCAAAAGCCTTTGTGTATCCCCCCCGCCGCTTGAGGATGGTCAGCCAGGACAACCCTGCCTGTGCCCCCTCCAGAATAAGAAATTCAAATATTTTCCTGTCATCATGAACAGGCACGCCCCATTCTGTATCATGGTAATGGATATAATCCGGATCACTGGTACACCAGCCGCATCGTTCCATGGAAATTCCTCCGGGAGTTTACCCAGGTTGTCCCTGGGAGGATTCAAGACAATCTCACTCTTATTAATGATCTATACAATAAACGCCATATGGCTGTCATCATAAAAGGCGTGTTGACTTCATCCCCGTGTTCAGATACACGATAAAGACCGGAGTATCCGAGCCTGACCCTTTCATCTCATTACAGGAGCCGACATGCTCAAATTTTTAGCCAGGGAAAAGTATTCCATTTTATTGGCGGCTGTTCTGGTCAATGTGATTGCCGCCCCGTTCATGCCGTCATCCGTGAGTCTTGAGCTTTTCATGGACATCACATTCACCATTGTGATGTTTGGTGCGGTCTTTTCCATCTCAAAAGGCCGGAAAGCCCCGCTGGCAGTTTCCGTCACACTGATGCTGCCCTGCCTCTTCTTTATTTGGTGGACTTATTTTTATACCCACCATGAAAACACTCTCCTGGTATCCGCGGCTCTCCAGGCCCTGTTTATACTGTATATCTCCTTTTTGATATTCATCTCAATACTCCAGGCCCCGAAAGTGACCCCGGACGTTATTTCAGGCGCTATCGTGGTCTATCTGTTCGGAGCTGTTTTCTTTGCCAAGCTCTACCTTATCCTTGAACTGACCTATCCCGGGTCCTTCACCGTCCCCCATGAGGCCATCCTGAAAGACCCGGGCATACTGAGATACTTCAGCATGGTCACCATCTCAACCCTGGGATACGGGGATATCTCCCCGGTCTCCTCCCAGGCCCGGTCCATGGCCAGCGTGGAAGCCATCCTGGGCCAGGTCTACCTGGCCGTGCTCATTGCCCGCCTCGTCAGCATTTACGGCGCGGAAATCAACAGCAGGAAAAAAGAGGAATAAAGAAGAATAAAGAAGAATAAGGGGGTTTAGGACTGCGAAGGTCCGGGCCGGGTAAGCCGGGGCAGCCTATCAATATTTTCAAGAGGGTCTAAGCTCGCTGCGCAAAGTGCCGCAAACTGCGGTGCAGCAGCTCCTCAAACAAGCGGCACTTTTCCGCTCCGCTTCGCTAAGACCCTCTATGAAAATATCGATTTTATGGCTGCTCCCGGCTCACCCGACCCTCCGAGCCACTTTGTACTGCTTTAAGGCCAAAAATTCCCGAAGAATAAGAAACTTCTGTAATAAGTTTACACTTGCATTTTCAAGCCGGGAATGATTTTCTCCAGTTTAGTTGATTTTTGAACTTCTCAATCACTTTTATCCTAATTCTACTGGACGGTATCTATGAGACCTTTTGATTTAGCATCTATCTTGTTTAAAATTCTTGGTGTTTATTGTTTGTTACAAATAATTCCAACCGCACAAAACGTATTCAATATAATCTACTTTCAAAAATTTGAGCCCAATTTAGATACTGCGATGATATTTTCTGGAATTTTTGCATTATTTATGTATTTTATTTTTGGCTCCGCCTTGTTTCTCCTTAGCAATAAAATTGCCTCCAAAATCACAAAAGATACAGGGTTATCGCATATAGATTTTTAGCTTTTTTGTACCCATTACCCGGCACCGACAG
>JAKSAX010000159.1 GCA_022361395.1 Desulfobacterales bacterium | reverse complement strand
AATGCATCATCACAGAACGTTATGAGCCTGCTCCAGTAAGCAGTCCGTAACCTATAAACACCCCCTCCGGAAGCCGGTGCTTCCGGAGGGGGTTCTTTTTTGGGAAAATATTTCCTGTTTCCCGCTAGTTAGCCGGAAAACCCTGCCTGCCAGACCTTATTTCCCGCCTGCGACATCGATGCCCCCCAAACACCAACATATTGAAATAACTACAAATACAAATCACAACAGGCATTTGGTACATTATTTGCTCCGATAAGTCCTAAACTTGAAATTGTGCAAGTGACCCGTAACCAAAAATTACAAAGGCATTTGTCGAAAACAAAGGATAGATAGCTTCAGGGAGGAAAAAATGACCTTAAAGATCAACACCAACATTGCGGCATTAAATGCGCACAAGAGCATGGTTTCAAATGATTCAATGCTTGGGGCTTCGCTTGAAAGACTTTCTTCAGGGCTACGCATCAATAAGGCTGCAGATGATTCATCAGGTATGGCCATTGCCGATTCACTCAAAGCACAGTCACTGGGTATTGGTCAGGCCATCAGGAATGCCAACGACGGCATTTCAATGGTTCAAACTGCGGACGGGGCGCTGCAGGAGTCCATCAACATCATCAATACCATTAAAACCAAAGCAATCCAGGCAGCCAGTGACAGTCAGACAACAGGCACCCGGAAAGCCATACAGAATGATATTGACAAACTCCTGGAGGAGTTGAACGCCATTGCCACCACCACCTCGTTCAACGGCCAGAAACTGCTTTCAGGCGTATTTACGGACAAAGCCATCCAGGTTGGTGCCTTTGCCAATGAAACCGCCAATATCTCCATTGATTCAACGGAAGCCAGCAAGGTGGGCCATATTTCCCAGGCAGACTTAAGCCTTGCCAGCGATGCCGGCGGGGAAGTTCAGCTGACCATTACCAGTTCCATCACCGGTGAGAAGCTGACCCTGAGTACCATAGACATTCAATACAACAACACCAGGGAAAACGGAATGGGCGCCCTTGCAGATGAACTGAACCGGTATACATCTGTCACAGGAATCAGTGCCAATGCCATAGTTGAATCCACAAGCAATACAGCCATCGTGGCAGGAACCACCGGTTCGGATTTCGAAATCAACGGGGTAACCATAGGTGCCATTCCTGTTGAAAATAACGATTCAAGCGGCTCACTGGTGAACGCCATCAACGGTAAAACATCCGAAACCGGTGTTGAAGCCTTCATGACCACAGATGGAAAGCTTACGCTGAAATCATCTGACGGGCGGGCCATTGAGGTCAACGGCAGCATTTCAGGTATTTTCGGCAGTACTGCCGGCCAGATGTCCACCATCGGCTTTCTCCAGCTGACCCAGAGCGGGGTAAGCGAGTTCCAGATAGAAGGAATCGGGGCCGGAGCCATGGGAGGCGATATAGACCTCAAGGTAGATATGGAAACTGTTGAGGACTCAATTATTGCTTCGGGATCAACAATCAAGACAGGATCAATGTTTGCTGCCGGAACCATCATCGGCGGAGATGCCTTGGTTGAAGCAACCGTGACGTCGACTCAGCTGGACTATGATCTAAACGCCGGCAGTACCCTGTACGCCACCACTGAAATTGCAAAAGGCACCGTTATAGGCGGGTCCATAACTGTTGCGGGCAGCACCTTTGCCAGCAGCCAGACCGGTATAACCCTTCTTGAGCAGGATATGCTGCTTGCCTCGGGCTCAACCCTGGACAAATACACCACCCTGGGTAAAGGCACTATCGTCACGACCCAGTTTACCTCTTCCGCCAGCGGCTCCGTCATCACCTATAATGTGGGTGATACCCTGGCCTCTGCCGTGGAGCTTTCCAGGGATATCACCCTGAATGCAGACATGACCCTGGCTTACAGCAGTACATCTTCGGACAATTCAGCAATTAAAGCCGGATCTGTATTGACCAACGGCTCTTCTTTGGGAGCCAAATTTGAAATCGGTGCCACATATAATACCACTGATGGATCCGGTGCCATTGCAACAGGTGCCACCACGACCTCGGCCATCATACTTGAGGACAACCTTGCCGACGGAACAACGGCAACCGGCGGTACCTTTACCATCACAGCGGGAAGTTTTCTCAAAGATAATACCGAGCTGGTTTTTACAGCGACTACATCCTGGAGCGGGCCTACCCTGGTAACGGATTCAGGGACAATCGAGGCAGGAGATTCCGTATCGGGAGATACCGTATACACCCTCAGCGGAGATCAGGTCCTTTCAGAAGATTTGACCACAGCAAATTCAACCGCAGTGACATCAACCATCCAGTCAGGTTCCATCCTGGCTTCAGGATTCGTAAATGGTCAAAACGCCGTTGGCGCTACAGCCGGTGCCCAGGTCACACTGGTTACGGCCACCATGGCTGATGACATGACGCTGGAATCCGGCTCCGAGCTGGCCACAGGAAGTAAAATGATTGCCGGATCGACCCTGGGTAACAATACCTATGTTATGGGAGGGGCGTTGAATTCAACAGCCACTGATCTGGAGACATATAAGCGGACCGAACTTTCCAGCGGCTCCCTGCTTCAGGAAGACAGCATTCTTGCAGAAGGTTCCACCATTGGTGGCGCTATCACTCTGAAAAACGATGAAACCCTTGACAGTGATATGAGCGTCAGCGCCGGTACGGTCCTGGCGGCAGATACTTATTTGAAGGCAGGCACCACGATCACCCAGGACATGGTACTGAATACCGCGGCAGCAGCGGGTGGATCAACGGTTGAGGTTAAGGCTGGAGATGTCCTGACCTCGGATCTCTATGTTGAATCGGATACAACCCTGTCCGAAGACATGATGCTGATTGAAGAAAGTATAATCAAAACAGACTCTGTTCTTGCGGTCAATACCTCCAACTCAGGCACTGTCGGCCTCGGAGAAACCGAAACATATAACCTTGCCGATGTCAGTGTCCTGGATGCCGAAGGCGCCCAGAGAGCCATAAGCATTGCGGATTCGGCACTGGCGAGCATTGACGGTACCCGGGCGGCTCTCGGTTCAGTGCAGAACCAGCTGTCTTCAACCATCTCTAATCTCTCTGTTACCAAGACCAATATCCAGGCATCTGAATCAACTATCCGTGACGTGGATTTTGCAGAAGAATCAATGATCTTCTCAAAGATGCAGCTGCTGAGCCAGACCAGCTCCTATGCACTGGCCCAGGCCAATGCATCGGCTGAAAACATCATGAGCCTGCTGCAGTAAGCCACCCAATGGGCACATGGCCTGAATCAACGCTTCCGGGAAAAGGAGACCCTTTCTTTTCGGAAGCGTTGTGGTTTTTGACTTAAGTTTTTATTTTCATCTTCCGATACCTTTAATATGGATTGGAAGAAAATGGAGGCAAATTATGGCGACAGGTAGCGTCAGCACACTTGGTATCGGTTCCACCCTTGACCTTCAGGGTATTATTGACGGCCTTAAAGAGGCGGACGAAGCAACCATTACCCAGAAAGAAAATGAAATTACCGAGCTGAAGGCAACCCAGGATGAGTTCAATGTGATCAATGCCAAACTCCTGGCGATGAAATCCAGCGCCCGTAACCTGTCTCTGGGTTCCAACTGGCTTGTAAGGACCAGTTCAGTCTCATCTGATAATATAAGTGCAACAGTGGCTGACGGCACTCAAACAGGGAATTACACCGTTGAAGTTGACCGCCTGGCAAGCCAGAGTTCGTTTATCTCTTCAGGATTTGAAGAGTCATCCTCCTCTGTACACATCCCCACAACACAAAAGTCTGCCAACGGATTTGATGCAACAACAGACACCTTCCTGGCCGAAGACGACACCATGGTTATCACCTACGGCACAGGTGATGATGCAAAAACAATCTCCCTGACCGGAGCTGCCGGTGGCTACACTTTAGATGATATTGTGAACGAGATAAACACCCACACGGATAACGATGACGGAAGCGGCGGCACCTATGTCACCGCCTCCACCTATCAGGACTCCGACAACAAATACCATATCCAAATCACGGCAACCTCAGGCGGCACAGGGGCGGATAACAAGGTAAAGGTCACAGAGCCACCTGATACAACGGGATTTGCAGCAGATGATGCAACGTTTTCCTACCGGCTGGGTGATAATACCGCGATCTCCCTGAGCATCACCGAGGACACCTCGCTCACAGACCTGGTAACCCAGATAAACGAGGATGAAAATAACCCCGGTGTTACAGCCTCTTTGGTGAACACAGGCATCGGCACCAGCCCCTATAAGCTGGTGCTCACATCGGATGATTCCGGTGAAGACAACCGGATAGCCATCACAACCAACCTTACCGACCTTCCGTTAACCGAGCAGAACGGCTCCGGATATATAATGGAATCAGAATCCACCATTGACCCCTCAGCCTATATTGTCATTACCCAGGCAAAGGGCAATACGGATTTCGTATTTCAGGAAGATACAGGAAGCGGATACTCATCGGATATCACGGCCACAATTGCAGATGGTGCGTACAATGACGGGGATGAACTGGCTGCCGCAGTTGAAAAGGCCATGGAAGATGCCTCTGCAGCATCAGGCAGCAGCATTGATTACACGGTTGCCTGGAACAGTTCATCCAGTAAACTGGAAATCTCGGAGGCCGGAACCCTTACCAATCTGAATATCAAGTGGAGTGATGCCGGTTCCACCGCGGCGACGGATCTTGGCTTTACCAATGATCTCGCCATTACCCCGTCAGCGTCATCCCTGAATGCTGCCGTCAAGGTAGATGGCGTCAATTATCAGCGCCAAACCAACTCCAGTCTGACCGACCTCATCACAGGTATCACACTGACCTTGTCTGATACGGGGTCGTCAACAATCACAGTCGGCCAGGAGACCGAATCGCTGGAAGAGGACATCACAGCACTGGTAACCGTTCTCAATGAAATCGTTTCAGAAATCGACAGTAACGATGACTACGATGAAGATACCGATACCTGGGGGTCTCTTGCCAAATCATCGTCCATCCAGACCCTGGAGAGCACCCTGCTCTCAAACCTGGGGCTCACCATTGACACCGGAAGCAGTATCAGCAGTCTCTATGACCTGGGATTTGAAGTAGATGACAGCGGCAACATCACCCTTGACGCAGATGCCCTGTCCAGTGCATTAAGCACCAATTTTGATGATCTCAAGACCTTTATGCTGGGTACGGATGATGTTGACGGACTGGCGGAAACGCTCAACGATTACCTTCTGGAACTCACCATGGGAAGCGGGTATATCGACAGTGAAACCAGCGGCATTGATGACAAAATAGAGGCGCTGGAGGACAGCATCGAAAAGCAGCAGGAAGTTATTGATTCAAAATATGAAACCATGACGGAAACATTTGTACAGCTGGATTCCTATATGCGCCAGATGGAATCCATGTCAAACTATGTAAGCGAAATGTTCAGTGCAAACAAGTCAAGTGACGAATAATTGAAGGAGTAGACTAAATGGTTTATGGAAATGCCTTACAATCGTACCAAAAAGCCCAGGTGAGCGGAGAAGCTGACCCCCAAAAGTTGATCCTGATGCTCTATGAGGCGGGTATCAAGCGATTGCGCATGGCCAAAGACGGTATGGAAAAAGAGGATATCCAGAAACGGGGAGAAAACATAGGGAAAGCCATTGCCATAATTTCCGAGCTGAATGCGTCCCTGGATGAATCGATCCGTACCGAGGAGATCAATTTCCTGAGAAGTCTGTACATGACCATGATGACTGAATTGACAAAAGTCTCACTGACAAATGATATAGTGACGGTTGAACGGGCAATCAAATACCTGAAAGAGTTGAAGCGCATCTGGGAAACCTCGGTAATGAAGGCGTCGGCCAAGCAGCAACCCAAACAAAATCAGCCATCCGTGAATACCTCATATTCAGGCTACGGAAGCGGACAGCCAAAAGCGCACTCCATTGCCGTTTAATCCACGGGAAATGAGACACCATTATGAATCCTTCAACATATAAAAAAGAGATTGAAAAAAATTTTGAAACCTATGAGGCCCTTCAGAGCAGGCATCTTGAAATAATAAAAACAAAGGAGCTGCCGGATTTAAAAGCTATGACCCTGGAACGGAAACAGGCCTCGGATCAACTGCAGGCATCTCTGAACAGGTTTATGGAAAATGCAGGCAGCATAAAAAACAGCTTGTCCTCATTATCCAGGTACGAATCCAGGCTAAACGCAATCATGGCACTTGACGAACGTATCGCCTCTGAGATAGAAAAGCATAGGGACTGGTTGAAAAATCAACTCAACCGGATGAAACAGGGAAAAAACGCTATGCGAGGATACAAATCGGCCGGCACCGCGGGCAAAGGCCCCCGTGTCTTCAATATCAGCCGATAGTCTGCATTACAGGGAGGTAATGCCATGAATATTTCAGAACCACTTCAAACCGGCCTTGATGTAAAAGGGGTTTCCCAGCCGTCACCTACTGTACAATCACCAGAAATTAACAAACCGGAAAAAATTCAATC
Source organism: Desulfobacterales bacterium (assembly GCA_022361395.1). Lineage (GTDB taxonomy): Bacteria > Desulfobacterota > Desulfobacteria > Desulfobacterales > Desulfobacteraceae > Desulfobacter. Next base: position 996 of record JAKSAX010000159.1, on the reverse strand, counting down.
TGAAGTTTCCCCCAAAAAAACTGAACCTACAGAAAAGGGTTCCCCGCCAAAATTATCCAGGGAAGAGACAGAAGAACTGGTAGAGGCGTTAGAGGATCTGGCAACAACCATCCAGACAAAACTCAACTTCAGCATTAACGAAACCACCAATGACATTGTTGTAAAAATTATTGATAAGGATACAGATACGATCATCCGACAATTTCCCTCTGAAGAACTGCTGGAACTTCAGGAAAAAATGATAGATCTGGCAGGTTTTCTGTTTAACACGGATGCATAACGCACAATTACTTTAACAGCTGCTGCTGATGCGAGTAACTGCTGTTCTGCAGGATTAATTGAACACCCTCTTTTTTGTTGTTGTTAATAACAAGCGGTGCCATAAAATTGGCAGTCATCTTTTCAGGATTTCCGCTTGGAATGGTGACAATAACAAAACAGGAAATCTCGTCCTTTTCAAAATCCCAGTCCATGTTCTTCTCAAAATCCGTCTTGTCAATGCTGTACTCGGGCATTATTTTTGTCGGATCCAGGACGACAAAGGATAAATCAGAATCATCCACGCTTTGATACAGGAAAAAGGGAACGGTCTCTTCTTTTTGAAGCACAACATATCTCTTTTTGTCCTTGAATCCGGGAATACCGGACGGCATATTGATAATTTTTTCCGCATCAATATCAACTTCCCCGAATTGTCTTGTCTGAATCTTCATTACTTCTTTCCCGACTCCTTATTTTCAATCAGTTTTGCAGCCCGTGTGATATCAAATCTATCCCCCTTGGAGGATAGTATATTTTCCTGCTGAATGGATTCATATACTTCCTGCCGCAAGACCGTTATTTCCCGTGGTGCATCAATACCGATCCGAATGTTGTTTTTTCCGGTTTCCACCACTTTGATGACAATATCATCACCAATAACGATGCTTTCTCCGACTTTTCTTGTTAATATAAGCATAATTACATAAAGTCTATCAGACTGATGTTTATAATTTT
>JAKSAX010000247.1 GCA_022361395.1 Desulfobacterales bacterium | reverse complement strand
GAGCTTCCCGGTCCGGAGACCAGGCCTTTTGAGTTGCAGTCCATGAAAGATTACGGGGTATTGCGCCAGATCCACACTTCCGGAATTCCTGTTCAAGAGGTGTCAGGTGTTAAAAGAAGAGAAATTACAGGTCACCTTCCGGTTGCGACTCTGGATATCGCCTCACAAGGCCTGAAGGAGAAGGCACAGAAAACCCCGGTCAGCCGGATGGATGAGCTTGGCCGCCTCCTGACAGGCCGCAGGTCCCGGCGGAATTTTACAGCGTCACCTGTTTCCAGGGATGCACTCCGGGTGCTGGCTGAATGGCTGGGTAAGGGTGTTGACGCGGGGGACCGGGTTGCGGGCGCAAATATCCTGGAAACGGGCATGGTATGCCGGAACCTGGAGGGGCTGGAGGACGGGTTTTATCTGTTCGACCGGGGATTTACCCGGATCCGTCTTATGGAAAAGGGACAGTTGGCCCCGCACCTGGCAGGTGTCTGCCTGGACCAGGCCTGGATCAGCCGGGCCGCAATCACATTTTTGTTTTTCGCGGATCTGAATGCCCTTGAAATTGCTTTCGGCCCCAGGGGATACCGGTATATGATGATGCATGCCGGACGCTTGGGGCAGCAGATTTACCTGGGAGCGGAATCCCTCGGGTTCGGCTGCTGCGGTATCGGGGCTATTTACGATGGGGAAGCCGCCCGCCTCTTTGATCTAAGCCGGGATGCGGCCCTGGTTTACGGGGTTGCCACAGGCCCGGTGGAAAAAAGAGATGGATTTCCAGGCTGAGCCGGTATGGAAATTGAATTGGATTGAATCGGAGTTGAATCGAGTCAAGAGCTTAAAAAGCTGAACGGAATTTCATTGTCAAACAGGATCTGATTGTAAGAAAATCAGGTAAATTGAGACTAATGGATCGCGTAATAATTCGTTCACATTCTGTTTGCAAAATACCCAATGTTTTAAGGGTTTTTATAAACAGACCAGATGAAGTTATTTTTACGCGGTCCCTAAGGAGGAAAATAATGGCTGATCCAAAGGATATCTACCAATGTCAGGTGGCAAATTGCGGGTGTCTCTATGATCCTGAACGCGGGGACCGGAGAAAAAAAATTAAAAAGGGAACACGGTTTGATGAGTTGCCGGAAGATTGGAAATGCCCGGTATGCGGGGCAAGTCCCAAGAGCTTCAAACCCCTGGGATAATTAAACCGTCATTAATAAAAAGGTGAGGGAATTATGAAGTGGCTCCAGTTTTTAAAACCGGCTGAATCCATAGATTTTCACAGGACCAAATCCATCATTGACCAGTCCGGGGCAGATGATATCGTTATCCTGGATGTAAGGCAGCCCGGGGAGTACAGCCAGTCCCATATCCCGGGCGCGGTATTGATTCCCCTGCCTGAACTGCCTGACAGGCTAGAGGAAATTGATCCTGAAAAACCGACCCTGGTTTACTGAGCCGTTGGCGGCCGCAGCCGGGTGGCTGCGCAGATGCTGGCAGGCAAGGGGTTTGAAAAGGTTTACAATGTTTCCGGCGGGATCAGGGCCTGGCAGTCCCAGACAGCTGTGGGGCCCCAGGATCTGGGAATCCATCTCTTTTCAGGGGGGGAAAGCCCGGAAGAGGTGCTGACGGTGGCCTATTCCCTTGAAGAGGGGTTGCAGGATTTTTACCTGTCCATGGCAGACCGGGCGGAAAATGAAAAGATCAGGTCATTGTTTCTGAAGCTGTCGGAAATTGAGGTCAAGCACCAGACCTCCATTGTCAGGGCCTATCAGGATCTGGGCTATCCGGATATGACTCAGGAGGCGTTTTCCGCCATGGCCGGGGAAAAGGCCATGGAAGGGGGACTGACCACTGAAGAGTACCTGGACCTGTTTGCACCGGATTTAGGGTCTTCCATAGATGTGGTCTCCCTGGCCATGTCCATTGAAGCCCAGGCCCTGGACCTTTACCAGCGGGTGGGGGAAAAGGTATCGTCAGACCAATCCCGCGGCATTGTCATGAAAATCGCAGATGAGGAAAAGGCCCATCTGGCAAGCCTTGGCAGACTGATGGATGAGATATGAGAAAACATTTGATCCTGGTGGGCGGCGGCCATGCCCATATGGTTACCCTTGAAAATATCGGCGAATTCGTTGATAAGGGGTTTAAGGTCACGGTGATTGCCCCCTCCTATTATCATTACTACTCCGGAATGGGGCCGGGGATGCTGGGCACAAGTTACACACCGGACGATATCCGGTTTGCCACCCGGAAAGTGGTGACGTCCCAGGGCGGGATATTTGTACGTGACCGGGTGACCCGCATTGACCCTGATTTAAAGCAGGTGGTTACCCTGTCCGGCAATTCTTTTACCTATGATGTGCTTTCCTTTAATGCCGGATCTTATGTGCCAATGGATGCGGCAGCAGGGCAAGGAGAGAGGCCCGGCAATATTTATCCGGTAAAACCCATTGAAAAGCTTATGGAGGCCTCTGACCGGCTGACGGCCCTGTTCAAGGAGAAAAAGGCTGTGGTCTCCGTGGTGGGCGGCGGCCCGTCAGCAGCAGAAGTGGCCGGCAACGTCTGGCAGCTGGCAAAAAAGACAAAGGCCAACTATCCCTTGATCCGGATCATTGCCGGTAAGGGCTTCATGTTGCGGTTTGTCCCCAGGGTCAGGGACAGGGTGAAAAGGATCCTGGCCGGCCGGGGGATTGAAATCCTTGAGGGCGTATATGCTGAGAAGGTGGGGCAGGAGCGTATCCTGACATCATCCGGAGAGTCCCTGTCCACGGACTTCACCTTTATGGCCCTTGGGGTGACCCCGTCAGACATATTTGAGGCATCCGGGCTTCCCACGGGACCTGACCGGGGCCTGCTGGTGAATGCCTATCTCCAGTGCCCGGAGTATCCTGAAATTTTCGGCGGGGGGGACTGCATCTGCTTTCATCCCCGGCCCCTGGATAAGGTCGGGGTTTATGCGGTCCGGGAAAACCCGGTTCTATTCCGCAATCTTATGGTGAGCCTTGAAGGAAAGAGAGATAAACTGGAGATGTTTCAGCCCGGGCCGGATTATCTGCTGATCTTCAACCTCGGGGGCGGAAAAGGGGGTGTTGAAAAAGCACAATCTCATCTTTGGCGGACGGATCGCGTTTTGGATCAAGGATTATATCGACAAACGGTTTATTAAACGGTTCCAGGCCATTGAGAATGGCCTGAGGTGAAAAAGGCGGTTCCCATGAATAAAAGCCTTAGAACTAAAGCAGTGATTGTGGCGGGGATACTTGTCCTGGTCTGCATCTTTTTTATCTTTGACCTGGACCGGTACTTTTCCCTGGCCAACCTGAAAGGCGAACTGGACAATATCAGGGCCTATTACCAGGCAAACAAGGGCATCACCATCACGGTTTATATGGTGGCCTATATTCTTATGGCTGCCCTGTCCCTGCCCGGGGCCGCGGTCATGACCCTGGCCGGGGGGGCTGTTTTCGGACTGGTTACCGGTCTTGTCCTGGTCTCCTTTGCCTCAACCATCGGCGCCACCCTGGCCTTTCTCTTTTCCAGGTATATGTTCCGGGACTGGGTTCAGACCAAGTTCTCCTCAAAGATCAATGCCATCAATGAAGGGGTTGAAAGGGAAGGCGGATTTTACCTGTTCACCCTTCGCCTGGTGCCGGCCTTCCCGTTTTTCATGATCAACCTTGTCATGGGGCTGACACCCATTTCCACGGGGTTGTTTTACCTGGTCTCCCAGATCGGGATGCTGCCCGGCACCTTTGTTTACATCAATGCCGGCACCATGCTGGGCAATGTCGATTCCATGGGGGGGATCCTGTCGCCGGGTTTGATCTTTTCCTTTGTCCTGCTGGGAATCTTTCCCCTTGCGGCCAAAAAGGCCGTTGAAGTGGTCCGGGCCAGAAAGGTATATGCAGACTGGAAAAAGCCGGATAAATTTGATTACAACCTGGTGGTCATCGGTGCCGGATCAGGCGGCCTGGTATCGTCCTATATTGCCGCAGCAGTTAAGGCAAAGGTTGCCCTGATTGAGGAGAATAAGATGGGCGGCGACTGCCTTAACACCGGGTGTGTGCCTTCCAAATCCCTGCTTGCCTCAGCCCGGGTCCTTGCCCAGGCGGCCCGGGCAAGAGATTTCGGGCTGCAGAAGGCCGAAGTTTCCTTTGATTTTGCCGAGGTTATGGAGCGGGTTCAGGCAAAGATAAAGGCGGTTGAACCCCATGACTCGGTGGAACGCTACACAGGGCTCGGAGTGGAGTGCATCCGGGGCCGGGGAGAGATCCTGTCCCCCTTTGAGGTCCGGGTGGGTGACCGGATACTGACCACCAGGGCAATTATTGTGGCCACCGGTGCCAGGCCCATGGTGCCCGATCTTCCGGGATTGTCAGACGTGGATTACCTGACTTCGGATACCATCTGGAATATCAGGGAACAGCCCGGACGGCTTGTGGTCCTTGGGGCAGGCCCCATTGGGTGCGAGCTTGCCCAG
>JAKSAX010000297.1 GCA_022361395.1 Desulfobacterales bacterium | reverse complement strand
TGCCGTCAGGATAGAAAGGCAGGCTCATTTCCGCTTCCCATAAGCTCAGGACGAGCTGATGGGAATTAGCGGCGTCCCTTTGCGCTGTCGGTGCCGGGTAATGGGTACAAAAAAGCTAAAAATCTATATGCGATAACCCTGTGAATATCTCCTGTTTTACCTGTTCCAGATCCTGGAACACTACGGGGTAAAGGGTATTGGTGTTGATTGAGAAAAACGGAATTCGCGGTATAGAGATTCTGTTTCAGAGAGATTAAATTCCGGTTTGCCGGATAAATCCTCAAGGTATAATCCGTGCAAAAAAAACGCTCACAACCATGACCCTGTCCAGGGGTATTGGCTTTACAATTTACCCAAATTTTATTAAGGATAAGTACAAATTAATTAATTTTTAATCAAAAACGTGCAAGGAGACCATGTCTATGGCAGCATATCTCGGGGCAGTGGACCAGGGAACCACAAGTACGCGGTTTATCATCTTTGATAAAAACGGCGCTATCATGGCCTTAAGCCAGATGGAACACGACCAGATTTTACCGGAACCCGGCTGGGTTGAGCATGACGGGATGCAGATCTGGAACAATACCAGGACGGTGATTGAGGGCGCCCTTGAAAAGGCCGGCATTACAGGAAAAGACCTTGCCGCCATAGGGGTCACAAACCAGAGGGAAACCGTTGTTGCCTGGAACAGAAATACGGGAGAACCCCTGTATAATGCCATAGTCTGGCAATGCACCAGAACAGACAGGATCTGCAGGAACCTTGACAAGACCCATGGCAAGGACGGATTCAGGCAGCTCACCGGCCTTCCCACGGCCACCTATTTTTCCGGACCGAAAATCAAATGGATGATAGAAAATGTACCGGCAGTTAAAGCGGCCGTGGAAAAAGGCGAAGCCTGTTTCGGCACCATGGATACCTGGGTGATCTGGAATCTTACCGGGGGTCCGGGCAGGGGCAGGTATGTCACGGATGTGACAAACGGTTCCAGAACCCTGCTCATGAACCTTGAAACCCTTTCCTGGGACCGGGAGATTCTCAAGGCCATGGGTATTCCCGAAACCGCTCTTCCCCAGATTGTTCCCTCTTCAGATTCAGAAGCCTTCGGCAGCACGGACCCATCAGGTCCTTTGGGTGCAGAGATTCCCATCGGCGGCGCCCTTGGAGATCAGCAGGCCGCCCTGTTCGGCCAGACCTGTTTTGCGCCCGGTGAAGCCAAGAATACATACGGAACCGGTTGTTTCCTTTTATTTAACACAGGCAATGAAATCCGTTTCTCCAACCACGGCCTGCTCACCACCCTGGGGTACCAGATCGGAGACAAGGCCCCGGTCTATGCCCTGGAAGGATCAATTGCCTATGCAGGCGCCCTGGTCCAGTGGGTGCGCGACAACCTGGGCCTGATCAAGGATGCCCCTGAAATCGAAGCCCTGGCCAACACCGTACCGGATAACGGGGATGTCTATTGCGTGCCTGCGTTTTCCGGCCTGTTTGCCCCTTATTGGCGGTCCGATGCCAGGGGCGTCATTGCAGGACTGACCCAGTTTGCCAACAAAGGCCACATTGCACGGGCCGTTATGGAGGCCTCTGCCTACCAGACAAAGGATATTGCCCAGGCCATTCTTGCGGATATGGGGGATGAACTGGATTTAAAATCCCTGAAGGTTGACGGCGGCATGGTGGCAAACAACACCTTGATGCAGTTTCAGGCAGATATGCTGGATGTGGCGGTCACAAGGCCGAGGGTTGCTGAAACCACCGCACTTGGCGCAGCCTATGCCGCGGGCCTGGCAGTCGGATTCTGGCCGGACACGGAAGCGTTGAAAGAGAACTGGCATGTTCATTCCACCTGGAAACCCAAAATGGAAGAAGAACAAAGGGCTAAATTATACCGGGGGTGGAAAAAAGCCGTGGACAGGACCCTTGACTGGAAGGAGCAGGACGATTAGGCCCGGACCGCAGTAAATCAAAAAGCCCGGGCAGATTGCCCGGGCTTTTTATCTCTGACCGATTATTATCATCAGGCGATCAGGTTCAGCAAATGATCCTTGGAGCTGGTCGCCTTTGTAAGGGCAAAGGTCGAAGCCTTTTCCAGCAATTCCATCTGGTTCATGATCATGGCTTCCTCGGCCAGGTCCGTATCCATGATCTGGGACTGGGCCGCTTCAAGATTGATCATACCTGTTGAAAGTCCCTGAATGGTGCTCTCAAAATGATTCTGGGTGGATCCGAGGTTTGACCTGACCTGATTGAGCTGATCCATGGCCTGGTCAACTGTATCCAGTGCATTCTGGGCCCCGTCGGCTGTGGTCACGTCAATTCCCGACAGAAAACCGGTGTCACTGCTTCCCAGATGATCCGTTTCCACGGATGAGATGGAGACATCAATGGTGCTGCCCTGCCCTACGGAAAAACTCTTATTGGTAAAGCTTCCCGAAAGGAGGGATTGACCGTTGAACTGGGTCGTGTCCACGATTTCATTCAGGGCGGTTATAGATCCCTCTATATCTGCCTGGATCGCCTGAAGGCTGTCAGCGGACTGGCTGCCGTTTGCGGCGGCCAGCACATTGGTGCGGATGGATTGAAGGATTTCAGTCATCTGCCCCAGGGCACCGTCTGCGACCTGGGTAACGGAGATGCCGTCATTGGCATTTTTCATTGCCTGGCCCATTGCAAGGGACTGGCTCTTGAGGCGGGATGCAATGGTCATCCCCGACGCATCGTCCGCACCCGAGCTTATTTTTTTTCCTGTGGCAATTCGATTCAGGGAATCGGAGAGTCCGGATCTTGCACTTCCTGCCCGTTGAATGGCCTGCTGGGATGCAATATTTGAATTGATTCTCATAAATGGCCTCCTGCCGTTAATTACTCCTTTTCTTAAGATATCAGAATCTTATGACGATTTCAAAAAAAAGAGCACACTATCTTATAAATACGAAAAAAGGCTTAGGAGTCGCGCAAAAATAACTTCACATGGTTTGTTGACAAAAAAACCGCCGGTTTACAGGCGATTGCCCTGCCCTAAACGCCTTTTATTATTGCATTTGGCGGCCATTCCAATTAAACTGTTCCCATCTGAATCAGTTTGGGCAATAGCCAACGACATTAAGGACCCTCTTCAATGACACAGAGCCAGGGGAAAAAACCGGAACACCGGGTGTTGATTATAGACGATGAAGCCGTCATAGGCAGGGCTATCAAACGTATTTTAGCCAAGATGGAAATATTATCCGACTATGCTGAATCCGGAGAGGCCGGGCTTGAACGGCTTGAAAATACTGAAACACAGTTCTCCCTGATCATTTGCGACCAGCGCATGCCCGGGATGGCAGGCACCCAGTTTCTTGCCAAAGCCAAAGAGATGAGTCCCGAAACAATCCGTTTTCTTGTTACCGGCTATTCCAGGATGGATACGATTATCGCGGCGGTCAACAAAGGCGCGGTCCAGCATTATATTGCCAAACCCTGGAAACATGACGAAATGGTCAGGGCGATCCGGTCGGGGATAGCCCAGTATGAACGCCACCTGGAAAATCAGCAGCTCTTTGCACTGGCAAAAAGACAGAATGCAAAATTATATGATCTCAACTGTGAACTCATGGAGACCACCAAACACCATGAAAGTGAGTTGGAAAAGCTGGAGGATCAAATCAACGGGATTACAGGGCAACTCAATGAGAAGACCGCCAAACCCTCAGAGACCCCGTCCCAGGTGATGAACCGGATAATTTCGTTTATCAGGGCCGGTGACGCAGATCAACATGAGAGTCTCAATGCCCTGTATAAAAAGACCGTCACATCCCTGTACGGGGAATTCACCGACTTGGCGCTGAGAAACGGATTTGAGATGCCTGAACCGGATACAGGGGGCAGCCATGAATA
>JAKSAX010000164.1 GCA_022361395.1 Desulfobacterales bacterium | reverse complement strand
GGAATCGTTTAAACGTATCCTGCTCCGTTTTTTCAAGAAACATGAGGAAAATAATACTCTCAGGCAATTTGGGGTCCTGATGGAGAAAAATGACCTGGAGGGGCTGGGCGTGCTTGCCCATACAATAAAGGGGGTCTGCGGCAGCATGGGGGCCCCTGAGCTGGAACAGGCCACCCGGAAGCTTGAAGAGGCGTGCAAAGGGAAAAAGTCCCGCTCAGATATCGCCCGGCTCACCAGGGACTGCATTGCCGCGTTTTCCAGGGTCATGGACTCCCTGCGTACCCTTGACGCTGCGGAGAACCGGGATACCGCCAGTGGGACCGCGTCCGAAGACTCCTGACAATTTTCCTGCCCGTCCGGGCATATAATAATCCGCAAAAAAGGTTTTGATCGCTTGCCGGGGGTCTGGTATTGTTCGGAAAAAACCGGTGAGCCACTGGATAAAAAATTTAAACAAAGGAACAGACTGCATTGCTCAACCTGATAAAAAGCAACCGGATGGAAGATCTTGTGGAGGCCCTGTGTACAGTGGTTGCCCAGGTGCCGGCCGATCCCATGACACCGGAGGTTATCGGCATCCAGTCCAGGGGAATGAAACAATGGCTCACAACGGCCATTGCCGGCCGCTTCGGAATCTGTGCCAATGTGAAGTTTGTGTTTCCCAGGGAGATTCTTGAGCTGGCCATGGGGCAGCCTGATAACCGGAACAGCGGAGAGGCGGTCCTGACCAGGGAGATGATGCTCTGGAAGATCATGGACATCCTCCTGTCCGGTACTGCAGGAGAGGGTGTGTTTAAGGCGCCGGGGGGACCTTATGACTATGTCCGCGGGGATGAGACCGGAAGGAAGACACTGCAGCTGAGCCGTAAGATTGCACGGATCTTTGATGATTACCAGGTCTATCGTCCGGATATGCTGTCTGCCTGGTCGGGGCATGCCCCCTTAAACACGGGCATGAAGAGCCCGGCAGGGCCGGCCGGCAGCCACCGGGAGTGGCAGGCACGGCTCTGGAAAGAAATGACGCAGGAGGCCGTGCCCCTGTCTGACCGGCTGGAATCCCTCCTGGCCGGGAAAAACGACCTGTCCCCAATGCCCCAGCGGATATCATTGTTCGGTGTTTCATCCATGCCGCCCAGGTTTCTTGAGGCCTTTGCCGCCCTGGGCAGGACCTCTGAAATTTTCCTTTTCCTGCTGACACCCTCCAATCAGTTTTTCTTTGACCTGAAATCAAAACGCCAGGTGGAAAAGCAGGCCCTGGCTGACCATGACAGCACCGGAGACGATCCGTCCGGGGAGGAATTCAGTCCCCTGTTTACCGGGTCCGAAGATGAGGCCAATCCCCTGCTGGCCGCCCTGGGCAGAAGCGGCCGGGAGTTTCACGGGATACTGGAAAATTTTGACTACCATGAACCCTTTGGGGAGCTGTTTTCAGATCCCCTGGATGCAGGTGATTCATCAATGCTGGCCGTGATCCAGTCCGATATCCTGAACCTGGTTCACCGCAGGAGGCAAGGAGAGTATCAGCCGGTTCCGGTAACTGACGAAGATAATTCACTATCTGTCCACGCCTGCCACTCCCCCATGCGTGAGGCCCAGGTTCTAAAGGATATCTTGCTGGATGCCTTTAACACCTGTCCCGGCCTGAAGCCCCATGATGTTATCGTAATGATGCCGGATATAGAGGCCTATGCCCCATTTTTGGAGGCGGTGTTTGCCCAGGCCCCCCGGATTCCCTACACTGTTTCGGACAGGAGAAAACGGTCGGAATCCCGGACTCTTGATGCATTTTTAAAACTATTGGATCTGCGGGATTCCAGGTTTGAAAAGTCAAAGGTGATGGATCTCCTGCTCTCCCCGGTGATCTCTGCCAGGTTCGGCCTTTCCCTGGAAGACCAGGAACGGATTGATGAGGCGCTGGCATCTGCCGGGGTACTCTGGGGGGAGGACGCCTCCCACAGGGAACGCCTCCTGGACCATGGCTTTTTTGAAAACTCCTGGGCGTTCGGTATACAGCGGCTGATGGCGGGATTTGCCATGCCGGGAGGGGAGGATGCCATGATCCGGGACGTACTGCCCTGGGACGGGTTTGAAGGGCTTGATGCGGACATCCTGGGCAGGTTCTGCCACTTTACTTCAACCCTGTTCCAGGGGCTGAAAGCCCTGGATCATCCCAAATCCCCCGAAGAGTGGGGGGGATGCCTGAAAAAACTTGTGAAGTCCATGCTGGAAACCGCCCACGGGAACGAAGGGGATATCGGGTTCCTGCTCACATCCATAGATGAAATGGTCACCCAGGCCGGGGGGGCCGGTTTCAGGCGAAAACTTGAGTTTGCCGTTATCCGTGAAATCCTTGAGAATCAACTGGACCAGAGTATCTCCCAGGGCAGTTTCCTGGCCGGCAGCCTTACCCTGTGTAATCTCATGCCCATGCGGAGCATTCCGTTTAAGGTTGTCTGTCTGATGGGGATGGATGAGCAGGGATTTCCAAGGCAGTCCAGGGCACAGGGATTTGACCTGATGGCCGCCGGCCCCAGACCCGGGGACAAGCAGGAGCGTGAAGAGGACTGCTATCTTTTTCTGGAATCCCTGCTGTCGGCCAGGGAGAGGCTGATCATTACCTATACGGGGATGAGTATCAGTGATAATTCCCCCATTCCCTGTGCCGGCCCCGTGGCAGAGCTCATTGATGCGATAACTGCCGGGTTTACTTTTCCAAAAGGGTATACCTGGCAGGTGTTTCATCCCCTTCATCCCTTCAGTCCCGGCTACTTCGACCCTTTAAAACAGCCGGACGGGCTGTATTCCTACTCCAGGCCGCAGTGCCGGATTGCCCTGGCCCAGGAAAAACAGAAAGCCGGGAGCGGCAGGGGGGCTTTCACTTTCCTGCCCGGACAGAACGGGGCAGAGGAGGGGAAAACAGACCCTTCTCCCGGTCAGCCCTTTCTCATTGACCTTTCCGATCTGATCCGGTTTTTCCGTCATCCCGTCCGGGATTTTATCTCCCGGACACTTGGCATCGCCTATCCTGAACCGGAGGAAAAGGGGACGGACAGGGAGGTGTTTCAGGTGTCGGGGCTGGACCAGTACCATCTGGGGACCGCCGGTGTAAACCTGGGGGATGAAGCTGGCACATATTCTCTTATGCGCGGCCGCGGCCTGCTGCCCTTCGGGGAAAAAGGCCGCACGGAATGGGAGCGGATCCGGGAACTTGCAGAGCCGGTGAGGCGCCTGGCCACGGAGACGATACCGGACGAAAAGCCTTCCGGGCTTGAACTGGACCTGGAATTTGATACATTCCGGATTTCAGGGCGGATCGAGGATGTCTATTCATCGGGCAGATACGTAAAGGGGTTCGGGGCAATCACGCCGGTCCGGCTGCTTGATCAGTGGATCAGCCATCTTTTTTACTCCCTTGGTGCAGAAATCTCGGGGCAGACCTGGCTCATAGGGCGGGATCCCAAAAACGCCAAAAAGGCAAAGGCCTGCGGTTTCTCCCCCCTGGGCGGCGAGGCGGAAGAGATTCTCCGGTCCCTGGCCGAACTCTACCGCTCCGGCCGGGAACAGGTCCTTCCCTTTTTGCCTGTTCCCTGTTTTTATCTGGTTGAAAGCCTGGCCGTCCAGGGCGGCGGCATCTCCGCAGAAGCCGTTGAAAAGGCGCTGGACAGGGCAAGGCCCTATTGGACCGGAAATCAATTTATGCCGGGTGAAAAACAGAACCGGTATACGGCCCTGGCTTTTGGCAGCCTGGACCCGTTTTCCGGGAGGAAAACCCTGGAGGCCTCCGGCCTTCTGGACACCGGGCTTTCAGTATTCACCCCGCTTCTGGAGAACCTGATCCCATGACCATCCCCCCCTTAGACCCCTTTGATCTGGATTTTGAACGGATCACACTGATTGAGGCCAGCGCAGGTACAGGGAAGACCTACACCATCACCACCCTATTCGCACGCCTTGTGGCCCTGGGCCTACCGGTTGAATCCATACTTGTGGTGACCTTTACCGAGGCGGCCGCCGCTGAACTGAAACTGCGGATACGGCAGCGCCTGGCCACCTGTTTGTCATCCGGTTCACCGGACAGGACAGAAGAGGATTCCAGCCAGGATGAACTGGCTGAATTTTTCAGAACCCAGCCTGAACCGGAACTCATCAGGAAACGGCTGCGGCTGGCGGTGACCTGCTTTGACCAGGCTGCCGTCATGACCATTCATTCTTTTTGTTTTTCCGTGCTCAGGGAGAATGCCTTTGAAAGCAACACCTATTTTGATATGGAACTGCTGCAGGACAGCACCGGCTTTCTCCGCCAGACCGTTTCGGATTTTTTTTCGGCCCGGATCAATGACCAGGACCCCCTGTTTCTTAAATTCCTCCAGCACAACGGCATTACCCCGGAACGGATCATGGAGGAGTTCCGCCAGGCAGTATCCAGGCCCGGTATAAAAACCTGCCCGGAATCCGCAGAATTCAGGGACGTCTGGGATCAATACCGGAAGGTGACCGGAGACCTTGGCAAGATGCTTGCGGCGGAAAAAGAGAGTATCCTCAGCCTGATCCAGGGGCATAAAGGGGTGGACAAGCGCAGCTACAACAAAAAGAACCTGCCCAGGTGGCTGGAGTCAAGCCTTGAGCTGTTGAACAGCCAGGGGGAGAACCCGGTGGTCGTGATGGCGGAAAAGGGCGATCCCCTGTACAAGTTTACCAATACCCGCCTGGCCCTGAAGACAAAATCCGGGCACACCCCGCCGGCACACCCCTTTTTTGACCTGTGTGAAGAATTGACGGCGCTGGACCAGGCCGTGGCAGAGAATATAACAGCGGTGAAACTGGAATTTCTGGCATATTTCCAGGCGTCCCTGGAAAAGATGAAGTCCGGCCGGGGGCGCTGTTTTTTTGATGACCTGATCAACGACCTTGAGGCCGCATTAACGGGTAAAGGCGGGGACCGGCTCAAAGAGGCGGTTCTGGGCAGGTACCGGGCCTGCCTCATTGATGAGTTCCAGGATACCGACCCGGGGCAGTACACTATTTTTTCAAAGCTGTTCGGGGAGTCCCGGGGGGAGCAACTGCCCTTTTTTATGATCGGTGATCCCAAGCAGGCTATTTATGCGTTCAGAGGCGGGGATATTTTCGCCTACCTGGCTGCATCACAGGCCAGCAGCCAGACCTTTACCCTGCCCGTAAATTACAGGTCGGCCCCGTTGCTGGTCCGGGCCGTGAACCGCATATTCACCCGGATTCAGACCCCGTTCGGATTCAAAGAAATACCCTTTACAGAGGTGAGCACCCCCCCGTCGGCAAAAAACCGCATATCAGACGGCCGCAGGTATCTTCCCCCCCTGAGTATCTCTGTAGTTGAAAGGGAGGGGCTGTCCACGGACCGCAGCGGGTTTGTGAAAAAGGCTGCTGCACTGGCCGCAATTCCCGATATCCTGGCCCGGGACATGCTTTCCATCCTCTCCCGGGGAGGGGAGGCCGGACAAGGAGGCGGAACCCAGGATCCTATAGGGTTTGCCGATACCGGTGCCTCCCCTGAGATCACAGGGCGGATTTCTCCCGGGGACATGGCTGTTCTGGTCAGGACCAATGCCCAGGCAGAAGCCGTTCAAACTGCTTTGTCACGGGTCAATATTCCCTCGTTTCTGTCCAAGACCGGGTCGGTGTTTGACTCGGCGGAGGCAGCTGAATTTTTTGACATCCTGTCGGCCGTGGCCCGGCCCGGCCGTTACCTCAGGGCTGCTCTGGCTTCCCCGGTGTACGGGTGGGATGCCGGGATGATAAAGGCGCTGGACAGGGATGAGACCCTTGCCTTCCAATGGCAGGACCGGTTCAGGGGATACCGGGACATCTGGGAGGAAAAGGGGTTTGTCTCCATGATATCAGCAGTTTTCCACGACGAAGAGGTTTTGCCTGCGCCCTGTTCCTCTTTATCCGAGCGGGCCCTGACCAATTTTTACCATCTGATTGAACTGGTGTCCCAGGCCGTGCTTCACCGGCAGCTGTCCGGGCCCTATCTTTTAAAATGGTATGAAAACCAGATGAATAAAGAGACCCGGGAAGAGATCGCAGATGAGCTCCGTCTTGAGAGCGATGCCAGGGCCGTGGCCATTGTCACCATCCACAAGAGCAAAGGCCTTGAGTATCCCATGGTGTTTCTTCCCTATCTCTGGACAGGTAAAACCGGGCCTGCATCCGGCCCGGCCCTTTTCCATGATCCGGACCATGGCCACGACCTCTGCCTTGATCTGGGATCGGATGAGATAGACAGGGCAAGGAAGCTGATGGCTGATGAACAGGTCGCCGAAGAAATGCGGCTGCTTTACGTGGCCCTTACACGGGCCTCTGCCTATTGCCGCATTTACTGGGGGGGATTTTCAGGGGCGGATGCCTCTGCCCTTGGCCGATTGCTTCATCCTGACGGATGCGGAGATGATGATGCCCTGATCAGGGATCTGAACCGGGTTGCCGGAGAGGGGATAATTGAGGTAACAAAGCCGCAGGCCGGCGGCGGCTGGTACGCATCCGGGCAAACGCCCCGGGAGGATCTGGCCCCCCTCTCCCTGAACCGGCAGATCGGCATTGACTGGCGGATATCCAGTTATTCGGCCATTGTTGCCAGTCAAACCGGTGAAACTTCCGAACCGCGGCCTGAAACAGGCAGCGCCCCGTCTGAACAGGGTGAGCCCATCCTTCTGGGGGACTTTCCCAAAGGGGCGGGGGCAGGGGATTTTTTTCATTCAGTGTTAGAAGATATCGACTTTACCGATGCTGCTGCCGTTGAGCCGGTAGTCTCCCTGAATCTTGCCCGCTACGGGTTCAACCCCGAACTTGGCAGCGCTGCGGCCGGGGCTGTGGGCGACATTCTGCATACCCCCCTGGAGGGAGAAGCGGGGCAGGGGTTCCGCCTGAAAGATATCTCCACGGACCAGCGGTTTACGGAACTGGAATTCTGCTTTGATCTCACCCAGTTTGACCTTCGGGGGCTGGTTGACCTGTTTGCCTCCGAGCCCGGTCATACCGCATACGCCGGGCGGCTGGACGGAATGAGCGTGCCTCCGTTTAAGGGATTTCTCAAGGGATTTATCGATCTTGTGGCCTGCCATGACAACAGGTGGTATATCCTGGATTACAAGTCCAACTTCCTGGGGCCGGTATACGGGGATTATATCCCGGAGTCGCTGTCCCGCGCCATGATCAGCCATGACTATATCCTCCAGTACCATATCTACCTTGCCGCCCTTGACCGGTATCTGAAACTCCGCCTCGGGGATTATGATTACGATACCCATTTCGGCGGTGTTTTTTATCTGTTTATCAGGGGAATGGTGCCGGGGAAAACTACAGGAATCTTTTTTGACCGGCCCTCTGCCCTGTTCCTGGAGAAATTTCAGGCATTGATGTAATTTTTTTTCTATTACCGGTTTCTCTTGTAAAAGTAGATGACCACCAAAAGCCGGGCCTTTGACCTGCCGAGGCTTTCGCCCACATGGGGGACGATTGAGTCAAAGTAGATATTGTCACCGGGGTTCAGCAGATGGACGTCATCTCCGTAATGGAACTCCAGCTGTCCGTCTATGACATAGATTGTTTCCTCACCCTCATGGGCATAGGTCCGGGTAATTTCCCAGGGTGCATGGATGATAAAGGGTTCCATGTTTTTACCCGGTTTCCCTTCAGCCAGAATCTCGTAATCATACCCGGCAAACTGGTCTGTTTCCCTGATCAGCTCCCGGGTTTTGCCGCGGCTGAGAAAGAGGCGGACATCTTCCCGGGGCATTACATCCCCTGCCAGCAGGGTGGTGATTTCAATTTCCAGTGCAGCTGCGATCTTGGTCAGGGTGGAATAGGGCGGCGCCTTCCGGGCCCGCTCCACCTTTGACAGATATCCCTTGGTCAACCCTGTCCCTGTTGCCAGGTCCTGGAGGGTCATCTTTTTTTGGACCCGGAGTTTTTTTATATTTTCCGATATGCTTTTTTCGTCCATATCACTTTCCTGTATTTGATAATCTACTCCCCCTTTTTCCTCGGGAGGATATTTTCGGCAAAGGGAATAATGTATCCTTTTCCGTGCAGGCCGGTTATCAGCTGCCGGGGATCCCGGGTGAATTCAAACCCGAGCGCCCTGGTGGTTGCCTCATCCAGGTCAGAGACCAGGGTGATGCGGAACCGGGTCAGCATGTCTATCACCCGCAGCGCCACATAGGCCGGCATGTGGAATTGGTCTGCCAGTTTTTTTCCCAGGGCGCCGGGTCGGTTCCTGAAGGCAGTTAGTGCCTCGGCAAAGCTGTCATTGCCCACCCCCTGGCCGCATCCGGCCACAAACATGAGATCAGCCCCTTCTTTTGCCACATTCACCGCGTTGAACAGGGCCTTGGTGGCCTGGTAAAGCTGTCCGTCCGTGCGGTGGCCTCCGGCTGAAAACAGGATGAAATCGGCCTTTTGATCCACATCTACGCAGCAGGCCCCGTCAAGGTGGCCGCATCCCTGTTCAAAGGTGGCGCGGAGTTCTCCGGCATCTGCATGGAAGATCTCTCCCCTGCCGTTGGCAACAACCGCTGCATAGGTGCAGGTTTTATGTTTTAAAAAGAGGTCGGCGCCCTCCTGCATATCCTCACTGACGGGGTTGCCCCGGCAGACGGCCTGGGTCACCAGAGGGTGGGGTGTGCCGTCCCTGTCAATGGCCAGGGCGTGGTTGGCCATGATCGCGCTCTCTCCGGCAATACCCGGCAGGATGTATTTCCTGCCCCCCCCGTATCCGGCCAGCATATGGTGGAGAATACCGCCGAAGATGATAATATGATCTGCTTCCCAGGCCTCTCTGGTAACGGTCAGCCGTGTGCCACGGCTGGTGGTGCCGATATGCGTGAGCCGGTCCGGATCCCGGCCTGCGGAGTTTATCACTTTCACCCTGCTGCCGGTCCCCTCCCCGCAGAGGGCGGCAAACCCGTGGGCCGGAATGTCCCTGTGTGTGCCGAGGGCAATGAT
>JAKSAX010000165.1 GCA_022361395.1 Desulfobacterales bacterium | reverse complement strand
GGTGACCAATGATGATATTTCCGATTACCTTGGCGGACTGCCCAAGGAAAAGATGCATTGTTCGGTAATGGGGCAGGCTGCCCTTAAAAAGGCCATTGCGGATTTCAAAGGGATCCAGATCCTTGCGAAACCCGGTGAAATGGTCTGCGAGTGCTTTGAGGTAACCGATCTTGAAATCATTGATGCGGTAAAGGGAAACGGACTGGAAACCACTGAACATGTTACCAATTACTTGAAAGCCGGTGGCGGATGCGGCAAGTGCCTGGATCGGATTGAAGAGATAATCGTTTCTGCAAAAGCCACAGAGGAAAATTAATATGGACGTCATTTATACAGATAACAATGCCACGACAAAGGTTGCGGATGAAGTCATTCAGGAGATGATGCCTTTTTTCGGGGAATTCTACGGAAACCCCTCCTCCATGTATACATTTGGTGATGAAGTCGGTAAAAAAATTACCCGAGCCCGTCAGCAGGTGGCGGATCTGATCAATGCCGATCCCGGGGAAATTATTTTTACCTCCTGCGGCACGGAAAGCGACAATGCCGCTATTAACGCAGCCATTACAGCCTTCCCTGAAAAAAAACACCTCATCACCTCAGTGGTGGAACATCCGGCCATCAAGAACCTGTACTCATACCTGGCCGATAAAAAAGGATATGAGGTTACCTTTGTTCCCGTTGATAAGAAAGGCCGCCTGGATACCCAGGCGCTGTACGATGCCATGTCCGAAAATACCGCCATTGTTTCCCTGATGTGGGCCAATAATGAAACCGGCGTGATTTTTCCCGTTGAAGAGGTTGCCGTAAAGGCCAGGGAAAAGGGTATCCTCTTTCATACAGATGCGGTTCAGGCCACGGGAAAGATAGATATTGACGTCAAGAAGACCGGTGTGGATATGCTCTCCCTGTCTGGTCACAAAATCCATGCCCCTAAGGGCATTGGGGTGCTTTATGTGAAACAGGGCTTTAAATTCCCTCCCTTTCTTATCGGCGGCCACCAGGAAGACGGGCGGCGCGGCGGTACAGAAAATACCGTATCCATCATCGGGCTGGGCAAGGCCTGCGAACTGGCCAGGGAAAACCTGGAACTCATGAACACCGAGGTAAGGGAGCTAAGGGATTATCTGGAATCCCGGCTTTTGGAGGAAATCCCGGGAACCTCTGTTAACGGCGACCGTGACAACCGCCTGCCAAATACCCTCTCCATCGGGTTTGATGCGGTTGAGGGGGAGTCCATTCTCATGCTGCTGGACCGGAAAGGCATCTGTGCATCCTCTGGCTCTGCCTGTACTTCGGGATCCCTGGATCCCTCACATGTGCTTATGGCCATGGACGTGCCCTTTAAATCCGCCCACGGCACCATCCGTTTTTCCCTGTCCCACTACAATACAAAAGCGGAAATGGATATCATTGTGGAGACAATGATTCCCACCATTGATAAGCTGAGGCAGATGTCGCCGTTCTGGAAAGACGGCAAGATGGTCTAAAACAAAACAAGATCAGAAAGGGCCTGTTTATTCCAGCCACTTGGACAGCATGGCAGACAGGTCCTTTGCTTTTACCGGCTTGGCCAGGTAGTCATTCATTCCTGCGGCCAGGCATTTTTCCCTGTCTTTGTCCATGGCATTGGCCGTCATGGCGATGATGGGCACTTCAGGGGCCAGAACCCCTGTATCCCCGTTTCTGATATGGCGGGTTGCCTCATACCCGTCCATTTCCGGCATCTGGCAGTCCATGAGTACGAGATCATAATCTGTTGCCTGAAGCGCCTCTACCGCTTCTTTTCCGTTTGTTACAGCATCGGATGAGAACCCGAGCTTGCGAAGGTTGGCCAATGCCACCTTTTTGTTGATTTTATTATCCTCAGCCAGAAGGATCCGTGCCGGCGGCGGCTGGTTTTCCGCTATGACATGTTTAGTGATAATGGGGCCGGGCAGCTGGGCTGCCGCATTATCGGGATGAACCATGGTCAGGCAGTCAAAAAGTTCCTGCTGCTTAACCGGCTTATTTAAATAGGCTGAAAACCCCGCCCCTTGAAACCGCCAGGCATCACCCCGCATCCCCATAGAGGTGAGCATGATCATCCGGAGACTGCTGATTGCCGGATACTGTTTGATTTCTCTTCCAAGGGTCTCACCGTCCATTCCCGGCATCTGCATGTCTATGACGGCAATGTCAAACCCGTCCCCCTCATTTTCGGCGCTGATCAGTTTGTCCAGGGCCGTGTAACCGTCATCGGCCTCTTCAACCCGGCATCCCCAGTTGGCAAGATCGGCCTTGAGTACGAAGCGATTTGTCTTATTGTCATCCACGATGAGGATGTGGTTTCCCTTCAGGCTTTTTTTACGCGGGATCCGGTGGCCTTCTTTCCTTCGGACCACTTTTTTGAATGCTGCCGTAAAACTGAAACAGGAGCCTGAGCCCAGGGTGGAATCTACCTGAATCCGGCCGCCCATGAGCTTAGTCAATTGCCGTGAGATGGTCAGGCCAAGGCCTGTACCCCCGAATTTCCTGGTGGTTGATGTATCCACCTGTGAAAAGGAGTCAAAGAGAATATCCAGTTTGTCCTCCGGAATGCCGATACCGGTATCGGTGACAAGGAATTTTACAACGGCATGGTCCCGGCCTTCCCTTTCCACCCGTGTTTCAACCACCACCTCCCCCTGCCTGGTGAATTTGACGGCATTCCCGATAAGATTTAAGAGGATCTGGCGCAGTCTTCCGGGATCCCCGATCAGAAAAGAGGGGGTCTGGGGGTGGATAATCGTACAATATTCAAGTCCCTTTTCCTGGGCCTTGACTGCGGTTAAATCGGCAATGCTTTCAAGGAGGGTCCTGAGGTTGAATTCAATAGACTCCAGCTCCACCTTGCCGGCATCAATTTTTGAATGGTCCAGAATGTCGTTGATAATTTCGAGCAGGGCATCTGAGCTATGGGCGATCGTGGAGACATACTCTTTCTGTTCCCGGTTCAGTTCGGTCCCGGCCAGAAGTTCGGTCATGCCGATAACCCCGTTCATAGGGGTCCGGATTTCATGGCTCATGTTTGCCAGGAAATTTGCCTTGGCAAGGGTTGCAGCCTCTGCAGCCTCCTTTGCCTCCCGGAGCCCCTGTTCAATCTCCTTTTGCCTGCTGATATCCACAAAGCATTCCAGAAGACAGGCCCGCCCGCGGATCGAGACCTCAGTTATTGTCGTTAATATGGGGCGTTCACGGTTATCGGCCGTTAAAAGGATCCGTTCTGAGTTTTCACGGGTCTGTTCAAGGTCAATTATCGGACAGCTGTCCTGATCTACTGCGCAGATTAATCTGTTCCAGGGTTTGCCGGTCATCTCGGATCTGGGCATGCCCACCATTGTTTCTGCCGCAGAGTTTACATCAAGAAGGGTATGGGTCTCCTTGTCTATGATAAATATCCCAGTTTGAACGGAGTTGAATATGGTATTCAACCGGCGTTCATTCTCTTCCCTCTCCTGTTCCGCAGCCTTTCTCTCCGTAATGTCCTCCAGAGTGGCAATGACTTCCGTCTTTTTTGACCCTGGGCTTACCGGATTGAAAATCACCCGGAGGAACAATGCTGTTTTTCCGGAAGCAGAGGGGTACAGGTCCTCGTAAACAGATGTCCGGCCTGCCAGGGCGGTTTTTATGGATTCCTGCATGGCAGGCGGACTCTGGGTGGCTGTGTTGAAACCAAGAAGCTTTGCCTTTGTGCTTCCCATCATGGAGGCAAACTTTTCATTCATATCCACAATGCTGCCCTCCGGGGAGAAGCGGATCATGCCCAGGGGAGAGTTTTCAAAGATAACCCTGTGGTGGTGCTCGCTTTGAACCAGGTCATCTTCAAAACGCGATGAAAATACGATGGTCAACCCGCCGGTTATCAATATAAAAATCATACCGAGGATCAGAAAGCCTAAAGAGATGGACCGCGCCTTGTTTCCGGTACGCTCGGACTGGCTTAAAAATTCGGAGGCTTTATTTCTTGCATAGGCTGTCAGTTCCCCCATCTTGGCTTCCATAAGATTTACATGGCGGGCTCCCTTGTTCTTTGTGATCAGGGCCGCGGCCTCTGTCTGATGTTTGAGAACCAGGGTGATGACCTCATCCCGGATGGGTTTCCAGGCTCTGAACATGGCCCTGGCCTCCTCCTCAAGGGCCTTGCCTTCCACACCGAGTATTTTGTCCTGGATGATGTCCAGGTTTGCATATACCCGGGTTTCCTGCCGGTTAATGCGGCCGATCTCATCTGCAAGGATATCCGGATCTGAAAAGAGAACGATATCCTTCATGGTACGATGCATTTTAGTGATGGCCAGGCTGCATTCCAGTGATGTCGTGGAAACCACCAGCGGATGGTGAAAAATGGAGCTGGTAAGGTTAGACAGAGTTTTTATTTCATTTAGAAAAAAAAGTCCCCCGCCTCCCAGGGAAATAAAGAGCAGGGAAAATCCCAGGCAAAAGGTTTTTGTGATGGCTTTTTTTCTCATCCCAAGACTCCTTTTCAACTGTCAGCCATTATGTCTGAAGTCCGATAGGACAGCGGGCGTTACGGGATCGCGCAGAAATCAGTCCAGGTTCTGTTTTGCAGAATACCCGGTGTTTTAAGGGGAGTTGCAAACAGGCTGTGTGACCTTATTTTTGAGCAATCCCTAAGGCCGGAATACGAATTGTAATGGCAGATTTATATCTCTGATAATTATTGCCACAGTATCTGTTTTTCACGATGTGAAGTCAAGAAAACTTGAAAAAACGCCGGGGCAACGGCCAGTACGCCCGGGATATTTCAGAGTGCTTGAATACTTGAGGCGTCATCTCCATGCCCCCTTTGTTCATCTCCGGTGCCTGGACAGGGATTCCCAGATGTAAAGCAGAACCCCAAGCCAGATAAACCCAAAGGTAATGAGGCTGTGGCGTGTGAAGGGCTCTTTATAGACAAAGACGCCCAGGATAAATGCGATGGAGGGGGCAAGGTATTGGATGATGCCGAGGGTCGACAGGTTCAGTCTTTTGGCTGCGGCCGCAAACCAGAGCAGGGGAAGACTGGTGGC
>JAKSAX010000265.1 GCA_022361395.1 Desulfobacterales bacterium | reverse complement strand
TGGCCAGGATTTTCCGGCCGAATTCATGGGTGTCGAGCCTTGGGAGGCTGATGCCGTGCCCGGACATGGCCATGACCATACCGTTTTTCTCGGCCATATAGGCAAATCCCTGCCGGTCCAGGTTAAAGTCATGGATAAAAATGGCGGAAAAATCAGAGACATTTACAGCACCGGCCAGTACACCGATAATCCGGTTATCTTTTTTAAGGGGGACCGATACCACAAAGACCTTCCGGCCCGATTCCCTGGAAACAATAACATCGGATATCCAGGTCCGGCCCTGTATGGAAGCCTCAAAATAGTCCCTGTCGTTCACCCGGTATTTTTTAGGGGTATCACTGTGGGAGGTGGATATCAAAAATCCGTCCGGATCTGCGATAAATATAAAATCATAGTATGAGTATCCCTTTTCCAGGGTCTCCAGAAGCTTGTTTGCTCCCTTGATGGCGCTTCTGCCGTAGTAACCGGTTTCAAGGAGGGCCTCGGTAAAAACCGGGGCACGGCTCCAGGTCAAAAGGTCTGTGTGGCGGGCATTCAGCCATTTATCAATCAGGTCTGCCGTATTCCGGGTCTCCCGTTCCAGGGCGCTCCTGACACTGACTTCAATTGCCCGGGTTGAGGAGAGATAGGAGTAGAAAAAACCGGCAAACATCCCCGCGGCAATGGTCATGACCACAGGAATGAGCAGCTTTTCCCGGAGTTTGAGCGTCATTACCTGACCACCACATCGGCTTTGGAGATAATGCTCCAGTCCATGGTAAGACCAAGCTGTTCAGCGGTTTTCAGATTCAGCTGGATACGTCCCCTGCGGGTGGGTTCAATGGGAAAGTCCTCCGGGGATTTCCCCTCAAGAATGGAACGGGCCATTTGACCGGCCGCCAGCCCCTGGGCCTTCATTGAGACCGAAATCCCGCAGAGCAGGCCGGATTCCGCAGTGGTATCAAAAAAGCCAACCGTGGGAAGCCTGCCCTTCTGGTTCAAAATTTCAACCAGGCGGGTTTCACTGACACTCCGGCTTTTACCTGCGGCCTTTTCCCTCACTGTCCTGAGGACATACACCCCGAATCCATCCACCTTTCCCCTGTAGGCCTTTATGGTCTTTTCCCAGTCTCCAAGGGTTCTGGCCTGGACATACCCGGCAATCCTTACGGGCAGGTCAAGGGTTTTGCAGTAGGCCACAAAAAGATCCGTTGTCCTGGACTTGTCTGAGATCATCAGTACGGATTTTACATCCGGCTTTATCTTAAGGAGCAGCTCAAGGCTCTCCCTGATATTCGGGCGCTCCAATACCCCGGTGACGTTGGGCTGCGGATACCCGTAAGCTGCGATGCCGGCGTTGACCCCGCCGAATACAAAGGCCGGGGCATTTTCCCTGTGCATATTCATTGTCACGAAATACGCCTGGGCATTATCATCCATGGCAATCACCACCCGGGGCAGGAACCGCTCCATCTCTCCGGTGACCAGGCGACCGGCCTCCCGTTTCCAGGCATCATCGTTTCTCAATTTCGTATCCATGTAAACATACCGCAGATCAGCATTGGCCCCAGTGAATGCCTCGGCAATCCCCTGGTCCATTTCAACCACATGCCCCTTCTGGGTTTTATGATAGGAATGCACCACCAGAACCCGGTTGTTGCCGGAGGCCAGGACACTTCCGGAAAAGAGGACAGCCCCACCGAGACAGCTGGCAAATACCCGTATGAACAAACTTTTAAAACGCAATATCAAGCACTTCCTTTTTACTTTAATTAATCAAAATCTATACCCTGTTTCACTCTCCGGCATCAAGTTTTTTTGAAGAAGGAACTTCTGGGCTATAGAAAAAGAATTCTTTTGTATGATACGAAAAAAGGCGGCCCCTAAAACAGGGGAACCGCCTTTTCCTTTTACAGGTTTTTCAGGTCAGATCAGGACCTGACCTTGTTTTTCTTTGCAGGCTCATTTGAAAAACTCACCTTGTCCGAAATCCGGTCTTTCTCTTCCAGCTGGTTGAGTTTGACCATCTCAAACCCCTGTATATCAACGAAAAGCTTGCCGCTGGTATCGCAGAGGCTCAGGTCGTAGACATTGGTCTCTTCCCCTGATTCTTTTTTCCGGGTAATACAATAGTAAGGGGTTTTCCTCTCCGGTGTACCG
>JAKSAX010000590.1 GCA_022361395.1 Desulfobacterales bacterium | reverse complement strand
GTTAATTCAAATCCATTTAGATAATGGTCACGATCCTGCCCCTGTCAACCTGAATACAGACTCTTTTACCGGGGCGTTGGGAACCATCCCGGACAGGGTGATGTCAAGGGTGCGGCCGGCCCTGTCCCCGATGGTGAGGGAAGCCGGAACAAGGTAGCCTTTAGCCGGCCGGAATTTATTGTAAGTGATATAGTAAACAGGGGTCATGTCCGTTTTCGTCAGGCGGTAGCGGACAACCCGGCCCTGCCCGTCAATTATAATGGACTGAATGGTGCCGGAGAAGTTTTTCGAGGCCAGGACTTTATCCGGGTTTTCCGGGGATACCCAGGCCTTGTCAAACGGCCTGACCGGAACCCGGCCCAGGAGTATGGAAATCATCTCGGACAGCCGGACCGGGATGTTGATATAGGGAGTGAGATCCGGGTCCGTTGACACGGCAGAGTGGGGCTTGTGTTTTCCTGTGTGTGAGATAAAGGTGACCCAGTCTCCTGAGGCGGCAATTGTTTCAACAGGATGGCCTGCCATGAGCAGGGTCAGTCTCAGGCGGTTGGGGGCTTCTGCTGCCCAGGCCATTTTAAAGCGCTGTTTCTGACTGCCTGTATCCAGGACCATCCATCCGGTTCCCTTGCTGGTGGTGATCCCTTTGTTGAAATCCCTGGCCTTTTGGGCCATGGCTTCGGCCCTTTTATCCTCAGCCGGATCTGTTGCCGGCTTGATAGAGGCGCAGCCGGCCAAAATCACGGAAATGACAAAAATGAGGCCAACAGGCATGTACAGGGGGTTACTGCGCGCCATAACCCTGGTCTTTCAGCTTCTTGATCTTTTCTTTTATCTCTTTGACCTGATCCTTATGGTCTTCTTTGGCGTTGGCCAGGGCTTTTTTATATGTTTCCAGGGCTTTGGCATGCTGTCCTGTCTTTACATAGGCATCTGCCAGGTGGGCGGCAATAATGGTTTCAAATTTTGAAATTTCAGCTGCCTTTTCAAGATAAAATACCGCCTTTTTATACTCCTTCTTTTTATAGTAGACCCATCCCAGGCTGTCAGTGATATATCCGTCATCAGGTTTGATTTCAAGCGCCCGCCGGATCAGCTCCAGGGCTTCGTCAAGATAGATATCCATTTCCGCATAGGTATAGCCCAGGTAGTTCAGTGCGGATGCATGCCCGGGATCCTTCCGGATCAGGGCCTTCATGGTATTTATACAGTCCTGGCGGAGGCCTGCCTTATCCTGGATCGCCCCCAGCTTGAACATCAGGGTGGTGTTGTCCGGGCTCTGTTTCAACCCTTTTTGAAGCAGAGTCATGGCTGTATCATACCTTTTGTCTTCCTCATAAAAGGAGGCAAGATAGGAGATGATATCGATATCTGCCGGGCTCTGCTGGTGGTGCTGTTCAAGAAAGCGAAGGGCCTCGCGGGTGTTGCCCTTGTCCCTGTATAAAAAGGCAATGCTCAGGATCGTCTTCTTATACTGCGGATGGTCCGGGGTGACCTTAAGGTAGTATTCAATTGCCTTGTCCGTGTGATCCATGGCTTCATGGGCCATGCCCAGGAAAAAATTCAGGTTGGTGTTTGCCGGGTCCACCTTGCGGATCTGGGTAAATACAATTATGGCGTCTTCATACCGTTTCCGGCTGATAAATGTATCCACGGCACCCATGATCAGCCTGGGATTTTCCTTCAGGGTCTCGCCCAGCCGGGCAAATATGGGATCAGCCTTTTCCATCTCATTGTTTTTGTAATGGAACAGGGCCAGTTCGAACAGGGCGCGGTCATTGTCCGGTTCCAGCCCCAGGATGGCCTTATACCCGGATAATATTTTTTCTCTGTTTTTTTCAGGTGTGGTGGACTGGTAGATATCTATGAGCCGGAACCTGGGCTCCACCAGTTCCGGTTCCAGTTCAAGGGTTTTCAGGAACTCGGTTTCGGCCTCGGCGGTCCGCCCTTTTAAAAGCAGGGATTCTCCCAGGTAAAAGTGGGCCACATAGTAGTCCGGAAATACCTCTGCCATTTGGCTGAACAATTCCAGGGCCTTGTCTGACTCACCCGTGTCCATATATATTTTGCCCAGACGCAGGTAGGTGGACTGGTTTTCCGGATCCAGTTCCAGTATCCGGTTGAGAATTTCGGAAAGATCCTCGTCGTACTCACTTCCCTTTTTCAGCCGCACCAGGATCAGGAGGTTGTCAACATTGTCCGGCTCCTGGTCAACCAGGGCCTCTGCCATGGCAAGGGCCTGGTCTGTTTTTTTCTGTTTGTGAAGGGTGCGGATCATTTCCCGCTTCAGAAACGAGGAGGCCGGATCTTTTTCCACCGCAGCATTTAGGGCTGCTTCAGCTTGGGCCAGGTCTCCCTTTTTGGACAACCTCCTGGCCTTTAAATAGTAAAATTCAGCAGTCAGATTGTTTTCATCCAATGCTTCGGAGCCGTCAGGGCCGGCCGGAAAACCAGCCTGCCCGCCAGGCGTTGTCTCCATTGTCCGGACACAGCCTATAATAACCGACATGAACAGGAGCAGGACGCAGAGCTTTTTCATGAACTTCTCACCTTTTATCTGAACCTAGAACTCTTATTGAGTATGGTCGTACATGTCAAAATCCGGCATATCTTTCTTAAAATAGGCTTTCATTTTTTTGAGGATATTGTTTTCTATCTGCCTTACCCGCTCCCTTGAAATGGAATATACTTCTCCGATTTCCTGGAGTGTCTGGGGGGAATCCGAAAAGATCCGGCGGTCAAAAATATCCAGTTCCCTGTCGTTCAAGGTCTTTTTGAACTCACCGACCTTGGTGTGCAGAATGTCTTCGATCTCTTTTTTCGCCACCCGGTCTTCAGATGAATCCGATTCCACATTTATAAATTCAATCCGTTCCGTATTGGAATCGTTTTTAAGGGGCTCATCAAGGGATAAATCCCAGTTAGCCAGGCGCTGATCCATGTCCACGACCTCTTTTTCAGACACGCCAAGGCGCTCGGACAAAAGTTTGGGCTTGGGATCAAATCCCTGCTCAATGAGCCGGGCCTTTTCTTTTTTCAGCCTGAAAAACAGTTTTCTCTGGCCCTGGGTGGTCCCGATCTTCACCATGCGCCAATTGTCCATGATAAACTTCAGGATATAGGCCTTGATCCAGAAAGAGGCATAATAGGAAAACTTGACGTTTTTATACGGGTTGAATTTTTTCACGGCCTGAACAAGGCCTATATTTCCCTCCTGGATCAGGTCCAGAAGATTCTGCATCCAGATCCGCTGGAACTCCAGGGCGATTTTCACCACCAGGCGAAGGTTGGAGGTGGTCATGATATAGGCTGCCTCCTGATCCCCTTCTTCCTGGATCCGCTTGCCCAGTTCCACTTCCTGCTCACGGGTCAGCAGCTTATACCGGTTTATTTCATTAAGATAGCTTTGTATGGGGTCTGATTTGACCAATGCCTTGGAATTGCTGGTCCGTGATTTGGCAGGTACCAGGAAATCTTTTTTGGTCAGTCGTTTTTTAGCTTTTGAGTTTTTCTGGTCGGCAGTTTTTTTCATTCAGAGAACCTTAAGTTGAATTAAATAGTGATTATACCATTATCATACTTTCTATAAAAGCAATATATTTTCAAAATTATCAGATGATCATCATTTTTTTGTGGACATAAGGACCGTTTTTTGATAAAAGATCCTCCTGTTGCGCCTGTAGCTCAGCTGGATAGAGCAACGGACTTCTAATCCGTAGGCCGCGTGTTCGAATCGCGCCAGGCGCGCCAC
>JAKSAX010000281.1 GCA_022361395.1 Desulfobacterales bacterium | reverse complement strand
ATGGCGCCGGCAGCCAGGGCATTAAAGTCGGCCGCAGTTTTGGCGGCAGCCATGCCTTTGTCATACACTTCTTTGGCCTTGGCTTTGTCGTCGGACATCTCCAGGATGGATTTGGCAAAAGAGACAAAATCTTCGGGTTTGGTGCACTTGTCAAAGGCTTTGTCCAGAACCTTCTGGGCCATTTCCGGATCATCGGCAGCCAACTGGTTGCTCAGCTCCAGGAAGTCGGTCAGCTTGGTGCATTTGCCCATGGCGGCTTCACCGATTTCCTTTGCCAGGTCTTCAAGCCCGAGTTCCCCGGCTGCAGCGCCCAGTCCCAGGAAATCAGCAGGTGAGGAACAGAACATTTTTCCGTTTTCAAGAAAGGTCTGGACCACGTCATCATCACCGATGATCTCTTTGGCTGCTTTTGCATAAACCACGGCGTCCTCATAGGTCTCTGCCCATTCCGCGCCCTCTTCCAGAAGCTCGGCCGCCCATTCCTTGTCATCCAGGTCAGCTACGATTTCTTTTGCTACGCCAATATACTCCTCCGGCGCGTCACACTCTTCCGCTTTTTCTTCCAGTTCTTCTTTAGTGCTCATAAGTTCTCCTCATCTTTTATAGTTACGCATAAATTACAGTTTGCGTTAAATACAGAATCTATTTGAGTAAATTCAATATCCTATATCACAAGGGATGCCTCAGGGCAATCGCCTAGTAAACCTAACATGTTTTTTTATCCTTCAAGATATTGAATACTTTTACCCCCGGCCTGATTTCAGCCGGGATTGCCTGCCCTCCCCTGAAATCGCGGGCCCTGAAAAGAGTGGAACAGCCCTCCCCGTGATCACTGCCTGAAAACAAACCCCACCCGCAAGAAAGCCCCGGCATTGACCTGCCGGGGCTTTCTTGCGGGTGGGATGGAGAAAGGACCTTCAGACCCTTTGTCGAAATCCGGAGGGTTTGAACATGGAGAGCCGGTCCATATCCAGGCTTCCCAGGGAAATCTGCAGTGCTGACTTTTCCCGGTTCACCAGTTTGAACCAGTTAAGGAGTTCCGCTTCAAGGCTCTCTTCCCCCACTGCCTTTTTCCCGTTATCCCCGGACAGGTTGTTGTCCATCCTGCCGGAGTTGATAAAGGTCCACTGCCCGTCCATCTTAGAGATCACACCGGTGTGCCCCCTGTTCTTCATGGAAAAAGAGAGGATCTGGCCCTGTTCAAGCTTCGGGGCAATCCGGGCCATGATTTCATCCACGGTGGCAGCGGGATCCGTAATCCTGTGATAGGTTTCCTTGAACACATCCTTTCCCGAAGCTGCGACAAGGCCCTCACCGTTTAGGTAGTGATTCCGCGCCAGGCCCTGTTGACTGGCACGGCTGACCAGGTGTTCATGCAGCCCGCCCTTTCCGCCATACTGCACCCCAAGTTCCTTGAGCCCGCCCACCACGAGTTCATAGCAGTCCATCTGGTTATAATCCCGGCCGAGAAACTGCTTGGCTGAATCAGACAGGTCCCTGGGTATTTCCGGTGCCAAAGGGGTGGTGCCGGGGGATTCGGGCCGGTGATCGTTTCCGGCCAGCATAGTATCCAGTTCTTTTCCCCAGACAAGCTCTCTGGTGTCTGGGTTATAATGGATTTCAGTGCCGGGCTGAATCCGGTGAAACGCCTTATCACTGTTGATCTTATCGTGGATGATCTGCCAGCACTGGTCTTTTAGCGGACTTTTGTAGAGGAGCTGGGAAATGGTTGGGGTTTTCCGGGTGATGGTCCCCAATAATACGGGCCGGCTTTCCTGGGGCGCATTGATCTGGTCCGTGAGCAATGCATCAAAAGTCCCCGGAGATCCCGGCCGGGACCAGGTACCTGTTTGCGGAAGCATGGGGGCAGATAAACCACTATCCGATATTTTCACAACACACCTCTCTTTTCCAAAGGGTTGTCTTTTCACGGTACGTTCACCATCTTTACCCGGAATACAAAGCATGATTTGTGCCAGGAGAAACAAAACAACAGAGAGCCGCTTCAGCAGAGGCGCATATAATTTCAAGGCCTTAGGAAAATTATCCGTCCGCCGCCATTCCGCCAAAGGCTTGACACAGCCTTTGACGGTTTCACCAGAACGATTTACGGCTAAACAGATTCAAACCCCTTGCATTTTTCCGGATAACAGGATATCCGACACCGGAGAATTACAACAGCAACCCAGTGCACGGATGCCGGGTGCATCAGGTGGGCTTTCAGACATGCGCACCAGGCCTTTTACCCGGACGGCATAAAGACAGGCACCTACCCGTTAACCGGAGAAAACACTTAATGACACCTTATACGTTTATAAACCGGCCCGCTGCCGGGGCTTTATATCAGGCCCTGATCCGGGATCCCTTTTACATCACCCTGGAAAACCGGAGCAGCCCGGATCCCGCCACAGCAAGGGAGGCAATGCTCCGGTACTATGATTATGCCATGAGGGAGGCACGGGACCACGGCAGGCTGACTTTTCCCCCGGACCGGACCTCCGGGGCCGCCATCTGGTCCTGTCCCCTTGGTCAGGAACAGGGCAAAACCCTGTCAATTATGAAAAAGGAGTTTATCCGGGACCACCTGGGGCAGGCCAGTCTGGATGCCTATGAGGGAATTACGGCATTTATGGCAGACCAGGCAAAAGGGATTGTCACAGACCGGTTCTGGTATCTGTCCATTCTCGGCTTATCCCCTGACTGCCAGGGCAAGGGTCTGGGCAGGGAATTGATGGCACCGGTGCTTGAAGAGACCGACAGTCTCGGTGTTCCGGTTTATGCCGAAAGCTTTATTCCGAAAAATTTCAACTTTTATTTGAGACTGGGATTTAAAAAGGTCAAAACAATTGATGAGCCGGTTACAGGTACATCCTATACGATTTTGGCCAGATTCCCCGGATAGGGATCGCCGTAAGAATTAGTTCACATTCTGTTTGCAAAATACCCAGTGTTTTAAGGGTTTTTATAAACAGACCAGGTGAAGTTATTTTTGCGCGATCCCATAAGAGGTACAAGAGGAAAAAAATGAAAGATCATGAAGAACAGTACACACTCATCACCCGGGCCGGAGACGTTCTGGAGCAAATGATCGCGGAACTGAGGATCCGGGGGTGCAGGGACACGGACCGCCCCGTTTCAGACGCCCTGGACCTGGTTCCCCGCCTGGAAGCCATGGGAAACCGTCTTGCCGGCCTGCTGAATACGAGAGAAACCGGACAAAAACCGGCCTCCGCTCCGGAAAAACTCCATCAACTGGACGCCGGCACTGTCAACACTCTGGACCTGAATGACATGGATAACCTGGATCTTGCCCCCCACTCCAGGGAAGATCTTGTTGAAGCTGCATTTACCTTTGAAAACGAACTCATGGCCTTATTAGGGGATGACAACGCCATGGCCTGGGATGCTTATTCGGAACTGCCGGCAGACCAGTTGATCCGGATTATCCAGTCTGCGGTAGAAAATATCTGCCGGATTCAATCCGGGAAATAGCCCCGGAAAATTCCGTCTATCAAAATCGGGGCCGGCTGTCCGCAAACCGGACAGCCGGACTTTGATGCGCTTCAGCTCTCGATAAGATCACGGATGGATTCGATGTCAGCCAGGGCCTTTTCCATTGTCACATCTTCCCAGCCGTTCTCCTTAATCCGGGTCAGCTCTTTAAGAAAACGGCCCAGGGTCTGGGTATATTTGGCAGCAGCACCCAGGCCGGTGGTTTCCCGGCCCTTGATCTCCCCGCTTTCCCTGCGGATCTCCTGGATCTCATTAAAGGCCTGGTTTATGGACTTTTCCCCGGTCTTCACATCCTCCCGGATCTCATCGTTCCCATGCTCCAGAACCTTCCTTGCCTTATCCACCTTCCCGGGGCTGATGCCCAGCTCCTTTGCCCGGGCTTCGTTTACTTCCTTCCGGGTTTTCCCGGGGCCATCCTCCTGTTTGTCATCAGCGTCATGGATGCTGTCCAGCAGGGCCAGGCATTTGAGAATATCATCATCCGACATATTCCTGCGGTTGCGCTGGATATGGAAGCTGTAGAGAATTGCGTCATCCTCATTGTCAAAGGATTTATGAATCACGGGAACCGTGGGAAGCCCCAGGTTCCTGGCAGCGGTAAACCGGGTATGACCGTCCACCACCACGGATTCCTCCTCCCAGACCACAATGGGAAACACCGGATCAAATCCATTGGTCTCCATATCCTGGTGAATGGCCGCCAGGGTCTCTTCCTTAATGGGAAAAAGGGTGTCAAAAGGTTCCCGGGTTTTTAATCCGGTGGTGTCAACAATCTGGGTCTGTACGTCCATAACCTGCCGTTCCTGAATCTTGTTTTTTTAAATAACTACGGGCTGGAATCTATTTCCGTTCCGGCAGGAGGTTATACCTGAATCAGAAAAAATCTTCAATCCTTTTGGGGTGTGGCGGCAGGGTCAGGTGTGTAAGTTTTCAGACCCGATAACGCCAGTTGCTTTTGTACAGGCAGGCGCAATTAAACCATCAGGTTTATTAACCCCGGAAATGGCATTTGTCCGATCCCTGTTTCGCGTTGCACGCCAGCGGTTCCGGCATTGTCCCCCCCTCATTCATGGCCTGCCTTGCCCGTTTAAGTGAATTGGGGTTATCATCTGACCGGACACAACAGGGGACCATATCGAGACAGGGCTTTCCATCCGGCTGTTTCCCCCTTACCTCAAAGCATTTCCAGTATTTGCAAAGCATGTCGATGTCCTTCTTTAAATTATGAATGCGGACCTTCAATAGCGCAATATGTGGAGAAAATCAATTCCATGGTCCGTTAAAGTTAAACCGTCTTTTAAAATTAAACCACCCCTGAAGCATTACACAACAGGGGCGGTCCTGGCGGTGGGAATTAACGAGACTTAAAAGTACGATACTCCCGATATTATTATACCACAGCGTAGCATTTGATCCAAAATAATTTTAATATCCTGCCCTCTGTTTTTATCGGTAACAGCATGACAGGATCAGGCTGAAGCCCTTTCAATATCCAGCTTGCACCGCTTTAAAATCCCGGTCTCTATCTCACCGGCAGACAATCCCAGCATTATTTTATAGGCATTGTACTTTGTCTTGCAGAAGTAGATATCAAAGGGATCTTTCTTCCCTTCGGACCGGAAGATTCTGACACCGGGGATCTCGTCACGGATGGTGTAAACAGAATCCGCATTAACCAGGAGGGGTTCAATATCCGTCTTGTTCTGCCAGGGGATGCAGACCCCTTCCATACCAAGATCAAGATCCATAACGGACCGGACCTTTTCCGTCACCCCTCCCACGGACAGGATGATATCACCGGTTAAGGAGCCTGTGATCCCGTATTTCAGGTTCACGGGTTTCCCGATAAAATCCGACATCAGGCCGACATCAACGGCTATGGAGGCACTGTCCCCCTCAACCCCGCCGTGGGCCTGGATGTAGTCAATGTGCATCTCATATCCCGAGTATTTCAACCCGGTCTTCTGAAGCTGGTTCTTGATGGAAGCCCGGACATTCTGGGCAGCCGCCTTTGCAATATCCCCCAGTTTCCCGGCTGCGATGACGGTATCCGGTCCTCCGGAATTGATCTGGCAGCGGATGGACAGCGGCTGGCCGAACATCCGTGCACTTGCTCCGGAGGTATATACGGCAAGGCCCACAACATAACCGATGGAATCGGTCAGGGAAGCAATATACTTCTTAAGGTTCTTTTTATGGTGGATTATATCTTCCGTAAGGGCGCCTTCAAGGCTCAGGTGATCCTTTAATGCCTGCTGGACATGCCTCTTCCTCACCAGCGGTGAATTTTCCATTATGGCTTCAAACTGGGCGGATTTGATCACCCCGTTAATGGGCCGCAGCATACAGCACAGTTTCTGGTCATGGCTCCGGCAACGAAGCTCCTTCACAATCTCAGCCACGGCATCTGTTGAAAATTCCCGCTCCTTTAATTGATAGCCGGCAGGCAGCCGCTTGCCGAAAATGGTCTCACACCTCTCCTTCACCCCTTCATACCCCTCTTTGGCAATGACCTCCTCCCAGGTGGCGGTCAGATCCCTGCCGAAATTGATGATCTCCTGTTTGACATAGGCAGCCACCTGCCTGACTGTGGCAGGCGTTTCAGGGACATCGCTCTCCATCTGGATCACCTCACCCTTATCCTCGATCCGGCTCAAAAATGCGCCGTCACCCTCTTTTTGGATAAACCCCAGGGTGTCGTGGTTGCAGCAGGCAATGATGATGTTCCGGGCTTTCAGGAAATTCTCCGACCTGTCCGCAGCCCCGCTTCCCGAGCGACGGTCCCCTTCAAGGAGATATTTTTTGCTCTGCATGATCTCCAGCAGGTTTGACATGTATCCGGAGTTGATCAGGGTTTTGAGCTCATCAATATAAATGACCGGGGCTTTGGCATGGGCACCTAAATACACCCGCTTATGGATGGGGGTCTGGAGTTTCCCGGACTGATAAGGATCATGCCGGAACCCGCCTTTCATGTTCTGAAAACTGGGCTCGGACACATTGATCATCAGTTTTTTTTCTTTCCGGGGGTCAAAAAGGACTTCGGGGATCATATCCGAATAGTGCTTGACCACCGCATTGGTCTTGTCCTGGTTTTCCCTCTGGATTTTTTCCTGGACCTTATTGCTGTTTTCCTGGATCAGCATGAAGATAACCCCGATACCGAAAAGCCCGGTCAGTATAAAGAGTTGCGGGATGAAAAAGCCCACGGGAATACTGATCAGGGCCAGAAGAAAGAGAAACTTTTTGATCCTGTTGATATTGGCAATCTGATCAGCCAGGGAAAACTCTTCAACACAGCCGGAGGCAGCCGTGATCTCATTCCGGGCCCTGGCAATTTTCCGGTCTATTTTTTCAGGGCCGGCATAGGCAAAACGGACGTGGTTGCTGTCCTTTCCCGGATAGGCAACAATGGAGTCAACCGGCCGCAGCAGATCCCCCATTGAATCATCCAGAACTCTTTCAAACATCCGGGCCAGGAGGGACTTTCCGGTGCCGGGTTTGCCCACCATCAGCAGGTGCCCCCTGTTCTGGGCAATCTTCCTAATGGCCTTTTTTGCCCTGTCCTGAAAAATGACCTTCTCAATGGGGTCCTTTGACACAGCCACATTGCCGGTGTCGTTTTTCATAAAATCCAGATTTGTCTTCAATTTTTCAGGATAGTCCAGCAGGTCCTTTATTTCACCATAATCAACGGATGTATAATCTGCCATTTGTAAATACCCCGCTATCCTGTTAAACATGAGTTCCAGAGATGGAATCGAGAAGATAGAGCTTGCCAAGTTCGGTTTTAGGGCTGTTCCCCTTGATCTCCATATACGATTCCGGCAGGTAGGCCTTTATGGACTCAAGGGCCCTGAGATCATGCATAACCGTAATGGTGGTGGAAATACACGCCTTACCTTCGGCATTCCGCGTGATGGTGTGGAGCGAAACAACTCTCTGGGATCTGTTTAAGGTATCCGTGATACTCAGAAGCTGGCTTTTCCCAATGGCTGCCTCCTCCAGTTCGTTTCTGAAAATTTCCGGCAGGTGGGTGTCGGAGTAAGTGGCTGACAGGTCTTTTGAAAACAAGAGTTTAAACGGCTGCCTTTCGCCGGTCACACATTCCCCGAATACGCTGAGAAGCTTTGGATCAGACTCAATGGCCTGCTGGAGCATCTGCAAAAATTTCACCTGAAAATCAACGGTGATGTTAAACTTCAGGGAGTTGTCCGGATTTAGAACCGCATAGTTGGCCTTATTGTCTGCCATATACCGGATCAGCCGGTGGGAATTACCCGGGTTGTAGGTCTTAAAATCAAACCCGCGCATTTCAAAAACACCATTGGACATATAGGCCCTGTTTAAGCCGATCTCAACCGGGCCGTACATATTGTTCTCAAGAAACCTCAATTTTTCACTGATGCTGCCGATCAGTTTCAGGGTGTAATGGTGGCCGCCGGGGTGCTCACAGCAGGCCTGGATATCTTCGACCTCATTTTCATCCTCCTTGTTCAGCTGCCGGAGAACAGGGTTGTAGGGCCGGAGAAGGCCGGCAATGTCTGAGAACACAGACTCAAGCATCTTGTCCTTAAAGGGTGCGGTGGACTCATAATCCGGGTCAACAACTCTTTTTGCAGATGCTTTTTCCCCAGCCGGTCTTTTTATGAAGGGCAGCAGGCCCGATATTCTGTCTTTCAGTTTGCCCCGGTCCGGGTCTTTATGGGTTACCTCATACCCGATAATTTTTTCTGTAACCTTAATTGGAGCCGGGTTGATCAAATAGAGCCCGATATCTGAAATCCTGTACTCAGATACGGGCCCTGAAACCACCTGGCCGTCTATTCCGTATGAATCCCGGTCAATATATCTGCCGGTGGAAATCACCCACATTTTTTTGCTTTGCTGTGTTGAACGCTGCTTCATGGATTTGCTTGCATACCTTAAAAAATTTACTGTCTGTTTGTTTACTCAACAGCCTGTCCTCCTTAATACAAGCCCATCGCAATTGCGACAAATCTAGTAAAAATTTCAACACCTTACCTGTCAGAAAAAAGTAAGCACCATTACCGGATAATCAAGGGCCGCCCCGGGAATCATACCTTATGATTTCAGCTCAAACGGTTTCCCCGGTTCCGGGGTCTCTGACATGTTCCCCTTGATCTTTTTACGCAAAGGGGAAAAAATAGATTGACCTGTCTAAGGGTTCATACCCTACCCTCAGGCAGAGTGTAACCTGTGACACGGTAATAAGCACAGGCAAACGGCAAAAACTCCCGGAGAAAAACATGGTTTCAATAGCCCGGACCTGTGACATGGTTGGTGTGGCCCGCTCCACCCTGCTCTACTATGAACGTATCGGCATTATTTCACCCAAACGGAATCCGGAAAACGGGTACAGGGACTATTCCGGGGATGACATCCATGCCCTGGTGCTGATCCGCCAGCTCCAAAAGGCGGGATTCAGCCTTAAAGAGGCGGATGCGGTGATGAAGGGGGAGCTGGATCCGGACCTCATGCTGGACAGGTTTCAGATGCTGGAGCAGGACATCCGGGAACTGACAACGGCCAGGGAGGTGGTAAAGTCCCTTGTGATTCACGCCACGGGAAAAGAGCCGGAAACAGCGGACCTGACAAACCCGGCGGGACATTGGCATGCGGAACTTGAAAAAACAGCCGGAGAGGCCCATGAAAAATGGCTGAAACGCCTGGGGTTTGACGATAAGGAGCAGCTGTACATCCGCTGGGTTACAAGGACCCTGACAGATTCAGAAGGGTATATGAAAGATTTTTTTACGGTGTTTGAACAGATGAAACGCCAGGGGCCGGGAAGCCGGGCCTCGACAACGAGAGGGTTTAACGCCATTCCGGATAATCACAAAATAAAGTCCATCCTGGAGATCGGGTGCGGCAAGGGTCAGTCCGGCCTTACCCTGTCCCGGATCAGTGAGGCAAAGATCACGGCCATTGACAATCACCAGCCTTTCCTGGACCATTTTAAGGCGCAGGTCGGAAAACAGGGGGGCGGCGGGTGCGGCAACCGGATCAGAATTAAAAATATGAGTATGACGGAAATGGATTTCCCGGACTCCGGCTTTGACCTGATCTGGTCCGAGGGCAGTGCCTACTTCATGGGGTTTCAAAAGGCATTGGCAGAGTGGAAATCCCTGCTCCGGCCGGGCGGCTACCTTTTTGTCAGTGATGCGGTATGGCTGACGGATCAGCCCTCACCTCCCTGCTGTAACTATTTCAGGATCGAGTACCCGGGCATGACAGATCCGGCCACCCGTAAAAACCAGGCCCGGGACCTGGGGTATGACATTGCAGATGAGTTTCTTCTACCCCGGCAGGACTGGACAGATTTCTATGATGATATGGCAGCCTGCGTGGCCAGGGCTGTAGAAAAGCACGGGATGACCAGGGCCTTTGCAAAAATGACCAGTGAAATAGAGGTCGGCCGGACCTTCGGGGCTGAATACGGCTGTCTCTGCCTGCTGCTGAAACCCGTTAACTAATACAAACCGGAAGATTTGCCCCGGAAATCAGGGATACCACATGAAACTGACCGTATTGATAGACAACAACACATTAATAGACAGGTATTTTTCTGCAGAACCCGGCCTGTCCCTGTTGATTGAGGACAGGGATACAAAGGTGCTGTTTGATACCGGGTATTCGGATCTGTTTATCCGGAATGCCCTTAAGATGGGAAAAGACCTTTCCGCTCTGGATTACCTGGTTATCTCCCACAGCCATCTGGACCATACCTGGGGCCTGGATCCTTTTTTAAGGTATCTTACCGAACTCGGTATTGAAAAGCAGCCCCATAAACGGCCGACCCTGGTGGGGCACCCGGAGGTTTTCACTTCGGCGGGCATGGAGACCTTTCCCGAATTCGGCAGCCTCATGTCGAGGAAGAAAACCGCCAGGCACCTGGCCCTAAACCTGAGCCGGGAGCCGGTCAAGCTGTCTGACAGGCTGACCTTCCTCGGGGAAATCCCACGGGAGAACGGCTTTGAAGGCAAAACCGCCTTTGGAAAAAAGGAGGGAAGCTGCCGGCCGGACCTGGTGATGGATGACTCAGCCCTGGCCTATGCGTCGGAGCAGGGACTGGTGATCATTACAGGCTGTGCCCATGCAGGCATCTGCAACACCATTGCCTATGCCCGGAAGGTTTGCAGCGAAACCAGGGTGGCGGATGTGATCGGGGGATTCCACCTCATGAATCCGGCGGAAGAGCAGCTCAGGGGCACCCTGGATTTTTTCAAAGCGCTTTCACCCGGATCGGTCCATGCCTGCCATTGCACGGATCTGGATTCAAAGATCGCCCTCTCCCGGGTGGCAAACATTAAGGAAGTGGGCGTCGGCCTGTCGCTCACCTATGACGAAGTAAGCGGATGACACCCCCGGCCCGGACTTCCGGGCCTTATACCCCATAATTTATCCCCGAGGAAACACCAATGACATATTCGTTCAGCACACCAGACACCGATGAGGACGGACGGAAAATATCCGTGCTTTTAAACAAGGTCTTCCATCCCCAGAAGGTAGGCGACCTTGCCGCCACCTTTTTCACCCATCTGCCCGGCCTTGAAAAATACCATTGGTTTACCATGACGGATGATGCCACAGGGGAGCCTGTGGCATCCTTTACCCTGATTCCCTGGACCTGGGAGGTCGGCGGTATCAGGCTGGAGGTTGCGGAAATGGGCCTTGTGGGCACCCTGGACACCTGCCGGGGAAAGGGAATGATGAGGAAGTTAAATGCCGCCTTTGACGCCCATGTAAAAGAAAACGGTTATGATCTCTGCATGATCCAGGGGATCCCGGGATTTTACCATAACTTCGGATATTACTACGCTGTTGAATTGGAATATCACATTGACCTGTCACTGGCGCTGATTCCGGAGAGGGCCGGCGAAAAAGAGGTATTTCTATTCCGCAGGGCAACGCTGAGTGATATTGATTTTCTCATGTCACAGGATGAATCTTACCGCCGGGCCAACACGTTTTCCGTATTCAGATCCCGCGAGATGTGGGACTACCTTCTGACCCACAGCAAATCAACGGAATACGGCGCTGACTTCTGGATCATTGAGAGCGGGGAAGAGAGATATTATGCCCGGGTGCCCTTTGACGGGTTCGGCCACGGCCTGATCCTGAGCGAAGTCAGTGAGGATATCAGTCACGAAGCCTTTGCAGCCCTGGCAGAATTTTTTAAAGCCCTGGCCCAGGACCAGGACAAAGCCTACATCCGGATCAACCTTCACCCGGAGTCCCGGGCCGGCCAGATGGCCATGGCCATGGGGGCAACCCACGCCCCTCCCTACGCGCTGCAGATCAAGATTCCGGACAGGCTAAACTTTTTAAACCGGATCAGGCCGGTACTTGAAAAACGCACCGGGCAAAGCATATTCAAGGAGTACTCCGGGAAATTAAGACTGGATCTCTATACTGAATCCTTTGACCTTGAATTTATTCGTGGTAATATCACCATTACCCGGGGAGATGACCGGGAGGCAGAGAATATTTTCTGTATTCCCGGGGATCTTTTCGGTGCCCTGGTCCTGGGATACAGGAGCTGGAAAGAACTCCAGCAGTGCCGGCCTGATATTTTTCCGGCCAACCAGCACCTGAGAGTTAAACCGGCAGTATTGCCGGATGAGGCAGGATTGCTTGTGGACGTATTATTCCCCAAAACAAAATCCTGGATATACGAACGCTATTAAATCCTGATTTTTCCGGGAGGTGATCATGAATCCGGACTTTACCAGATCAACCCTTGGCCGGACCGGCCTTGAAGTGGGACGGCTGGGCCTTGCCGGTAGTTACGGTGCCCCGGCCCGGGCATTTGAATCAGCCTTTGAACAGGGCTGCAACTACTTTTATTCGGGTTCAGGCCGGCGCCGCTCCAGCATGAAGTCAGCAATCCGGTCCCTGGTCGGCAGGGGACAGCGGGACCGGATGGTCATCAGTATCCAGACCTATGCCCGCCTGGGGATCATGACCGAAGTTTTCTTTAAACAGGCCCTGAAATCCATGAACATTGACCACGCGGATATCCTCATGCTGGGATGGCACAACAGCCGGCCCTCAAACCGGCTGATTGATTTTTCCCTGTCAATGAAGGAAAAGGGGCTGGCCCGGTTTATCGGCATGTCCGGCCATAACCGTAAACTCTTTGCTGATCTGGCCCAGGAGCCCTGCTTTGACGTTTTTCATATCCGGTACAACCCGGCACATACCGGGGCCGGCACAGATTGTTTCCCTGCCCTTGAGCAGGAAAATCCGCCGGGGCTGGTTACTTACACCGCCACCCGGTGGGGCCATCTCCTCAAGGAAAAACATATGCCCCCCGGGGAAAGACCGCTTACGGCCGGTGACTGCTACCGGTTTTCCCTGTCCGTTCCCGGGGTGAACATCTGCCTGTGCGGCCCCAAGAATGAAGACCAGATGGCCCATGCCCTTACCGCCCTTTCCCTGGGCCCCCTGACACCTGAAGAACAGGAGCGCATCACCAGGATCGGGACCTATGTCCATGACAATGCCGGCGGCTTTTTCAGCTGAAAACCCGGCACGATACCCAGCATACGAAATTATTTGGATACATAAATGACAACCAACCCCATTCTGCACCTGCTGAAAAACGCATATAATATCACCGGCACCCTGTCCAGGCTGGCCGGGGAAAACCAAAACTACCTTGTTGAATCCGATGAGGGCATGGCCTATGTCCTGAAACTTGCCGGTGAAGAAACCGGCACCAGCATGATCGAAATTGAGCATCTGGCCGTGGAAGCATTGATAGATGCAGAACTCGGCATCATGCTGCCCCGGATCATTCCCACCAAGGACAAGGAGATCGAAGCCCGGCTCAAAACCGGAGACGGCACCCTTATCAGGGGACGGCTTCTCACCTTTGTAAACGGCACAGCCTGGTGTACGGACGTACCGGCATCCCGGCAGCGGCTGGAACACCTGGGTGCGGTCATTGCCCGGATGACCATGGCCATGTCTGCCATTGTCCATCCGGATACCCACAGGACCCATCACTGGGACCTGGCCTGTGCAGACCAGCACCGGCCGTCCATAGGGATCATTCAGGATCCCGTGCGCAGACAGATCCTGGAAAAGGTGTTTTTATGGTTTGAAGCCATTGCCAAACCAAAGTTTGCCGGACTCCCAAGGGGGCCCATCCACGGGGATATCAACGACGATAATGTACTCATCACGGGCAACCAGGTTGCCGGGATCCTGGATTTCGGGGACTGCCTGGACAACCCCCTGGTCTGCGAGCTGGCCATTGCACTGGCCTATCATACCCTGGATGAACCTGATCCCCTGGAAGCCGCGGCCCGGGTCGTGGGTGCTTACCACAGGCTGCGCCCTTTAAGTCCTGATGAGCTTACAGTCCTCTTCCCCCTGATGTGTGCACGGCTTGCGGTCTCCGTGATTATTTCCGCCCAAAGACGGGCCATTGATCCGGACCGCGGCTCCTGGTTTGTCTCTGAAGAACGGGCATGGAAAAAGCTGGCTCAATTCTCGGAAATCACACCGGCGGCCGCCGCCCGAAGCATAGCGGA
Organism: Desulfobacterales bacterium; assembly: GCA_022361395.1. GTDB lineage: Bacteria > Desulfobacterota > Desulfobacteria > Desulfobacterales > Desulfobacteraceae > Desulfobacter. Next base: position 2,126 of record JAKSAX010000281.1, on the reverse strand, counting down.
ACACACAAATCTCAGGCCCTATGAAAACCAGGGCACGGCCATGGCAGTGCTTGCCGAAAAACGAAAGGCCTGCATCAGCCCGTCCATGGGGCTGTCCTATAAGGTTCCCCTGAAAATGGTCCGGGGCAAAGGGCAGTTCCTGTATGATTCATCCGGGCAGCCCTATCTGGACCTGTACAACAACGTCTGCCATGTGGGACACTGCCACCCCCACGTGGTGGCGGCCGGACAAAAACAGATGGCCAGGCTCAATACCAATACCCGGTATTTATACGACGGACTGACAGACTATGCAGGCCGGCTCACAGCCACCCTTCCCGGAGAACTGGATACCTGCTTTTTCGTCAACTCCGGCAGTGAGGCCAATGAGCTGGCCCTGCGGATAGCCAGGACCGTTACAGGCAGGTCCGGTGTCCTGGTGGTGGACAATGCCTACCACGGCCATACCCAGGCCATGATAAACATCAGCCCCTATAAATTCATGGGCAAAGGCGGAACAGGCAGGCCAGAGGACTGGGTCCACGTGGTGCCTGTTGCAGACGGCTACAGGGGGGCGTACAAGGGCCAGGGCAAAGATGCGGGCAAGGCCTACGGAGACGAGGTTGGCAGCATCATCCGGAAGATACCCGATCCACCGGCCGCCTTTATCACCGAATCCCTGCTGTCCTGCGGGGGACAGGTAATCCCGCCTGATAATTATTTTAAAACCGCCTTTGATCATGTCCGTGGGAACGGGGGGCTTTGCATCTGTGATGAGGTACAGACCGGATTCGGCCGGACCGGCACCCATTTCTGGGCCTTTGAACGCCAGGGCGTGGTGCCGGATATTGTGGTCATGGGCAAACCCATCGGCAACGGCCATCCCATGTCTGCCGTGGTCACCTCAAGGAAGATTGCCGAATCATTCGCTAACGGAATGGAGTTCTTTGCCACATTCGGGGGCAACCCCGTGTCCTGTGCCATCGGCATGGCGGTACTGGAGGTCATTGAGCAGGAGGGTCTCCAGGACAATGCCCGGGATGTGGGCAGTCACATGCTTGAACAACTTGCCCCGCTAAAGGAACGCCACCCCATTATCGGCGACATAAGGGGAACGGGATTGTTTATCGGCATTGAACTGGTCCTGGACCGGAAGAGCCTTCTGCCGGCCCCCAAAGAGGCGGCCTGGACAGTGAACCGTCTGAAGGAACAGGGCATTCTCCTGGGAACGGACGGGCCTTTTTCCAACGTAATAAAAATAAAACCGCCCATGGTCATCACCCGCCATGATGCACAGATGTTTGTCAGGGTGCTTGACCAGACCCTTCTGGAGTTAAAGGCGCCGGGATGAAAATAACGCGGATCAGGGACCAAAATCCCTGACCCGGCCGGCAGGCATACCGGGTCTCGCTGCCTAACAGATTGATTTTAAAGATTTTCTTCTTATCTTACGATATATAAGATAAAAAAGGGAGGCACCCATGGAAGACATCTCAAGAATCAACCGGGCAGGCAGTATTCCCGCACGAAATAAGGGGTTCCCGGGATCCAGGCGCAGGAAAAAGAAGAAGAAAAAATCCCGCCACCATGTCAAAGAACACCTGGAAGACCTGAACCGCATCGCAAATGAAGCGGAACATGCCCTTAAACAGATGAATTCTCCGTTTCGCATCCGGATATACGAAAAAGAAGGTGAGGTATTCATCGATGTGGTCACCCTGGACGACTACGGACGGGTGACAAAGGTCTTTCACCAGGATATCACCCACAAGGAACTGGAAGATCTGATCCGGCATCTCAAATCCGGCAGGGGACTGGTCTTTGATACCAGGGCTTGATCCGTAGATACCCCGTTCCAACACCAGGCCGGAACTCTGTACTTCAGTCTGAAACCACCTGTTACCCGGGCTCTCTGTTCATTGGCAGCTTAATTGAGTTTCCTCCGGGATTCTACCTCCGGGCTAATTAAAAACTATCACCGAGTACCAGTCTTTCTAATTGGCGTAAGCGGCAATTTCCTGCGGCATGACTACCAGATTTCAAGCCAAAATCAATGTGTTGTACAATAAAACCTACATTTCGCATGGTGAAATGACTGTTTTCCCAATTACCGTCACCTAAAATTTTAAATCAGGCAGGTTTAAACT
>JAKSAX010000317.1 GCA_022361395.1 Desulfobacterales bacterium | reverse complement strand
CATCCGGGGTTTATTGATAAAGCTTTTCTATAGGTTTCAATGGCCTCCTCCATCCGTTCTTTTGCCACAAGGGAGTTGGCTAAATTGCTGTAGACATCAGCGTAATCCGGTTTTATGGACAGCGCTTTTTCATAAATGCCGATGGCCCTGTCTATCTGGCCGGCCCTGTGCAGGACAACACCAAGATTGTTATAGGCCGTTACAAAATCCGGCTTCAGGCGGATAGCCTCTTCATAGTGAGAAACCGCTTCCCGGCTCTCACCGGAGTTGTCAAGGGCCACACCCAAATTATAGTGGGCGGTGGCATTAGCCGGATCTAGTGCCAGGCTTTTTCGGATCAGGGGGATGGCCTTTTGATACTGACCGGTCTGATTGGCAATAACACCCAAATAATGATGGGCATCCGCACTGCCGGGATTACCTGCAATAACCTGCCTGTAGACTTCCCCTGCCTTGTCAAGTGCGCCGGCCCGATGATAGTTTAATCCCGTCTCTATGGCCGGTACCGGTTGAGGGGAGTGTGTCGGGACGGTCCGTTTTCTCCCTGTCCTGCACCTGTTTTTTTTCTTCTTTTTAGGCATTTATAATCTTTTGATAAACGTGGTTGCTTTGGTGAACATAATCTGGCTGAACTGTCCATCAAATAACACTCCGGGCTGTTGGTGACAAGAATTTTATGGGGATACGTAGATGGGGGTACAGATCATAAACGAAAAAAAGCTCTCAGCCTGAGCTGAGAGCTTATAGCATCCAAGTGGCGTCCCCAAGGGGATTCGAACCCCTGTCGCCGGCGTGAAAGGCCGGTGTCCTGGACCGGGCTAGACGATGGGGACGCATGTGATTTCCTGCTGCCCTTTTTGTTGGTGGGCCGTGCTGGGCTCGAACCAGCGACTCTCTGCTTAAAAGGCAGATACTCTACCAACTGAGTTAACGGCCCGTGGGCAGTGCCGAAAAACAGAGGCAATCTATAAGTTTTCCCGGATATTGTCAACTCTTTTTTTAAAAAATCATATCTTTTTTTCTAACTCTGCAAAAAGACAGGCCTTTATATTATCAAAAACCGCATCCCAGTCTCCGTTGGAAGGCTGACGGAATAATGTCATGGACGGATACCAGGGAGAATCCTTCCGGTCCGTCAGCCAGCGCCAGTCCGGAGGAGAGGGGAGAAGGGTCCAAACCTTTTTCCCCATTGCCCCTGCAAGGTGAACCACTGCCGTATCAACTGAAATAACAAGGTCCAGGTTATCTATGACGGCTGCGGTATCTGCAAAATCAGAAAGCTGCCCCCCCGGATTCATGGTAAAAAAACTATCGGGATCGATGTCCGTCCATTTTTCGCATGTTTCCTTTTGAAGGCTGACCCATTCTATCCCCCGGATATCGGCCAGGCCAGCAAACCTGCTGAGATGCACAGATCTGTTCTGGTCGTTCCGGTGCAGGGGGCTGCCAGACCAGACCACACCGACACGAAAGGCATCTGCCTCGCCCATCCGGGCCCGCCAGATCCCCGAGAGATCCGGATCCGGCTTCAGGTAGGGAATGGCTGAAGGAACGGTATCCAACTCAGTCCCAAACCTCAGCGGCAGGGACATCATGGGCACAAAAAAATCAAAACGGTCAACCGGCCTGGTGTCAACCCCTTTTTTCCCCACCATAAGCCTGTCATAGCCATCAGTCTGTGTTGTGAGCCGGATCATGGGCGGAAGGGTCTCAAAAACCACCTTGGCTCCCAGGTTCTTGAGTAAGGGAAGGTACCGCATAAACTGGATGGTATCGCCCAGGCCCTGCTCTTCATAAACAAACAGGACCTTGCCGTCGATATTTTCTCCCTGCCACGGTTTGCCGCAGGCAAACTGCCGGACCGGGGTTTCAGGGCGTTTCCACCGCCATTCGTATTCAGCCCAGCCGTTTTTAAAATCACCTGTCAGCAACATGGCCAGCGAGCGGTTCCAATGGGCCTGGACAAACTCTTCTGAAATGGAAATGGATATTTCATAAGCGTTCAGCGCTTTATCATACCTTGCCATTGCATAATAGACCTCACCCAGGTTATTGTGGGCCTCGGCATAAGCAGGGTTCAACGCTAAAGCGGATTCAAGGGATTGCCCGGCCTTTTCAAGCTTTCCTAACCGCAGGTAGGCAACCCCCAGATTGTTCAGGGCCTTATGGTGACCCGGATCAAGCTGAATCGTTTTCTCATAATGCGGAACGGCAGAGGCGTACTCCCCCTGCTGCTGATAGACATTTCCAAGGTTATTGTAACATCCCGGGTTCCCGGGATTTAACGAAATAGCCTTTTCCAGGTAATCAACTGCAATATCATTCTTACCCACATTATAAGCCAGCACCCCCATGAAGTGGATGGCATCCGGGTGGTCGGGGTGGGCACCAAGTATACTGCGGTATATTTTTTCGGCTTCGGCAAGTTGTCCGGATGTATGCAGTTCAATGCCTTTTTGCAGCAATTGCTCGACTTTCACGGAATCTCCTCCAACACATTTAAATCATTTAACCGGTCCTGCATGTTGAAACGCTTCTTCACAAAGACCAGCTTAGTCACCGGACACTTTCAACAATTTTTAAAGCCTCTATGGATTCATCCAGCCGCAGCCCGTACAGCTCCGGGCTGCTCTGCCTTTTTTCAACGTCAGCCAGTTGATTTTCAAACATTGAATCAAAACATGAGATCTTTTCTTCCCACAGGATCTCTTTGCGGTTCTGCCCGGCGTCAAACCATATAATTGACGCATCTTCGGGATTTTTCCCCAGACTCCGCCATTCCAGGGATCCCGTTTCCCCAATAACCTCAATCCCCCGGCTT
>JAKSAX010000269.1 GCA_022361395.1 Desulfobacterales bacterium | reverse complement strand
TTGCAAGTCCGCGTTCCACGGAATCACACATGGCATCCAGAATGCGGTCCAGGCCGCTGAATATCTCTTCCCGGGTGCTGCCGGTTAAAGCAGTCTCATTTTCCAGGATGATCTCATCAAGGGAAAGCCCGGTTTTCCGCATCAATTTCCGAAGGCTGTTCATATTGCGGTAGGCATGTGGGGGGCAGGGCGGCACTTCCGGGATCTCCCCCTTGCCCTGGATGAATCCGCCGCCGACCGAATAGTACTCTTTTTCAATCAGGACCTTGTCTTTACCGGCCAGCCGGAACCTCATGGTGTTTGCAAAGGGCAGATCCGGGGTATCGCCCTTTTCAAATACGATGTTTTTACCGGTAAACGGGATGGTTCCGCCCCTGTAAGGTATCCCGTAGGTTTTGCCGGAAGACTCCAAAAGCCGGGTCAGGGCATTGCAGTCACAGGTTTCGGGCTGCCAGCCCAGCAGTCCTCCCAGAACCGCCTTATGGGTGCCGTGGCCCTTTCCGGTCAGGCTGAGGGAGCCGAAGAGGCGGACGGTGAGGACCAGTCCCGAGGCCGGGAGATCAAGTCCGGCCATGGCCTGCCTGAACATCAGCGCGGCCTTCATGGGGCCTATGGTATGGGAGCTTGACGGACCGGGGCCGGTCTTAAAAATATCAAAAATGGAGGTGCTGATATAATCTTCAGTCATAGATAATACTGTCGCCTTTCAGGCTGCGCCGTCTTTTTCAATCTTTTCTTTTTTGCTCTCCTGACCTTTGAATTGCACGCCTTTCCAGGCAAAGAAACAGCAGAGAGCGGTTTTTACTATTTCCTTATTAATAGCAAATTTCAGGGAAATCAAAAAGTATTTCCGGCAGGCGCGGACCTGGCGGCGTTCGCCTTATTGTGCCCTGAAAACCGTTTGACACCTATTCACAAAATAGGGTATTCTTTTTCCTATAACCCGGCGTAATGGGCGTCAGCCCTGAATCTTCCCGATTTAGTAATGGATAGGCCAAGTAGTCGTTTTTATTTTGTATTTTAAACAAAAGGATTCATTTCAGAGGAGAACTCATGGAAAAAAAAGAATCAAACCGGCGGAGCAGCATTGCCTTTAAGACCTCTTTCGCCTGCGGGATAATTATTCTTATTCTCCTGGCGATCAGCAGTTTTATCGGCATCAGGCTTCAGTCGGGGTTGTCCGGCAGCATGATTGACCAGTTCATCACCACCCAGAGAACCGCTCTGGAAGAAGAATCCGCTCAGATGAAAAACTCCCTGGTAACAAACATGAAGGTAAACCTGGAGATCTGTACCAGTGTTACCCGCTCTTTCCTGTATAATTTTGACCAGGAACAGCTCTACAAACTCTTATCCAGTTATTTGAAACTGGATGGCATGGTGGCCATAAAGGTGCTGGATGCCGACGGAAATCCCTTTGGTGCTGCCTGGAAAGCCCCCGAGATTACAACCGGTGACACCCTGCCGGGTACCGTTAAAGTGGATGAGCAGCTCTCCCTTGTCTCAGATGCCGTACATGAGGGTGAGAAAGTCGGCAGCGTGCGGCTTTACTACACCAATGACCTTGTGAATAAGATTATAAAAGACCAGGAAGCCCAGACCCAGGAAAGTATCGCCACGTTTCAGGGTATTGCCAAAAAGAAAATCGGCCAGTCCATTACAACCCAGTTGATTGTGGCGGTTGTTATTATCATTGCCCTGATTGTTACCCTGGTGCTCTGCCTTCAGCTCGTTGTTACCCGTCCCATCAACCAGACCGTGACCATGATCAAGGATATTGCCCAGGGCGAAGGTGACCTGACCAAGCGCCTGAGTGTGAAAACCCGGGATGAAATCGGTGAACTCTCTGATTGGTTCAACCAGTTTGTGGAAAAACTCCAGGACCTGATCAAGGAAGTTACCGAGAATGCCACCACCATTGACCAGGCCTCAACCGGGTTTACTCAGCTGTCCGATTCCATGAATACCGGGGTGGAAGGGTTGGGCACCCGGGCCAATTCCGTTGCCGGCGCCGCAGATAATATGAGCACCAATATGACCTCAGTGGCCGCAGCCATGGAAGAGGCCTCCACAAATATCACCATGGTGGCCACAGCCTCGGAAGAGATGTCCTCAACCATCAATGAGATCGCCCGGAATGCCGAAAAGGCAAGATCAATTACAGACAATGCCGTGACCCAGACCCAGAGTGCCTCCCAGCAGGTAAATGAGCTTGGTGACGCTGCCAACCAGATCGGAAAGGTGGTTGAAACCATCACCGATATTTCCGAACAGGTTAACCTGCTGGCCCTGAATGCCACCATTGAGGCTGCCAGAGCCGGTGAAGCCGGAAAGGGGTTTGCGGTTGTGGCCAATGAGATAAAAGACCTGGCCAACCAGACTGCGGAAGCTTCCGGCGCCATAAAGGACCAGATCCAGGGGATCCAGTCTTCAACCAACGGCACGGTGGAGGAGATTTCCAGTATTTCCGAGGTGGTCACGGAGATAAATTCCATTGTTGCCACCATTGCCACGGCTGTTGAAGAACAATCCGCCACCACCAAAGAAATTGCAGAGAATATCTCCCATGCCTCCACAGGTATTGACGAGGTGAACAATAACGTATCCGAGGGCTCCGCAGCCTCCCAGCAGGTGGCCCAGGAGATTGGCGAGATTACGGAGGCCACCGACGGCCTGTCCGCCTCAAGCCAGGATGTTAAAACCAATGCAGACCAGCTTTCGGCCCTTGGCGACAGGTTATCCGAACTTATGGGAAAATTCAGGGTATAAGGGATCTCGCAAACATACCAGGCGAAGTCGTTTTTAAGTACTAACCATCAGGGCCGGGAAACCGGCCCTTTTTATTGCCCGCCTGATTTGTCAGGCCGGATGTTCCGGGTTGAAATATCCTGTAATTTATATGGACACAGGCGGCTGCTTAGGGAATCAATCCTAAGAGGCTTATACCCCGAACCAGCCTCTGAATATCCTTGTCAGTTCATCATTTTCTTCATCACTCAGGGAGTCGGCAAATACAGCCAGACGGATGGAAATGGTTTTCCCGTTTCCCCAGGGCCACCAGGCGCACAAGAGGATGCCGTCAATGTCCGGGTCTGAGGTGAACAGCTGCTGGTCTGGATTCAATCCGCCGAAATAGTCAATGATGATATGGATCAGCTCCGGGGCTGAACCGGTGTTGCCGGGGTTCCACTCGATATCCATCTGGTGTGACAATTTCTCTTTTATGGTGTCGGTCTCTTTTATGTTAAATTCAGCGAGAATTGTGTCAAACCGGCTGTCCCACTTCCATTTGAGTTTATCCCCAAGGTTCTCAATGATCCACCGGCATCTTTTTTCAAGCAGGGATGTGTCGTATTCCAGCATTAGATATCCTCTCCGTAAAGGCAAAATATTTATAGGGGGAGTATAGCAAATCCGGGGGACCTGGAAAAGGCAAATGAAATGATGTGCCGGGGCAATCCCAATTTCACAGGCCCGATGATTCCAACCTTGAACTGGCCTGTCTTATATGGTAATTTTTTGTATCCTATAGTTTTTCGTTTTAGGAGCCGCGCAGAAATAACCTTACATGGCCTGTTGGCAAACCCTTTAAAACACCGGGTGTTTTAAAGACAGAATGTGAGCTGACGCGATCCCTATGGTATCATTAAATTTATCTTTTCAGGTGTGACAGATGAGGGTGCAGGGGCCGTCATCCTGAGGGGATAATAGAAATCGCATTCATGCGATCCTTTAAGGAAGGTATTATGAAACAACCTGAAATTGACTATTGGATTACCTGTATGCTGGAAACCTTTGATAATGTTTCCGATTTGAACGTCACCGTGGGTAAGAGCCTGCAGGTGGAATCCTCGGGGCAGCTTACCAATGTGCCTGTTAAACCGCCTGTGGAAAAACTGACCCCGTTTCAGGCAGAGGTCTTTGCCCTGAATCTTATCGGCGGCGATCCCAGGCTTATTGAAGACCTGGTGACCACAGGGTCCTGCGACCTTTCCTACTGGCTGGGGAATAAGGCCAGGTTCAGGGTAAATATCTTTAAGCAGCAGAATCACCTGACCACAATCCTGAGAAAACTGGAAACCACCATCCCGAGTATTGATAAGCTGGGCCTGCCCCGGATCTTTCATAAGATGGGTGAGGAGAAAAACGGATTGATCCTGGTCACCGGATCCACAGGTTCGGGAAAATCAACCACCCTGGCGGCGCTGCTCAACCAGATCAACCAGGAAAAATCCATCCACGTGGTGACCCTGGAGGATCCGGTGGAGTTTGTTCATCCCCATAAAAAGGCCACCTTTAACCAGCGGGAGCTGGGTAATGATTTTGATACCTTTCCCACGGGGTTGCGGGCGGCCCTGCGCCAGGCGCCCAAGGTTGTTCTGGTGGGGGAGATGCGGGACAGGGAGACCATGGAGATCGGGTTGTCGGCTGCTGAAACAGGGCATTTGGTGGTCTCCACCCTCCATACCGTGGACGCCGGCCAGACCATCAACCGCATCCTGGGAATGTTTGACCAGGAAGAGCAGCCCCAGGTCCGCCACCGCCTGGCCGACACCATCCGTTATATTGTCTGCCAAAGGCTTCTGCCCAGAAACGGCGGCGGAAGGATTGCCGCCCTTGAGATCCTGGGAATGAACCTGAGGATAAAAGATATTATCCTCAACGGTGAATCCGAAGGTAAAACCATCAATGAGGTCATTGCAAACGCCCAGGCATTCGGAATGCAGACATTTGACCAGCATATCTTAGAGCTTTTCAAGGATGACCTGATCACCGAGGAGACAGCCTTTGCCTATTGTTCCCACAGGAATGTCCTTTCCCAGGGCATGGATGTGCTTAAACGGGAAAAGGGGCAGAAAACAACTGCCATTGAAGGGTTGACCATAGACTGGAAAGACGATGAATCCGATGAACCGGAAGACGAAGACAGTGAGGTGAACAATGATTAGCCAATGCCCCCATTGCAGCAATCCCCTGAGGTTTTCGGACGCCCACAGGGAAAAATTGTCCAAAGCCCTTGAAAACCTGTCTCCCGGCCGTACCCTGAAGTTCGGCTGCCCAAAGTGTAAAAAGCCGATAGAGCTGGATAAAGCCGGTGCTCCCCTGGCAAAGGCGGCTCCCGCAGCCCCGGTGAAAAAGCCGGATTCAGTACCCGAACCCTCAAAAACCATTGTGCCGCCCAAGGCCCCGGATATTTCCTGGCTCACCGACGGAGAGAAGGAAGAGGCGGATGTACTGGATGATGTGCCCACGGCCATGGTGGTGATGGATGACCCGGGGATGAGAGAAAAAATGGTTCGGGGGCTTGAGGAAAATCAGTATCAGATCGTTATCCCCGAAGATATTGACGGGGCAATTGACAGTATGCGGTTTAAAGCCTACGCCGTTGTTGCCTTTTCAAGCACCTATGGCGGGGATACTTTGGAAAATCAGGATTTTCATAAGTTCATGATGCAGATGAGCATGAAAAAAAGACGGAATATTTTTTATATTCTCGTTGGTCCTGAATTTAGTACCCTTTTTGATCTCCAGGCGCTTACCCACAGTGCCAACCTGGTGATCAACAGGGAGCAGATTGACCATGCATCCACCCTCATCAAAAAGGGGGTAAAGGATTATGAGGCCCTGTTTGCACCGTACCTGGCCGCCCTGAAACAGCATGGGAAGAATTAAACGGTTTTAACCGGGCAGAGGACACTTTAATGACACATTATTTAACAAAACCGTTCGGTTATGCAGCCGCCTGCGGATTCATTTTAATGACCGGCCTTTTAATGCTGGTGCTGGAACCCGCTTTTGCATCCGGCCAGGTTTCCGGGAAACTGGTCAACGGATTCCGGGTCCTTGATGCCGGTCAATTGTCAGCCTCATCGGAACTCGTGGTTTTCCGGGGGGATTACATTAAATTTGATATCGGGAAACGCTCTTCTGCCGTTCTGTCCGTCCCTGCCCTGGACATAGAAAAACAACTCATCCCGGATCTGTCCCGGACCCCGTACTTTAAGATGAAAGAAGTCGGTGTTTTTGACTTTTTCATCAATGAGTCGGCCGGGACCCTGACTGTTATTGAGTATTCAGGCGCCCACTACCAGAAGGTCTCAGCCAAAGAGGCCCGTGAGATCATCCGCACCTTTAACCCGCTGGTGCTGGATGTCAGAACCCCCGGGGAATATGCAGGGGGGCATCTGGAGGATTCCATCCTTATTCCTGTCCAACAGCTCCAGGCCCGTGCAGGGGAATTGGCAGATTACAAGGAAGAACCCATCCTGATTTACTGCGCCACCGGCAATCGGAGCACGGTGGCGTCTAAAATTCTTATTGACCGGGGATTTACCCGGATTTTCAATCTCCGGAAGGGGATTGCGGACTGGTACAAGAAGGGACATCCCATTGTGAAATAATCATCAGGACCGGCCCCTGAATACATCCATATCCATGTCCAGGCGTTTGATGATTTTTTGTATGGATGCGCGTTCCAGCCCGCTTAACCGCGAGGTCTCGGATATATTGCCGCCGGTTTCCTGGAAGAGCCGGGTCAGATACTCCCTTGAAAATATATCCAATGCCTCTTTTTTGGCATCTTTATACAGGACCGGGGTGGTGGGCCGGGGGGCCTCCTGACTACCGTCCACCATACGGATCAGCCCCATGTCAATGGTCTGGCCGTTTGAAAAAACAGTTAACCTGCGGACGTAGTTCAGCAGTTCCCTGACATTTCCCGGCCAGGGCTGCCGGGCCAGCCAGGCCATGGCCGAAGGGTCGATCTCCATTGGATCCAGATTCATCTCCTTACAGGTCCTGTTCATAAATTCCCGGACGAGAACGGGGATGTCTTCGTGCCGTTCCCGCAGGGGCGGCACAACAACGGAGAGTACATTCAGGCGATAATAAAGGTCCTGCCTGAAACGGCCGTCCTGAATCCTGTGTTCCAGGTCCTGGTTTGTCAGGGCAATGATCCTTACATCCGTTGTCTTGGGGGTGGATGAGCCCACAGGCTTGATCTCTTTGTCCTGGAGAAATTTTAAAAGTTTGGCCTGGATGGGCATTGAAATATCCCCGATTTCGTCAAGGATCAGGGTGCCCTTGTCAGCTGCCAGGAAAAATCCCTCCCTGTTTCTCTCCGCCCCGGTAAACGCCCCTTTAACATGGCCGAACAGCTCGCTTTCCAGCAGCTGCTCAGGGATGGCAGGGCAGTTCAGGGCATGGCAGGCGGCATTTGCACGGCTGGAAAGCCTGTGGATTTCCCTTGCAATGAACTCTTTGCCCACACCGGACTCTCCGGTGACCAGGACCGTGTAATCCGTAACCGCCATGGCAGTGATTTTTTCCTGGAGGCGTTTCATGGTCCGGCTCTGCCACCGGGGTCCCGTTGCCATGGTGGAAACAATGGCTTTCAGCCTCTTGTTTTCCCTGGCCAGGTCATAGTGGGCAATGGCCTTTTCCACGGTATGGTAAAGGGTCTGGCGTTCCACGGGTTTGGTAATGAAATCCCAGGCACCTGTTTTCAGGGCCTGGACTGCAGATTCCACCGTGGCGTATCCCGTGATCATCACGGCGCAGAGACGGGGATTTATATCCAGGGCCTGTTTCAGCAGGTCATGTCCGGTCATCCCCGGCATACGCAGGTCTGACAGCAGTACACCGATTTCCTTGGCCGCCATGATTTCCAGGGCGGATTCCGGGCCGGTCTTTCCGATGATATCAAGGCCGGAGAATTTTTTTTGAAGCTGACGGATGATGCCGGAGAGAAAATCCGCGTCATCATCAACCACCAGGATGGAATAGTCCTTTATTGCCATATGTGTATCCTTGTCCAATTTCAGTTAAGGGGCCTTTGTTTGAACGGATTTTAAGCCTGATACCGGAAAAAATATATTAAACCGGGTGGTGGGCCTGTTGTCCACCGTGATCCGGCCCCCCAGCTCCGTGACAAAGCCGTAGACAATGGAGAGCCCAAGCCCCGTACCTTTGCCCACCTCTTTGGTGCTGAAAAAGGGGTCGAAAATCTGGGATAAAAGGTCATCCGGAATTCCGGGGCCGTTGTCTTCAATGGTGAGGCAGATCTCATCGGTTTTTTCCATCCGGGTAACCAGGGTGATCTGATCTCCTGTTTCCGTAAGTGCATCAACCGCATTGAGCCAGAGGTTGGTCAGGATCTGTTCCATGGTGGCGGCATCACATTTGGCAGGGGGAAGATCCGGTGTCAGTTCCGTTGATATGCTTATCTGCCGTGCAGATGCCTGCGCCCTGAATACCACGAGTTCCGATTCAATGACCCGGTTGATATCGCAGAGGCCTGTAAGATCCTTTTTGGGTCTTGCCAGGTTCAGCAGATCCTGGACTACCTTTTTGGCACTCCGGGTATGCTTGAGGATGACATCCACATCCCTGCCCGTGTCCGGATCTTCAATGGTATCTTTTACCAGGTCTGCATAAACCTGGATAACCCCCAGCGGGTTGTTGATCTCATGGGCGATCCCGGCGGCCATCTTTCCGATGGCAGACAGGCGTTCCGCCTGATGCATCCTTGCCATCATCTCTTTTTCCTGGGTAATATCCCTGGCATACAGGACCATTTTCATTCCGGACTGCTCCTGTCTTGCCAGGGGATAGAGATCAATATCAAAATAGGTATTGTCAGGGGTTTTGATTTCATCCTTTACCAGCCTGCCTGTCCGGGAAACCTGTTCTAGGATACCTGATCCGCCGGTCTCTCCCGGCGCGGGTGTACGGAGGTCCCCAAGGCTCAGGAAACTGCGCAGCTCTTCTTCCCGGTCTTTTTTGTTCTTCCCCTTGAGAAGCTGGCGGCTGCCCTCATTGGCGATGATGATATGGCAGTCCTCATCAATGAGGAGCAGCGGGTCCGAGATCCCCTTGAATACCGATTGGAGCATATCATGCTGAAACCGTATATTGGAAAAGGCATGGATATTTTCAATGAGGATGGCAACCTGCTGGCCCAGTGCCAGGAGAATTCCCGGATCCAGGTCAGTGGGGTCCGGGGGCCAGTCCCAGGACAGGCTCAGGATTCCCCAATGGCTTTCAGGGGATTTTACCGGGATATATAACCGGCGGCCCTCCAGAAGGATGTCATCTGTCCAGAGCAGGTCTTTTATCTGCTTGGGCAGGGACTGGACCCCCGGATGTTTCCGGTGGGAAGGCTTCCAGGCGTAATAGTTGTCGGAGGCCACCGTACAATGGTAAACCGCCTGGGCGGCATCATATCTTTTGCCCACGCTTTCAAGCAGGCTTGAGATAAGCTGCCGGGTATCCCCTGAACTGCCGAAGCCTGACAGGAGATTGAGAAATAGCCTGACGTCTCCGAGATGTTTTTTTGCCTTAAGATCCAGGGCACGGGTCCGGTCGTCCACCATCTTTTCAAGGTTCTGGGTATAACCTTCAAGCTCGTGCCGGGCATCGGAGAGGCAGACGGCCAGCTCATCCACCCCTTCCACAAGTCCTTCGATTTCATCCTTTTGACCCAGCCGTTCAATGATGCGTTGTTCCCGTTCCCCTGAAAACCGGGTTTTAAAAATCAGGGAGAGGTGTTGAAGATTTTTCATGACCAGTCGGTCAAAGAAAAGGCTGATCAAACCGGCAAAAAAGAGAATTCCCAGCAGGTAAAGGCTCAGGTACTGGTAGGTGAGTTCCTTTGACGGGTTTTTAATCATGTCCACGGGAAAACCGGCCACGACAACCCCGCCGACCTCGCCCACCTCGTAATGAAATCCGTTTTTTCCGCCGTAGATATCAATGAGTTCCTTTGGGGCATCTTCCGGATCGCCATGGCATTGCATGCAGGATTCCTTGAATGTCACGGGCCGTGAAACCAGGTGGTATTCCACCCCGTTAACCAGGGTATTTTCCTCCCAGAACACCATGCTTTTGTCCCGGTTGAATGAAGAAATCAGCCTGGATTCAAAGGGATTGGGAGTCGAATCCGGGTTCCTGGGTTTGCGGGAGACCCTTCTATAGTGATAGTTGGAAGCATCTTTGATGTTTAACCTGGCCATGACCTTCCTGGATATATAGGAAGATGACATGGCCTGGAGAATAAACCGGCCCTCAGGCAGGCTTTTGAACATTTCAGGCCGCAGAACCGTTTTTACATAATCCTGTACCGCATCGGACTGGGCCAGGAGCATTCTGGACCGCTGGCTGATTTCCGATTCCATAATGGAGTTGTAATGAAAGTACATGATTATACTTATGCAGATGCCGAGAGCTGATGCAAAGAGCACCAGGCCGGCAATGAATTTCAATCTGAGGTTAAAGGTCTTGGACCGCATTCAGTTCTCCTTGGTGTAAATACCTAAAATAATGAATCCATTTGGAAATTGCAAGGCAGGCAAAACAGGTTCAGGAAGCAGGTGGGTTGTCAAGGATACACCCACCCGGCCCGGGTGCAAACTTGAGGATTCACCTCCGTGAATGTTTATCCGCGTGGTTTAAATGGGGTGTGGTGAAAAATATTATAATAACAGCATTTTATAATATTTTTCAATCCGTTCCTCTGTCCAGGTCCGCCACTTGCAATACCCATGGGAAATTTAATTATTATTTGTCTGGAGACAATTATGAACAGGACGCTTCTTGGACCTATTTTGGTTTTCATGGGCATTGCCGGGGTGATTGCACTGGCGGCAAAAACAGATGTTTTTCAACCGCTTATAGCGTTTGTACACAGTGATGCAATCAATCCGCTTCAGGCGACTGCCTGCATCGCTTTTACCATACTTGGATTTGCAGCCTGTTTTTATCTGTTGAACATTCTGTGCACCTACTTTGTTCCCAAAATCACTGCGAATGAAGCCGGGGGAACAGAATCGGATCAACGGATGAGAAACGGACATCAGGCTTAGAAATAATAAGGTTTGAATATTAATTTTTTTAAAGGAGGCTATATGCCACGCGCAAAGGATCATATGCCGGTCATTATTATGGGCGGCCTATTAATTATTTACGGGCTCATTGTGAAGACAGGGGCCCTGTTACCCACCATGAAATACCTGAGTACCCATAAGTCCATGGA
>JAKSAX010000279.1 GCA_022361395.1 Desulfobacterales bacterium | reverse complement strand
GCAGGAGGTCCTCTTCATTCTGGACCTTCCGGATCCTGACCTTGCCCTTCCGGCTTACCTTTACCTGTCCGGGGTTGGTATCCCTGGTGCAGACTTCGATACAGGCAAAATGGGACAGCTTTTCCATGGCCTCCTGGTGCTGCCTGCCGAATCCCGGCACCAGAAGGGAGATCCCTTCGGGCCCGGCATAGACATTTTCGAGTTTAAACCCCTCTTTTCTGAATCCCGTATCATCGGATTTAAAGGCCTGGAACGCCCCGGTGTGGGAGTTGATCTTCTCATCGTAGACACCGAAGCTCATGAACTGGGGGTGGCAGAAAAACCCTTTGCCGATATGGGGGAGTTCCTTGCCGAAGCCTGAGTTGAGCAGCAGCTTTGCATTTCCGACGGCGCCGCCTGCCAGCACCAGGTTCCGCCCCCGGTAAAGCGCCTCCCCCCCCCTGGGATCCAGGCCGTATACAAGGACATCGCCCTTACGGTCCTCCACACGGACCACCTCGGTTTCAGAGACCAGTGCCAGGCCGTTTTCCAGGGCGGTCTTCAGCACGGTTTCAGGGGTGCTCTGCTTGGACCCCAGGCGGCAGCCGTTCAGACATTCGATACAGCAGTTGCCCTCTTCCAGGCGGCAGTTGCTCTGGGCCCTCCGCAGGGGCGCATTCCGGTAGTTGAGATTTTTGAATCCCCGGTCAAAGATCTCAGCGTTCTTGTTCCTGAACCTGGCCGGGATCTCCTGGATCTCAATGGAATCCTCAGCCTTGTCATACCAGGGGGCCATGTCATCCGTGTTGAAAAAACCGACACCGGACCGGGACCGCCAGGAGTCCCAGGCCTCGTCATCAAACCGGTCCACCAGGGCCTGGTTCACTATGGAGCCGCCCCCCACCACCTTGGGCCGCAAAAAGGCGATCTTGCAGTCATGGCCCAGCTCCAGGCCACCGGACCAATAGAGCTGGGAGTTGCCGTCAAGGCCGTTGTCAGGATAGGTTTTCCTGGTAAAATGCCTGCCCGCTTCGATCAGCAGGCAGTCTGCACCTGCCCGGCAGAGTTCGTCCGCAATAAACGGGCCTGAGATGCCGGCCCCCACTATAATGAAATCAAACGTCCGGAACGGTTCCACATGTCCTCCTCTCTTATAGAAAAGCCTTGCCCTGCCCACGATAGGTGGGGGTTGACCCAATAATTTTATTATCCTGCACCAGGTATAGTTCGTTAAAACGCTCGCAGAGTTCCCCGGCCTTGGCATGCTGGAAAAACACCGGGTCTCCAAGGTGTAAATCCGGGCAGCCCGGCGGAAGTGTCAGGGGGGTCTGGACCTCTCCGGCCCCTTCCATGGAAAGATAGGCCAGCCCCTCCGGCATCACGGGCCAGGGAAGCCGGTTGGCATTCACCTCCCCGGACCCGATATAGCCGCCGCCCTGGCAGGTCACCATGCCCGTTTTGGGAATCCTTGCCACCTGAAGGCCGAAAAAGGCCGAAGGTTCAAAGCTGACCTCCTGGAAATGGGTGAACAGTCCGGGGGCGTAAAAGGCCGATCCCGCAGTGACTTCCGTGACGGACTTGTCCCTGCCCGTGGACATGAGGCTGCCGCTGCCCCCGCCGTTCACCACCCCGGGAGTTATCCCCATATCCTTAAGGCCCCGGATCATCTCAGCCCTCCGCCCGGTCAATTCCTTCACGGACTTCTGCTTGAACATCCTGGCAAACCTGTTCTTCAGCCCCTGCCCCGGGATATCATCGTTCAGCGAGGCCACCTGGGCCTCGTACCCCATGACCCCGGTGATTTTCATCCAGGGCAGGTCCTGCCCGGCCCTGGCCAGGTCAAGCACCTGACCCGGCGAATGCAGGGGGCTGCGCCGGACGCCCAGGTGGACCCTCTGTCCAAAGGGTTTAAAGGACATATCCACATCCAGGCAGACCTTTAACTCCACCCCGGCCTCCTGCCCGGCCCTGGAAACCGCCTTCAGGTGGTCAATGGAATCCGCCATCAGCGACAGGTCCGCACCAGCCCCGGTCTTTTCTACGAACAGGGCAAGGTCGGAGGGCTGGACAGAGGGGTAGGCCACAATGATGTCGTCCAGGCCGTTGTCGATCAAAAAGGCAGCCTCTTCCATGGTAAAGGCCAGAATTCCCCTGTAGGCCGGCCCTCCTTTTTCAAAGATCCGCCTGATCAGCTCCAGGCACCGGATGGATTTGGATGCCACACGGATGGTCTTGCCCGTGGCCCTCTGGGTGGATGCCACATAGGCCACATTCCGGTCGAACCGGTCCAGGTCCACAAAGGCCAGAGGAAAGCGCCTGCCCTTAACCGCCTCTTTGTACTTCAGGTAAGTTTGGTTCCAGTCCATGATCATTCTCCCTGTCAGAAGATATTCAGCTGGTGTTCTCCATAAAAAAACCGATGAGATCCCGGGTTGTTTCAAGTGTCCGGGCAAGGTCCACGGCCCCGGGGTCGGCAAACCACTGAAGCTCAATGCCTTCGTGGATGGCCACGATGGTGGAGGCCAGGAGAGCCTTTCTGGAATCCCCGAGTCTGTCAAATCCCGGAACCTGTTCCAGGTGGCTGACAATGGCCCGGCGGAACCTGCGGAAGAGACCGGCAATGGTCTCCCTGATCCTGGCATTATGCCGGGCCGCCACCAGGCACTCCAGGAAGAACCCCGTGTGATCCTCATTGATCATGCCTTTGGAAAAGATAAACGCAATGCCCTGGTCCAGGTTTTCTCCCCCGGCATCCGCCATCTGCCCCCTGAATCCCTCAAAGATATGATCAGTGAAATACACCACCGCCTCTTCAATGATTTCATCCTTGCTCTTAAAATAATGATGAAGGGTAGACGGCTGTACCCCTGCCTGGTTTGCTATTTTCCGGACGGAGGCGTTGGCAATGCCCTGCTCTGCCACGCAATGGTAAAAAGCCTCCATGATCTGTGTGCGCCGTTCATCTGCTTTGCTTTTTCTGCCCATTATTTCCTTTTCCTGCAACTATAAATTGATCGGACGTATGACCAATTTATTTATTCTGCCCCCTCCTGTCAATTCTTTTTTGGAAAAAAATTTACGAACAGGGGTTATGCAACCGCCTGAAAAGACTGAGACAACCACTGGTCTGTGAAGGCATCGGCTTAACCCGGCCGCAGCATCGGCGGGAGTGTTGCTAAAGAATTCCGGTCGTCCTGACCGGAATCCAGCGGAGATCTGCAGATTTCTGTCCGTGAAATCCTACAGATCTCACGCCGCGCCACCCCCACCCATGCCGCGGCCTCAAACTCCGGGCTCGCGAACGTTTCAAATACACCTGATTACTGCGTATGCCCCAGAATCTTCCCAACTACTGCAATCACTTGACCATTTGCCATCTCTGCCACTGTTCCGACCCAATGCATGAAACTGAAGCATACTTTCGAAACCCTTTCCAAAAGCAAAGGTATCATGTGGGAAACGCCATTGGGCAACTTTAAAAATTTAGACTATTATTTTTTGTTTATCCAAATTTTCAAAGACTTAACGTACTTTCCGCACCCCAATCCAATGACGTATGAGTAATTTTTCGGCCATAAAAATTAGGGTGTAATGAAGACCTCTGGTTTTACATCAAGTGCTTTGAGATATTCCAGGTGAACCGGCTTTAAGGGTTTGGCAAGTTGCCTTTGATCTCCACTTTTAATGACAAGGACTGTATGAAATTTTGTTGACATCATGAATGAGGTAGGACGTTTCGTCCTCCGCCTTACCCAGCCTGTCATTGTCGTTTTATTCTTTTTAACATACAGGCGCATTGCCCTTTCGATGAGACGCCATATCAGCAGTGAAATCAGCAAAATCATTCCAAGGACTTCAATCCTTGAATTTTTTTTCAAAAAAACACTGTTGATGATAACGGGGTCTTTCAAGAAGCCAAAGTTCTGTTCAATGCCGCTTTGGTTCTTGTACAATCGTAGCAAGTCTTCAGCACACCATTCAGATTTTTCTTGATGTGAAATTATATTTGAAAGAAGAACAAAACATCCGGCTTCCTCCTTGAGCGCTTGCACCTTTTTTTTATTCTCTTCAAAGGACGGTTTAATGTGATATTCAAATCCATTCGGGATACGCTTCTCTCCCTTTTTAGGGCGGCCCCTTGGATACTTTGGGATCTTGTCAATAGATGCCGATATAGAGAACAGATCTGTTTTCTTCGGCAAGCGGGATAACTTTTCAGCCGCTGCCTGGGCATCGGCGTCACAATAATAAGGCTCTGCGAGTACTTTTTGAACCTGCTGTTCAAGTTCCTTTTTATTCTTACCCAATAGACGCTCTATTTTTTTATGCCTGCGCTTATCGTGAGCGCTGGAGTGTATGACGATAGCACGGAGACTGGCCCTATATAGTGTCACGGTGTTCTCGAAGGTTTTGTAGTGGGCTGCCGGTCTTTTTTTTGTGTCTTTTGTTTCAGCAAGACTGCCGATATCAGTCCACTTATCGGATTGAACCGCCTCCCTAATAGCACGGCTACATTCTTTGTAAGTTGCCGGCAAACGAGTGATAAATTTTGTTTTTGTTCCTGCTTTTTCGAGATTATCTTTTGTCACAAATGCAGAATCAGCAACGTACACAAAAGCATTTTCTTTAAGGCCATGGTTTGCCATATGCTTTGAGATAGAGGTTAACAGTTCATTGTTCAAAGTTTTATCCGACGCATTGCCATCCCGGGTTCCTCCAAACAGGGGAATATTCCTGTCAACACACAGCATTTCAACAAGGAACTGCTTCAGATCCGGGCGCTTATCTTTGCTGTGCCCGTATGTAATCTCAAACGGTTCGTCTGTCATGGCGTAGTCACCATAAACACTGACCGATGTCGTGTCATAGTGGGCTCCTGTCGGCTTGATTTGAAAACCATTGACAGCGTTCTGGCTCAATTGGCCGAATATTTTTTGGGTTCCAATTTCAAAAATTTTATCTAATGCCCGACCGATATTATGGTCTGTAAACTGCTCTAAGGAGACGGCCTTACCAAGTAACAGTTCAATGTCTTTCTCTTCGAGAAAATCTTTTAACCGATAAAGTGGCGATCGCCCGGATAGAGTATCCAAGACCATGCCGAGAACTACATGTCCAGGCTGAAGGTCCATCTCGGTATCAACCATCTGGTTAATTGTTTCCACCAGATTGATCCGGCGGGCATATTCTTTGATTATGGGTAGAAACTGTACATCCGTTATTGTCAGGCTGCTGAACTCTTTGATATCCATTTAACCTCCCGGGTGTGCCGAATTACTTTGCTAAAAAAAACGATATCACCTAGAAGGGAAAAAATCTAGTCTAAATGTAAATTATACACAAAGTCGCATTTGTTCAGTAGTAACATATTGAATTTATAAAATAATAAATTGATATTTATTTTTGATTTATAGGTGCGGAAAGTACGACTTAAAATGACATGAGTGCACTTTCGTGAACCTCGGTATCCAGGCAGCGGCAGGGTAAAGGGACAGAGCGGCGTAAATGAGTATGGCGTCAGGACAGAAAGACATGCTCATTTTCGCTTCCCTTCAGCTCAGGACGAGCTGAAGGGGTTTAGCGGCGTTCCTTTGCGCTGCCGCTGCCGGGTAATAGGTGAAAACTATAGGCGATTGCCTTGGCCCGGCAAGGGGGTAGCGCTTTACTTAGTTTCCGATTGCTGTTATAGCAGTTGCGAAAAGCCCGTTCTGATTTCGTTTTCAACGGCAGTGGCTGTACGGCAGGCCCCGCTTTGTTCATGAGCATTTTTTAATTGAGAAACGAGTCCGGTCCGGTCTCTTTCCGGAACGTCTTTTTGACATTTGCTATAGGGGTTTACCTGATAAATTTTTATCAATTCCGGATCATACATTATCCGGGTTTTCATGATCTGCCGCTCCATAACCATAGAAGGGATAACAATGGCGCTGATTGATTTTATCCTGAAAGCAAAACGCACCGGCTATGCCGGCGGTGGTGAAGGCATGGAAAAGAGGTTTGATGACGGGTCCATGGGTTTTGAAATCATGACAGATCAATACCGGTATTTAGACCGATACAACGGATTCTCCCCCTTTGCCGGGTCCGAACATATCTTTGACTCCGGCAACACCCTGGTCTGGATAATGAACTATTTTGGCGGTGTCCTGTCAGATGCTCCTGACCCCAAGGCCGTTTATGCTTTTCCAAAGGATGATAAGGCACCCTATGTTTTACAGACACCTGGATGACAATATAAAAACAGCTTTGTCCATACCCCAGTTTGCGGCGGAACTTTTTGAACTGACGGACAAAAACCGTGGATATCTGAAAACCTGGCTGCCCTGGCTTGACGCCGTCAAAAAACCCGGGGACACTGAGGCCTTCCTCTCATTGCAGTTGAAGCGGTTCAGCGCCGGGGAGGCACTGCACCTGACCATTTTCCGCCAGGACAAAATTGCAGGTGTGCTGGGATACAATCAGATTGATCCGGTGAACGGCACGGGGCATATCGGCTACTGGCTGGGCCGGGAATATACAGGACGCGGCATCATGACCTCTGCGGTACGGGATCTGATCGGCCTTGGCTTCGAAAACTGGCCCCTCCAGAGGGTTGAAATACGGTGTGCCGTGGAAAACCACAAAAGCCGGGCCATTCCGGAAAGACTGGGATTTAAGAATGAAGGTACTATCCGGCGGGCGGAAAAGGTCTATGACACCTATAATGACCAT
>JAKSAX010000273.1 GCA_022361395.1 Desulfobacterales bacterium | reverse complement strand
GGGCGGGACAATTGTTACCGACAACGCTTCATATGATTTGTCAATGCGGTTTAATGCACTGTCAAAAGTGCCCATCTCTTTACGTTTGAACGATGAAGATGAAGATTTTCCCGCACAATGTACTGTGCTTTTTAAATTCTCCGCAGAGAGATACCTGGATATGGAATCCCTGGGAATTTTAGGTGCTGTCTTCGCTAAAAACTTAACTGCATTTAATCAAAACCGTGTTTACCGGCAGACCTGCCGGTAAACACAAGTTCTGTATTTTTTCCGAATCATATTTTTCTCATCTGCCATAACCGCCCGGGCGGTTTCTTTTTGATATCGCGCAATCCCTTTGCCTCAGATTTTTTAATTATTTTAAGGTGTACTATAATCAGTGAAGATGATATTTGAGCCCATATGTTTAACACGGGCAAGCGTGGTGTGATCCGGGACGTCCGGCCACGGAATTCAGCGGTTTTCCGGATAAAACAAAACGCTTCTCAAAACTCCGGCTTTATTTCGAGGAACAATGGACTACGATTTGAAAGAGATCTTTGATATTGGCAGGCTGCAGAGGCTGACAGATGAATTGTATAAGGCATCTTCCATTCCGTCTGCCATTGTCGGCATGGATGGGGAAGTCCTGACCGGGTCGGGGTGGCAGAGGATTTGTACGGAGTTTCACCGGCAGCATCCGGAGACCCGGCAGGAGTGTATTAAAAGTGATATAAAGATCAGAAAAAACGTTGAAAAAGATACCCCCTATGTCATCTACAAATGTCCCCGCGGTCTTGTGGATGCCTCGTCTCCGGTGATTATCGCAGGGGAGCATGTTGCAAATGTTTTTTCAGGGCAGGTTTTTCTGGCTCCCCCGGGCAGGGCAAAGGAAAAGGTTTTCAGGGACCAGGCAAAAAAATTCGGGTTTGATGAAATAGACTATATCCGGGCGTACAGGGATGTGCCGGTTTTCACTGAGGAGGAGTTCCGTTCTGCTCTGTCATTTCTTGCCCAGCTGGCCCAACTGATCGCCCGGATGGGATATGCCAGACTGAATGAACTGGCGTCAGTAAAGGCATTACAGGAGGAATCCGCAAAGGCGAAAGGCCATGTAAAAGAGCTGAACTGCCTGTATAAGATTTACAGGCTGGCAGAGGATAAATCTCTGACCGTTGACGCTTTACTGCAATCTGCAGTGGACCTTGTGGCTGAAAGCGTCCACTATCCTAAGATGACCTGTGCGGTTGCGGAAACAGAGACTGCCGTTTGCAGGAGCAGGAATTACCGGGAAACAGAATGGGGGATTTCATCATCAATCAGGGTTAAGGATATAGACTGCGGATATTTGAAACTGGTCTATCTGGATGAAAAGCCAATTCTGGAAAAAGGGGATTTTTTAGAAGATGAAAAGAGTTTTATCGATTCGGTGAGTAAATCCCTGGGTAAGATCCTTGAAAGTAAAACACTGACACAGGAACTCAGGGAGATTGAATCCAGGTACAGGATCCTGACGAATCAGTTTGCGGACGGTGTTGTGATCATTCAGGATGCCAGGTATAAATTTTTAAACCAATCCTTTATGACAATGATGGGGTATTCTGCCAAAGAAGACCTGCTCAATAAGAAGTACGGGGAATTCATAGACAGGAGTCATTTAAACCAATATGAAGATTTTGAACAGGGGTCTGCTCAAGACAGGATAGAGTACAGGTTAACACCGAAAAGCGGTAAAAAGATATGGGTTGAAGAGTGCCGCAACGTGATTGACTGGGAAGGCAGAACCGCCTTTTTGTGTACAATAAGGGATATTACGGAGACGAAAAAGGATCATATTTCATCAAAGAAAGAGGCCCAGGAGCTTCGTGCCGAGAATATCCGGTTAAAATCGTCATTAAAGGAACGGTTCAGGTTTCAGAATATCATTGGCAAAAGTGATGTGATGCAGCAGGTTTACGACCTGATTTTAAGTGCAGCCGATTCAGATGCCAGTGTTGCTATTTACGGGGAATCCGGAACGGGAAAAGAGATGGTGGCAAATGCAATCCATGACCTGAGCCTGCGAAAGGCCCACTCTTTTGTCCCTGTTAATTGCGGTGCCATTCCCGAGCAACTGCTTGAAAGTGAATTTTTCGGTTATAAAAAAGGCGCTTTTACAGGGGCAGGCATAGATAAGCACGGGTATCTGGATCTGGCTGATAAAGGGTCGCTCTTCCTGGATGAGATTGGCGAACTCCAGCTGAATATGCAGGCAAAGCTTCTCAGGGCTATTGACGGCGGGGGATATCATCCCATTGGCAGCAACCAAAAACATCAGGCCGATTTCCGGATCATCACGGCCACAAACAAGGATTTGAAGACCGAAGTTATAAACGGCGATATGCGGGAAGATTTTTATTACAGGATTCAGGTGATTCCCATTACCATACCGCCGCTGAGGAACCGGAAGGATGATATTCCATATCTTGTTGAACATTTTTTTAAGTTGTACTCAGGTGAATCCGGGCATACCAAGCTTCCTGACCGTTTTTTAGAGAAAATATACCGGTATGACTGGCCGGGCAATGTGCGTGAACTCCAAAATGTGCTGCTCAGGTTTCTCTCCACCGGGCATTTTGAACTGCTTGACCGGATGGAAAATAATCCTGAGTATGGTGAACCTGTGTTCACCGGCGACCCTGCCTCTGTTGATCTCCGTCAGGAGATGGAAAACCATGAAAAGAAAATAATTTTACGCACCTTAAGGGCGTATAACTGGCACCGGATAAAGGTGTCTGAAAAACTCGGCATTACACGAAACACCCTGTTCAGAAAAATGAATAAATATGGATTAAATGTGATACATAGGTAATGTATCTGATACATTTGCCTGTATTTAATTTTATTACAGCCTGTTACAATGCTGCGGATAAAATCCGTGTATCGAGACTGATACATTACCGGCCAGGGAATAGATTGGATTTGTATTTAAAAAGACAGTTATTTCAAGGGGTTTGCCACAATAGGGTTTGGCACCATGCTTGCAGTGTTTTGATATTACGTGGAATTATTAAACCGGGTAAAGGGGAACAATGGAGTTACTGATAATTGATGACGAGCCCAGTATTACCGGAGTGCTTGTCAAACAGATAACCAGATGGGGATATGGCGTCAGGTCTGCGCAGAATTCCCGTGAGGCAATAAAGATAATTTCCACCTGCCGGATTGATCTCATCCTGCTGGACATTTACCTGGAAGAGACAACTGCGATTGAATTGATTCCGGAGGTTAAACGTATAAAACCCGGCATTGATATTATTACCATGACTGGACAGAGTTCCAGGGAACTGGAAAAGGAAATCAGGTCTCTCGGGATAATATACTATATGGAAAAACCCATAGAGACGGCTAATTTGAAATCGATATTGGAGCATATGGAGAGCCGATTGATTAAGCAATAGGACCGTGTTTAAAACTTGCCCTTAGGGAATGCGTGTTTGCTAAGGCCCTTAAAAAACAGGGCGTTTTGCAAAACAGAACGTGAATCAGGTTTTGTGCACTCCCTTACAGAGTATTGCGGCGAAATATTTCGTCAAATAAATGTACAGGTGCGTCCTGAAACAGGATACGAATAAAAATTATCAAAAGCCGGAATTTTTCCTATGAGCCTCCTTACAAAAAAAGACAGGGATAGAAAATGCATTGACAAAACCGTTAAAGATGTGGAAATTGTCCTGTATACGGGAAGTAAAATGTCAGGTGAGCAGGCTTTCTCATCCATAACAGCTCTGATACCCGGAAACCGGATTAACCTGCATACCACCATTAAAAAATTCCAGGCTGAGCTCCTTCGGTTTGACTCCGTTTACAGAATATTCATCATCCTTGCAAGTGCCGAATATGAACTGAACCGGTTTCTCGCCCTGAAGAACCTGCTTTGGGGATGTCCGCTTATACTCATCCTGCCTGACCAGAACAGGGATCTGGTCAGCAAGGGGCTCAAGCTTTACCCCCGGTATATCAGTTACGGGATAAGGGATTTTAAGGACGTGCTTCTGGTACTGGAAAAAATGATCCAAAACCATAGTTTAAAGCAAATTTTCTAAAAGGAGGATTATCATGGATGATTCTGCGAGGACCATTGATCAGGCCATCAGGGCCACTACCATCAAGACCGGAAAATACCTGACATTTACCCTTGATAACGAAGAATACGGGATCGGTATTCTTAAGGTAAAAGAGATCATAGGCATGATGCCCATCACCTCTGTTCCCCGGACCCCTGATTTTGTAAAGGGGATTATCAATCTCAGGGGAAAGGTCATCCCCGTGATTGACCTGAGGGCCAGGTTTAATATGAAACCGATCCCCTACAATGAGCGGACATGTATCATTGTCGTGGAAATTGATGCTGAATCTGCGACAGTTTTAACCGGGATAGTGGTGGACGCTGTTTCGGAAGTCTTGAATATCAAAGAAGATAAAATCGAAGAGCCTCCCACCTTTGGCACCCAGTTGGACACCCGGTATATCCTTGGTATGGCAAAGACAGAGGGAGGGGTCAAAATTCTTTTAAATATTGACCGTGTTTTGGCAACGGAGCAAATTGCGGAATTGGAACAGGTCTCATAGAGGTTTTTAAAATATCAGATTAACGGGTTAAACGGACAGGAGGGGCAAATGAAGAATTTAAGTTTAGGAGTGAAAATTTCACTGGGATTTGCACTTTTGATTATCATCGCCGGTGCTTTGGGATTAATGGCTATCTGGCGGATGGGAGGTGTTGAAACCCAGAGTACGATGCTGGCGCAGGAGTTTGTGCCAGAGGTTGACGTGGCAGTGGAACTCCGGGGGGCAGCCAACCGGGTGATGTATGAAATGAGAGGATACGGGTTTACAGAGGATGCAAAGTTCTATGAACAGGCCAGGGTTGAACTGGCTGCCGTTGAAACCGCCTTGCAAAAGGCGCGTGACCTTGAAGAAAAATCGCCGAATCTGAAAAAATTAAAGGGCCAGATCCAGGTAGCGGAAAAGGCGGTGAATGATTATAAGGGATTGATTCAGCAGACAGTTGAAACCAATGCGAAACTTGCCGAAAACAGAAAGATTCTTGACGCTTCCGCGGTAAAATACATGCAGAATTCAGCAGCGTTCCTGAACGGCCAGAATGAAAAATTCAGGGTGGATCTCGGGGAGCGCCAGCGTAAAATCGAGATTGTCTCCCATCTTGTCGAACTGGGTTCGGCCGCACGGGTAACCAATTTTAAAGCCCAGGCCCTGAATGATCCCGTCCTTCTGGAAAAAGCGATTGAAGAACTTGACGGCATTGCAGAACCGCTGAACGATCTTAAAAAGATAACCCGTGATAAAGAAGATATCCAGCGGATTGACGCAACCCAGGCTGCGGCGGAAAAATATCAGAATGCAATGAAACAGTTTCTGATCCAGTTTAAGAAAGGACAACTCGCCGATACCTATCTTTTGGATAAATATCGTAAAGAGATGGATAAGAATGCTGCCGTCTATGTATTCAACTGTGATGAATTCCTTGAAGGGCAGCAGGCAAAACTGACCAGGGATATGCTGGAAAGAAATGAAAAAATAACCCTTGTCAATAATATTGTTAATTTAGGAAATGATACACGGATCGGTGCATTCAAGTCACAGGCCCTGAGGAACCCGCGGGTGATGGAGGATGCATTGAATAATTTCCCGAAGATCGAGGAAAAATTTACGGCGCTCAGGAAGATCACCCGGCTTCCTGAAGATCTGAAACGGATTGAGGAGGTAAAAGCCGCCGGGGATTCCTATAAACAGGCCATGACAGATTTCCTTGCCAACTGGATTAAACTGCAGGAACTGGGCAATAAGCGGAATGATGCAGGTAAGGCGCTTATCAACGCATGCAAGGTGACGGCCAATGCAGGCATGGAAGCCACCGACAGAATTGCAACAAGTGCTGTGGACGCCCTGTCTGCGGCCTCAACCATTATGATAATAGGGCTCATCGCAGCCCTTGCCGTGGGTGTGATTGTGGCCTTTTTCATCACCCGGAGCATAACCGGTCCGGTCAACAGGATCATCTCCGGGCTGAATGAAGGGGCAAATCAGGTTGCCTCGGCTTCCGGACAGGTCTCGTCTTCAAGCCAGTCTATGGCGGAAGGGGCATCCCAGCAGGCTGCATCCATAGAGGAGACTTCCTCCTCCATGGAAGAGATGGCCTCGATGACAAAGAAAAACGCTGAAAATGCAAACAATGCCGACGGATTGATGAAAGAGGCAAACAGGATTGTCTCCTCAGCCAATAGTTCCATGGATGATCTGACCCACTCCATGGCAGATATATCAAAGGCAAGTGAAGAGACCTCAAAGATCATTAAAACCATAGACGAGATCGCCTTTCAGACCAACTTGCTGGCACTGAACGCTGCCGTGGAAGCGGCACGTGCAGGGGAAGCCGGTGCCGGTTTTGCCGTGGTGGCTGATGAGGTCAGGAACCTTGCCATGAGGGCTGCGGATGCGGCCAAGGATACCGCCGAACTCATTGAGGGCACGGTTAAGAAAGTCAGTGATGGTTCCGAACTGGTTGCCTCCACCAATGAGGCGTTTGGCCAGGTCGCCAAGAGTTCGTCTGAAGTCGGTAACCTGGTATCTGAAATCTCCGCTGCCTCCAGTGAACAGTCCAACGGTATTGAGCAGGTAAACACGGCAATCACGGAGATGGACAGGGTGGTCCAGCAAAATGCGGCAAACGCAGAGGAATCCGCCTCAGCATCGGAAGAGATGAGTGCCCAGGCAGAACAGCTCAAAGAGTACGTTGATGAGCTTGTCATGCTGGTCACCGGAAAAAAGAGCCGGGGCAGTGAGTTCTCCGGTAATCATCCTGTTAAAGCCGTTACCTCAGGCACGGCAGGCAGTTCGTCCAGGTCCAGGCAGGTACTGCCCCATGATTCCAAGGAGGTCCGGCCGGACCAGGTAATTCCCTTTGATGAAGATGAGGATTTTAAAGACTTTTAGCCTGTCTTTTAATCTACAGGGAACGCGTAAAAATTAATTCACGTTCTGTTTTGTAAAAGACTCGATGTTTTAAGTTTTTTTGCAGGCAGGCGGTGTGAAGCAAAAAGAATGACCAGGGGGAAGAGTGTTGTTATCTTCCCCCTGGTCATTATATGGCAGCATGGAAATTTTCACCCCCGTCCTCGGCAGGTTCAAAAACGGCTTTACAAAATTTCACATAATGAATACTATGTGAAATGTAAAATCCATTCGTCAAAAAAAAGAAGGGGTGCCAATGCCGCAATTATTGGACAAAGAGACCATTGAACGCATCCATGAATCTGCCGTGGATATCCTGTCGACAATCGGTGTGGGGTTTGGCCTGGCAGAAGCCAGGGATCTTCTTCAAAAACACGGGGCGGAAATTAAGGGGAAGCAGGTATGTTTCCCTGCATCCCTGGTGGAGGCAGCCCTGGCCCTGATGCCAAAGTGTGACTCCGGACCGGCAGGCAGGAAACGGCTTGTGGCCGCATCCCCCTTTTCAAATTCGCCGACAATCATAGATGATAAAACCGGGGAGGGCAGGCGCGGCACCATTGAGGATGTCGTTAAGATGTATCAGCTTGCCGAAACCTCCGGGCTTTACGAATCCGTGAATCCCGGCGTCGTGGATCCCGAAGGCATCGACAGTGACGACCCCTTCCTCGCCCAGATCGCTATGCTCTTGAAATACTCTGATAAATTTCCGAACCTCGGCTTCTGCGCCACAAAGTCCAATACGGAAAACGGGGATGTCTATACCAGTGCGAAAAGGGCGGTTCAGCTGATTAAAGAGATAAAGGGCAGCGATAAGGACCCGGTAATGGGGCAGGGGATCTGTCCCATTTCACCCCTGGCCTATGACGAAGACGGCCTGATTAATCTGACCGTTCTGGCTGAAGAGGACCAGGGTATTACCATCTTTCCCTGTACCCTGTCCTTTATGACCGGACCGGAAAGCCTGACCGGCATCGTCATTCATGACCTTGCCGTTGCCCTGGCAGGGGCTGTTTATGTACAGCTCTTAAAGCCGGGTACGAAGGTGGGCTTTTCCAGTTTTTCCACGATGACCGATATGAGGACAATGCAGCCTTGTTACGGCAGTCCGGAATACCTTCATGTCCAGGTTATGTTTTACGAGGTGTGCCGCCATCTTGGCATGGATTGCGGGCTTTGCGGATGTTTTTCCGACGGGATCCGGAATAATTACCAGGGCGGTTTTGAATCCTGTTTAACGGCAATGGCGCCCTTCTCTATTACCGATGTAAACGAGGTCTGGTGTTACCCCGGGCATATGGCCGCATTTGCAGGGGGAAGTTTTAATAAGCTCATATTTGACGAAGAGTTGATGATCAGCTGCAACCGGCTGCTGGGGGGCCTGTCCACGGATTTTGATCCACTTCTTAAGGATAAACTTGCCGGGTCCCTTGATGCCGGAAGTTTTTTGACCATAGGGGATGTGGGCATTTACAGGAAAGAACAGAGAATAACGAAAATTTTCGATAAAAGGGGAATTGTCCCCGGTTATTCCTCTTCAGGTGACGGCGTGGATCCCGGTGCTGAACATGAAATAAAAAGGCGGTGCGGTCAATATACCCTCCCGGAACGGAGCAGGACCCAAAAGGCCATTCTGTCAAAATACCTGCCAGGCCTTTGCAGGTATTAAACAGGTGCAGGCCACTGGTGGATGCAGCGGTCGCACCGGGTGGCATGGCCCTGGTTTTCGTGATATAGTAACCTGATTCCAAGGACAGATATTTTCCGCCAAAGGAGGCGAAATTGCCAGAAACCAACCGGGTTACCGAACTTAAAACAGGGGGTGGCGGTTTAGAAGAGGAGCTTGCTGCGGCCAGGGCTGAAATCGTATTGCTTAAGGGGATCCGGTCTGATTTGAATTCCGTCCTGGAAGCCTCTCCCAATCCCATTGTTATTTATAATTTAAACGGGGAAGTGGTCTATCTGAACTCGGCCTTTACCCGGGTGTTCGGATGGACCCTGGATGAAGTGGCCGGCAGCCGCCTGGATTTTGTTCCTGAAAAAAACCAGGTTGAAACCATGGATGCCATTGCAAGGCTCCTGGAAAACGGCCAGGTGGAACTTCGGACCCGGCGCCTGACAAAAGCAGGGGAATACCTGGATGTGGAGCTGTCATGCGGCGTCTTTAAAAATAAGGAGCAGGAGACCACAGGTACCTTTGTCATCCTCAGGGATGTCACCCGGCAGCGGCTGTCGGAAAATCGGATCCAGAGCCTGAACAAGGAGTTGAAGAACCGGACCGAGGAACTTGAGTCCCTGAACCGAAACCTCCAGCAGGCCATTGACCACGCTTTTTCCATGACCGAGGCGGCAGAGGCGGCGAGCAAGGCCAAGAGCAGCTTTCTGGCAAATATGAGCCATGAGATCCGGACGCCCATGAACGGGGTCATCGGAATGACCAATATTCTCCTGGATGAGCCCCTTGCCCCTGAAACCAGAAGCGGGCTGGATATCATTAAACAGAGTGCGGAAACCCTGCTGACCATTTTAAATGATATTCTGGATTTTTCAAAGATTGAGGCAGGTAAGCTTGATATAGAGGAAATTGATTTCAACCTGAGAAATCTGATCGAGGAAACCCTGGACCTCATGGCATTGCGGTGTAATGAAAAAGGGCTTGAACTGACCTGTATAATCGAGGATGATGTCTCTTCACTGCTCATCGGTGACCCGGGGCGGGTGCGCCAGATCCTGATGAATCTCCTTGGAAACGCGGTCAAGTTTACGGACAAGGGCGGGGAGATCAGCCTTGTGGTATCCCTGATCAGGGAAACAGCCGGTCAGGCAGATATAAGATTTTCAATCCGGGATACCGGTATCGGGATGAACCGGACCGAATGCGAGGCCCTGTTCCAGTCTTTTCATCAGGTGGACACCTCCATCACCCGGAAATACGGGGGCACCGGACTCGGGCTTGCCATCTCAAAGCAGCTCTGCGATCTCATGGGCGGCGATATTCAGGTGAAAAGCCGGAAGGGCGTGGGGTCTGAATTCAGTTTTTTCCTGAAATTCAAACGCCAGCAGGGGGTGAGGGAGCAGGTCAGGAAACCGCCGGCTGCGCTTAAGGGAAAGCGGATTCTGATCATTGACGACAACCTCCTGAACTTGGACGTTCTAAAAGGGTTTCTGACCAGATGGGGATTTGAGGTTGAAACTGCCACGGACGGCAGCCACGGCATCCAGATCTGTACGATGATGGCCAAAACCAACCTGCCCTTTGATATGGTGATCACGGATTTCCAGATGCCGGGCCTTGACGGGGCAGGGGTGGGAAAAGCCCTGAAGGCCGATCCCCTGACAAAAGAGATTAAGCTGATCATGCTTACCTCCCAGGGCCTCAGGGGGGAAGCCGCAGCCATGAAAAAAATAGGATTTGATGCCTACCTGCCAAAACCCATTCGCCGTTCCCAGCTGTTTGAGGCCATCGTCACGGTGTTCAGCAGGACCGGCGGAAAAAAACAATCCGGTTCAAATGAAGAATTGCTGACCCGGCACAGCATGGTTGAGTCCAGGCAGCAGGGTGTAAATATCCTGGTGGTGGAAGACCACCCCGTAAACCGGAAGGTCCTGGAGAAAATCCTGGATAAGGCCGGGTTTGCCAGCCAGGCTGCCGGCGACGGCTGCCTGGCTCTTGAACGCCTTGAAAAAGAGTGCTTTGACCTGGTGATCATGGATGTACAGATGCCGGTGATGGACGGGTATGAATGCGCCAGGCAGATACGGGCGGCAGACCCTGGACGCTTTGATCCCGGGGTCCCCATCATTGCCCTTACCGCCCATGCCATGACCGGTGATATGGATAAATGCCTGGCTGCGGGAATGGATGAGTATACAACCAAGCCGGTGGACAGCCAGGTGCTGATCCGGAAGATAAATCAGCTGGTGCTGAAAAAAGATCCCGCCGATGTCATCATCAGGGACCAGGCCGTTCACAGGGGCTGATCAGGTCACTGAACCTACCCTCTCCTTTAAAAAGATTTCAAAGGCCTTTTGGGCCACCGTGGGTAGACCGGCCCGCAAGGAGACCATGGATATGGTGTTGATCAGTTTTTCCCGTTTAGGGAAAATGGAAATGATCTCTCCCTGTTCAATGTCCTGGGCAAAGAGATGGTGGGAGCTTATGGCCATGCCCATTCCCTTGCGGATGCAGGCCATTAATGCCTGGTGGGCCTCAATGGCCATGACAATGTTCAGGTCGGGAATTGCCCTGTTAAAATAAAACCAGAACCAATGCCTTAAAATCATGGGATCATTTTCATCGGTTAAATAGTCCTGCCGGATGAGATTCTCAAATGAAATATCCTGCCCTACCCTGTTTTCATAATAGTCCCGGGAGCAGGTGAGAACAAAATGTTCCTGCATCAGGGCGTCGATCCTGTACAGGTCCGGTTTGCCCGGAAGCTGATCATAGGGTGAAAAAAAATCGATCAATGCCAGATCCAGGTTACCTCTGTTCAGCATATCCATCAATACGTCAGACTCCCCGAATTTCACCCTGAAACTGACATCCGGGTATCTTGTACGGAATTCGTGGCAGATCCGGGGCAGGTAGGTTGTCCCGAAAATAATGGGTGCACCTATATTCAGGTTCCCGTAAGGCCGGTCCATGGGGGTTGAAATATTATCAATTTCGCAGGCCAGTTTTTCCAGGAAAGGGCTCACGGTTCCGAACAGCCTGTGGGCGGCGCTGGTGGGAACAATCCGTTTGTGGAGCCGTGTAAACAGGGGGGCCCTGATCTCTGTTTCAAGCTTTTTGATCTGCTGGCTTACGGCAGGCTGGGAAATATGGAGTTTTTCCGCAGCCTTGATAATGCTGCCGGATTCATAGACAAAGTAGAACACCTTTAAGCGGTTCAGATCCGGATACATAATTTATAGTTATCCAATAAATAAAAAGGATTAATTTTACTAATTAATATACCGGGGCTATCCTGATGGCAAGAAAAAAACAACATCAGGAGAATATCTATGTCAATCGGGTTTGCCATGGCTGCCTGCCTGGGCTGGGGAATTGCGGATTTTATCGGGGGTTATAAGAGCCGGGACCTGTCAACATTGACGGTTTTGCTTATTTCAAACGGGGTTGGTGTATCCCTTCTCTCTGCTGTCCTGGTGGTGTCGGGCAGGCCGTTTTTTAATGATCCAGGCCTGGTTTGGGCGGTGCCTGCCGGGGTGACGGGGATCGTATCCATGTACCTGCTCTACCGGAGCCTTGCCATCGGCACCATGGCTGTCCTTGCCCCGGTCAGTGCCACCGGGGTGATCCTGCCGGTGATCTGGGGAATGGTCAACGGGGATACCCTGTCCGGTCCGGCCCTGGGCGGAATGGTCATGGCACTGGCCGGAACCATGATGGCTGCCATGGAAAAAAGCAAAGACAAGGTCAGATGGACAAACGGGATAGGGCATGCCCTGGGTGCGGCTGTCTGTATCGGGTTCTACTTCATCCTCATGGACAGGGCCTGTGAAACAGATCCGCTCTGGGCATCAATGATCATGCGGACCACCACCTTTATCCTCCTGGTTCCTGTTGTACTGGTTTATAAGACAAGGGGCGCCGGCCGCCCTCTCTTCACCACCCTGAAAGGCCACCTGTACATAATCCTCTTCATGGGGTGCATGGATACCCTGGCCGCCTTTTCCTTTGCCCTGGCGACCCGGTCAGGCATGCTCAGCATCGTGGCGGTGATCAGCAGCCTGTATCCGGCGGTAACCGTGCTTCTCAGCACCGTCATCATCCGGGAAAAACTCAGGAGGATACAATACGCAGGTGTTATCTTTGCCGTTTCAGGTGTGGGGCTGATTTCAGGGTTCTGATCTGTCCGTAAAATAGTTCAGGGTCTCCTTTACCTGGCGGATTTCGTAGGCAGCTCCCGGCACCAGGATAAACTCACTGGCCCCAAAGTGGTGTTCAGGGTTGCCCCAGTCATAGGTATACCCCATGCCGGTCCACGGGATACCCGGACGGGTGCGGAAATCCTGAAAGTAGAGATTTTTATAAAAACAGGGATAGCAGGAAATATTATCAACCTCCGGCACCGGATCTGAGAACTCTATATTGCACCTGTCATCATCAATCCCGGGGTCCACGCAGGGCCGGAACATATCCTCCGGATCCACCCAGAGTTCAATAAACAGGTCATAGGTCCACTCCGGTTTTAATCCCAGGTATTGCTTGAGCCTCAGTTCAAGGGCAGGCAGGTCCTTTCCCGGATTTGAGCCAAGAAAGCGCTTCCCGAACTCCCGGACCTGGGGCGCCGTGGTCACCCAGGTGACATAATCCTGTGACGGGTCGGTGTGGGTACGGCCTTTGTAAAACCGGTTATAACTGTCCCGGCTTTTCCACATGACCACCAGGACCCGGGTCCCGTCCCTGTTCCAGATCAGGTCCGGATTGTCCTTCCGGACGGGAACCAGACGGGTGTACACATCTTTGGGCTCAACCACGGATGCATCATCAACCGCCCGGTCAAAGGAGGCGGTTGTGGTACAGGAAAACAGGGGGATGAATAATAATAAAAGAATCAGTTTTTTCATGACGAATCGCCTTTCCTGAATAGGGTGACAGATCTGAACACAGACTTCAGAAAGAAAAAGTCTGTGACACTTTCTATAGGTATCAAAAAAATGCATTTGGTACAAGAAGCTGGGATTTTCCTGGTTATCGCCTGCTTGACAAAGCCTGAAATTTAAACTATTGACTGGAGGTAATCTTGCCAGAAGGCAAAAACTGAAAAAGCGTAAATAAGCGCAGAATATAAAACAATCAAAGCCACGGAGGCTGAACATTCCTGATACTTTCAGGGTGTCACCTTTGTGGCTTTTTTATTTTCGGGGAGTTGTGATGGGAAAGAGAAAACGGATCTGGGCGGCGGTTCTGGCAGGTTTTTCATTAATGATTTTTACAGGGGCAAGTTTTGCGGGCCAAATGGTTACAGATAGCACCGGAAGGTCTCTGGCCCTGCCTGATAAGGTTGATCGGATAATCTGTTCCGGTCCGGGGTGCCTGCGCCTGATAAGTTACCTCGGCGCCCGGGACAAGGTGGTGGCCGTGGATGATATTGAAATCCGGATGAAAAAATTCGATGCCAGACCCTATGCCCTGGCCAATCCTTCGTACCGGGACCTCCCGGTGTTCGGCGGGTTCCGGGGGCAGGATGATCCTGAGAAAATCCTGGGGCTTGATCCCTCCCCCCAGGTGATTTTTAAAACCTTTGCCGGGCTGGGATATGATCCGGCTGAACTCCAGGCAAAAACCGGGATCCCTGTGGTCGTTATAGATTACGGGGACCTTGGCAGGAAACGGGCCAGATTGTTTGAAAGCCTTGTCCTTATGGGACAGGTATTGGGAAAAGAAGACCGGGCCCGGGCGGTAATTGAATTTTTTAACCGGGAAATCAAGGGCCTGGCAGGCCGGACCAGGGGAGAAACAGAGAAAAAGAACTGCTTTGTGGGGGGCATTGCCTTTAAGGGGCCCCACGGATTCCGGTCCACAGAACCCTTTTATCCGCCCTTTGAATTTGTGAATGCCGTCAATATCGCAGGGCAGGGGCTGCCGCCGGACAAGGAGATCCGCCACACCATTTTATCAAAGGAGAAAATACTTATGGCAGATCCCGGGGTGCTGTTCCTGGACCTGTCCACATTTCAGATGGAAGAGGGGCACAGCGGCCTGTACGAACTGAAGACCGATCCGGTATACCGTGCATTAACTGCTGTTGAACAGGACAAGGTTTACGGCCTTCTGCCCTATAACTGGTATACCGTGAATTTCGGATCGGTTCTGGCCGATGCCTGGTATATCGGAACCGTGCTGTATCCGGACCGGTTTAAAGATATTGATCCGGGGAAAAAGGCTGACGAGATCTACACCTTTTTGCTTGGAACCCCTGTTTTTGATCAGATGAACAACCTGTTTCGGCAAAAGGCCTTTACCCGGATAAGGGTTTCGGAATAGGGGGGACCATGCATATTGACAATGGGACGATTCCCCTTTCATATTCAGGGTACCTGAGGAAAAAACAATGGGTTGTCCTGGGATTGTTCCTGGTGCTCCTCATCTGCTTTATTGCGGCCGTCGGTTTCGGTTCCGTTTATATCAGCCCGGCTGAGATCCTTCAGCTCCTTCTGCCCGGAGAAGGGGAGCGGCGGATTGAGCTGATCATCCGGCAGATCCGTCTGCCCCAGGCGCTGACCGCAGTGGTTGCCGGGGCCGGGCTGGCATGCTCGGGGGCCGTGATGCAGTCTGTATTGAGAAACCCCCTGGCCTCGCCTTTTACCCTTGGGATCTCCCATGCGGCTGCGTTCGGGGCAGCCCTTTCCGTCATGGTATTTGGGTCCGGGGTAATGGCCGGCAGCTCTGCCGGGGCCCTGAATATCCCGTATTCCATGGTAACCGTGGGCGCAGCCTTTTGTTTTGCCACGGCCACTGCCTGTATCATTATTTTTATTGCCGGGCGGCAGGGGGCATCCCCCCAGGTCCTGGTGCTCACCGGTGTTGCCCTGGGCTCTCTGTTTACTGCCGGTACCATGCTGCTCCAGTTCTTTGCCGATGATGTCCAGCTGGCAGCCATGGTATTCTGGACATTCGGCGATCTTGCCAGGGCAGACTGGACAGACCTCCGGATACTGGGAACGGCCACGCTTTCCATCCTTGTTTTTTTCCTGGCAAACACCCGGGCTTATGATGCCATGGGCATGGGGGACGAGACAGCCCACGGGCTGGGGGTGCGGGTAAAGCAGGTGAGGCTGGCCGGAATGATGGCCGCCTCCCTTGCCGCGGCCGTGATTATCTCCTTTGTGGGTATCATCAGCTTTATCGGGCTTGTGGCCCCCCATATTGTCCGCCGGATCCTGGGTGAAGGCCATGGCTTTCTTCTGCCTGCCAGCATGGCGGCCGGCGGCCTTGTTCTGCTTTGCGCCGATATTGCGGCCAGGCTTGTCCTGCTGCCCCATGTCCTGCCCGTATCCATTTTTACCTCTTTTCTGGGGGCGCCTGTTTTTATTTATCTGATTGTCAAAGGAGGGCGGTGATGCTTGAAGTCAGGGACTTAGGGTTTGCCTATGGTGGTGATGCCGTACTCGAAGATATCGGATTTTCTGTGGAAAGAGGTGAGATCCTGGTGATTCTGGGGCGGAACGGGGCGGGAAAGACCACCCTGCTTAAATGTATCAACCGGATTTTTGCCCCCGGGACAGGAACGGTCATGGTCAGGGGCCGGTCTGTCAGGCAGATGCGGGTCCGCGAGATTTCAAAAGAGATGGCCTATGTGGCCCAGAATAACAGGGGCGGCCGGATTACCGTATTTGATGCCGTGCTCATGGGGCGGACGCCCCATCTGGGATTCCGGCCGGGTAAAGAGGATTTCAGAAAGACCGATGCCGTCCTGGCCAGGCTCAACCTGACCGGGCTGGCATTAAAATACCTTGACCGGCTGTCCGGCGGCGAACTCCAGAAGGTGGCCATTGCCCGCGCCCTGGTCCAGGAGACGGACCTGTTGCTCATGGACGAACCCACGTCCAGCCTGGATCTGAAAAACCAGACAGAGATCCTGGAACTGGTCAGGGACATCGCATTATCACACAACATAGGGGTGGTCATGACCATTCACGATCTGAATGCCGCCTTGCGGTATGCGGATCAATATATATGTTTGAAGGACCACCGGGTATTCGGGGCCGGAAAGATCCGCGACATTTCCCCGGACCTGGTGGGCAGGGTTTACGGGATCAAGGTGGAGATCATCACCCATAACGGATATCCCATGGTGATTCCCGTGAGTACGGCTGACAGGAAAAACGCAGCATAAACCGCAGATATAAAGGAGGCATAGCATGTCATGTTCTTTGGATAAAGATACCATTGAGGCAACCATTGATTTCCACGGCCATAACTGCCCCGGCCTGACCATCGGGATCCGGGTGGCGGAGCTGGCCAGGCAAAGGCTCGGTATCCACAAAACCGCCAACAGTCTCTGTGTGACGGAGACAGATATGTGCGGGGTGGATGCCATCCAGTTCCTCACCGGGTGTTCGCTGGGAAAAGGCAACCTGGTTCACAGGGATTTCGGCAAGTCCGCCTTTACCTTTTTCAATCGGGATACGGGTGAGGGCTTCAGGGCCCTTTTCCTGGACAAGGGCAAAGGTGAGGGCCTGGAAAAAGAGGAACGCATCCGGATGCTCCTGGATGCAGATCTTTCAGATCTCTTTGAGACCCGGGACATTGACGCCCCGCCGGTAAGGCCTGCCAGGATTCTCAAAAGCATTGCCTGTGACCGGTGCGGGGAGCCTACCATGGAGTCCAGGATCCGTCTCTTTGACGGGGAGCAGCTCTGTCTTCCCTGTTTCCAGGGAGTTGAGCAGAAGATTTAAGGAGGCGGTTGATAAGATCAGCATTGGCAGTGCAATAAAAATATTGCGCTGCCAATATTTTATTGCAAGGTGCTGAAATGTCCGGGAGCCTTTTATTACCAGGGGCTGCCCCTGTGCAGGGGGAAACCGGGAGGATCCGGACAAGGTGCCGTCAGGTATTTCAGGGGGACGGTGAAAACCGGTAAATATTAAATTTTACATTCAGATTTATCTTTAAATTCAGCCTGTTAATTCATGTGTAT
The DNA here is from genome assembly GCA_022361395.1 of Desulfobacterales bacterium. Taxonomy (GTDB): domain Bacteria; phylum Desulfobacterota; class Desulfobacteria; order Desulfobacterales; family Desulfobacteraceae; genus Desulfobacter. The sequence goes on along the minus strand of JAKSAX010000273.1, from coordinate 1,103 downwards.
CCTGCCTTCTCCCCTCCTCTGAGCTTTCCTGGCATAGTTATGGCTATAGATTGAGGCCATAAATTTAAAATGTACAGGAATTCCGGGCAGACCCGCCGGGCGGTTCCGGAAAATAGAACTCCCAAAGGAGAGTAAATATGTCAAAAAGTTCTGTGTTCAGTGTTTGCGGCATGTGCACCGTGCGCTGCCCCATCAATGTTGAAGTTGAAAACAGCCAGGTCGCCTTTATCGGGGGAAATCCCCATGTCCCGGCCATGAAAGGGGCGGTCTGTCCCAGGGGCGCAGCCGGTACAGCCCTGCTGCACGACAATGAGCGGCCCCAGACCCCCCTGATCCGTGAGGGCGAACGCGGGGAAGGCAAGTGGCGCAAGGCCACCTGGGATGAAGCCTTTGATTATGTGGCCGATAAGCTGAACAAAATCAAGGATGAATACGGGGCAAAGGCCATATCCTTCACCGACCGCGGCGGCCCGTTCAGGGACATGCACCGGGCCTTCCTGAAAGGTATCGGCACCCCCAATTACAACAACCACGACTCCTCCTGTGCACGGAACGTCCAGCACTCCGCCCTTTCCCTCACCGGAATGGGCCGCAAGGCCGTGGCCTATGATTTCAAGAACTGCAAGCATGTGGTACTCCAGCTCCGCAATATTTTTGAAGCGGTCAATGTCCAGGAGGTGAACAACCTCATGGATGCCATGGAAAACGGGTGCAAGCTTTCCGTCATTGACATCCGCTCCAATATATCAGCAGCCAAGGCAAGCCGGTTCATGAAGATCAAGCCCGGCACGGATTACGCCTTTAACCTGGCCGTGATCCATGAGATCATTAACAAGCGCCTTTATGACAAACGCTTTGTGGACACCTATGTGGACGGTCTTAAGGAGCTTGAGCAGTTTGTCATTCCCTACACCCCGGAATGGGCAGAGGAAGAGACCGGTATTGAGGCATCAGTGCTCCGCAGTTTTGTGGAAGAGCTGGCTGCGGCCGCCCCCTCTGTGATCTGGCATCCCGGCTGGATGGCTGCCCGGTACAAGGATTCCTTTTACGTCTGCCGCTCCATTTATATCATCAACGCCCTCATGGGCAGCTACGGCGCCAAG
>JAKSAX010000286.1 GCA_022361395.1 Desulfobacterales bacterium | reverse complement strand
TGAGTTCCCCGAGGTCATCCACCAGGGCGTTGCGCTGGTCCTTGAGATCGTTGGCATTATTGCCGGCAGCCTCTGCCGCAAGAATCTCTTGGTTCAGGGCTGCAATTTCAGCGGTGACCGCATTGACCTCTTGAACATCGGACCGGATTTCACGGTTCAGATCATGGGTCATCTGCTCCAATTGGGCATCAATGGCGTTGAACTGCTGGGACAGAACCGTTCCCTGATCGTAAACCATGGCCTGGAGGGCCGGGTTGGCCGGATCGTTGCTTAAATCCTCCCAGGCGTTCCAATAGCTGTCCATGGCCGCATTCAATCCGGTGCCCGTACTCTCGTCGAAAATATCTTCAATGGTCTTCATATAGAGCAACTGGGTTTCCAGGGCGGCCTGGGCAGACTTCTCCCGGGTTAAATGGTTTTCCACCTGCTGGTTGACGTTCTGGTTGACTCCGTCCACCTGGACCCCGGTACCATAAGTGATTCCGGAACTCTCCACCGGGGTTGAGGCGGAACATTCCGCAGTTTGCAGACTGTAATCAGGGTTGTCCACATTGGCAATATTCTGGCTGGTGACACTGATGGCAGATTGCTGGGCAGACAGCGCAGAGCCTGCGGTATTCAGGGTGGTGTTCAGGCCGGTCATTTTTTTCTCCCCGGAAAAAGGCCGGTATACCGTGCCGTGTGGTCCAGCCGGTCCCGGATTTGCCTGATCCGGCGGATGTTGCGCCGGGCCTTTTCCATCAGAATTTGATTATGCTCGGCCAGGGCATTGTAAACTGCGGCCCTGGCCGAATCGTTACCGGATCGGTCTTTATCCGGAGAGCTTCCCTGGGCCATATACGAGTTGGCAGAGGCCGTTAACGGACGCAGGGATCTGATATACCCCTCTTTTTTGCGGACCGCTCCGGCCAAATCCCGGATCCTGAATGCCTCGGCCGCACGCCACTCATCATCCAGAACTGCGGACAGTTTTTTGTGGAGGGATATCATTTTATCGATGTCCGCCTGTATAGGTGTCATAGCCATGGCGCTACCGCTTCATCTGGATAACTGTGGACATCATTTCATCCACAGTGCTGATTATCTTTGCATTGGCCTCAAAGGCCCGCTGCAGGGCGATCATGTCCACAAACTCTTCAGAAATATCCACATTGGACATTTCAAGGGTATAGGGGGCGATCATCCCCAGGCCGTTTTCCCCGGGCTTGTTGGTAATGGCCGGGCCGCTTTCGTTGGTGGACGAATACAGGTTCCCGCCCTCGCTGTGCAGTCCGTCCTCGTTGCTGAAATCCGCCAGGGCGACGCGGAACAGCGGGATTTGCTGGCCGTTGGAGTATGAGCCCGTGACCACCCCGTCCGAAGATACCTCCACATCCATGAGGTCTCCGGGGGGATACCCGTCAGAATCCTGGTAGGTGGTGGACGATGCCCGGGCATACTGGGTGGTGGACAGGGAATCGTTAACAAAATTATTGCCGTCGTATTCCGTGCCTATGTCAAAGGAGATATCGGTTTCCGTGGACCCGTACTCCCCACCTAAAAAATCTGCGGTAAACTGGTAATGGCCGGTTTCCTCTGCTTCTTCCACAGGTACCTCCCGCCAGGCGCTGGACCCTTCAATGTCAAATGTGATGACACTGTTGTCGTTCCCCGGGTGGGTGTCGCTTCCCGACTTCAGGGGGTCGTCAAAGGTAAACACAAGATCTTCGTTGTCGTTTTCGTTGCCGGAGCCGTCCAGGTCAATAACGGCCCGGGTTTCATCCCCTTTGAGGGTGGCATCGGGATATTCTTTCGGCGGCACATCCGGGTCCACGGAAAAGACCATGGTATCCCCGTCGGCCGGTATGGTTCCGGGGTCTATGGCCAGGTCGGTGCTGCCGTTGCCGTCGAAATCAACTCCGGCACTCCCGGTCCCCGGATCGGTCACCACGGCGTCAGGGTATTCCCGGGGGGGGCTGGGCTCAATGGAAAAGCTGACAGCCTGGCCGGCCTCCGCTCCGGTGAGTTCCTGGTCAAAGGAATACTGGACTGTTGCCCCGTCAGTGGTGAATACCACCTGGTTTCCGTTGCTTGCCACAGGATCGATGACCACCCCGGGATTGTCCGAAGTCCACTGGGTGCCGTCCCAGGTCAGGGTGGTCGGAGCCGTGGGCATGGCCCCCTGGGTACCGGAATCAACAACAGCCAGTTCCGGAGAATTGTCCGGCGCCATAGTGTCGGTTGTACCGGTGAAATCCTCGGTTTTCAGGGGCTGGTTAAAATACCACTGCCCTGTGGCACCGTCGTATCTCAGGGTAACATCTTCGCTGGACATGGTCATGGCCGAGGGATCCTGAATATCAACACTCTTGTCCGAAGTAACCAGGGTACCGGCATCAGCGGCTTCCTCGGGGTTGCTCCACTGCCACTCCTCCGTGGCCGGATTCCAGACAATGGAACAGCCCTGGGCATCCCGGGTCATGGTATTGGGGTTGTTGATCTCAATGGAAGTGTTATTGGCTGCATCCCCCTGGTAATCAGGGTTCTGGACATCCTGCACATGGGTATCTTCAGGGTCATTAATATCAAATGTGATGGTATCGCCGGCCATGGCGGGCTGGTCCAGTTTGATCTTAAGATCCGGTTCCGTATTTGCGGGATCTGAGGCATCCATGACCAGGTAAACGGTCTGTTCGTCAGAATAGACGATTTCGGCATTTTCATACCCTTCGGGGAGTTCGGATTCGTTGAGAACCCACTGTTCCCCGTTGTACTCCATTCCAATACCGTATCCGTCCACGGGCATGGACTGGGAATCCTCTATCTGGAAATGGACATTCTCGGCAGTGTTTATCCCGCTGGTCTGCACATTGCCGACCCGGCCTGTAAATTCCTCCATGGTCATATGGGTAATCTGGCCCGAGCTTTCGGAAAACTCAATGGTCCCCCTGGCCAGAAGCCCCTGGGAGGAGGTGTCCTGGACCAGGTTCCGCTGATCCTCTTCCGGATTGGAAACAATAACGTATTCCCACTCGGTCTCGGACTTTTTGTCATACATGATGCTCACGTCGTGGGGAGACCCCAGGGAATCGTAAACCGTGATGGTGGTCTGGTATTCGTAGCTGCCCGTGGACAGGGCGGTGGATTCTCCGACTTCGTAAGCATACGCGTTGGACAGGACCGCGGTATTGGACGTGGAATCCGCGTCCAGATTCGTTACCACGGTGATTTCCTCGGTTTCCTGGGGGGGACTCGTGTACTCGGTGAGCACCAGGTCCTCTACGGCGGGCGCCTCGGGACCAGCCTCTACGAGCTGGGGTTCATC
>JAKSAX010000168.1 GCA_022361395.1 Desulfobacterales bacterium | reverse complement strand
TTGAACCGGAAATCACAGTAACTGTGGTTGCCGAAGAAAAAGAAGAAAAATAGTCAGACCATAAAGCTGTCCGCCCGGGGCTTGTCCCGGGCGGACAGCTATTACTCCCAAGGATAACGTGGCCAAAAAAGAGTCCATAAAAAACGATCCCCTGCTCAGCCGAACCCCGCCCCATGACACAGATGCGGAAGAATCCCTGCTCAGTGCGATTTTCATCAATAATGACATCCTGTTAGATGTTCTGGAGGTTCTCACATCAGACGACTTCTACAAAGGTGCCCATAAAAAAATTTTCAGGGTCATTATCGAACTGGTGGCCAAAGAGGAACCGGTTGACCTGGTCACTGTGGCCAACGCCCTCAATGAAAAAGATGAGCTGGAAAGTATCGGCGGCGCCGCTTACTTGGCATCCATCTCCGATGCCGCACCTGTTGCGGTCAATGCGGTTCACTATGCAAAGATAATTCAGGGAAAGGCCGCCCTCCGCCAGCTCATTGACGCTTCATCCAAAACCATTGAACGCTGTCTTGAAGACAAGGGGGATTTTAAGGAGATCCTTGATGAGGCGGAAGCAGCGGTTTTTCAGATTGCCGAACGCAAAACCGGCGGAGCATTCAAGTCCCTCAGTGAGCTGATCAATCTGAACATTGACCAGCTTGAAGAGCAGCAGGGAAAAGACGGGGGCCTGTCAGGGCTTGATACGGGGTACCCGAGGCTGAACCAGATCACCTCCGGCCTCCAGGGGTCGGACCTGATTATTATAGCAGCCCGGCCAAGTATGGGTAAAACCGCCTTTGCCCTGAACCTTGCCCGGAATGTGGCGGTGCTTGAAAGAAAACCCGTGGCCGTATACTCCCTTGAAATGTCCTGTGACCAGTTATCCATGCGGCTCCTGACATCCGAAGCCCGTATTGATTCAAACCGGTTGCGGACCGGGTTCATCAGCCCTGAAGACTGGCAGAATGCCACAGATGCCGCAGGCATTCTCAATGAAATGCCCATCTTTATTGACGACACCGCAAGTATTTCAGTCATGGATGTCAGAGCCAAAGCCAGAAAACTTTACCAGAAACACGGGGAACTCGGCCTGGTGGTAATCGACTATCTCCAGCTGATGAAGGCGCCCATTAAATCGGATCGAAGAGACCTTGAAATCGCTGAGATATCACGCTCACTCAAAGCTTTGGCCAAAGAACTCAACGTTCCCGTAATCGCTCTGTCCCAGCTCAACCGTATGCTCGAACAGCGGGCCGACAAACGCCCCATGATGTCGGATTTAAGGGAATCAGGCGCCATAGAGCAGGACGCGGATATTATTGCCTTTATCTACAGGGATGAAGTATATAATAAGGAACCGGACAATCCAAAAAAGGGAACTGCGGAAATCATCGTAGCCAAAAACAGAAACGGTGCCATCGGAACTGCCCATATGGTCTTTAACGGTCAGTTTACCCGGTTTGAAGAGCTGGCGCCGGACTCCTACCAGGGATTTGAATGAAGCGAATAGTTTACGGCAATACAGACGGCCTTCGAAAGACCCAGATCAATCGCATCCAGGACCTTTACACCCACAAATCTCCGCCTGAGTTCATCCTCTCCCCGGAAACTGCCGAAGAGATGACGGCAATCAGCCACGAAATCCGGCGCCAGATCGGGATTCTCCTGGACCGGAACGGCAAAATTGTCTGCGTGATCGCAGGTGAACCCCACAGGATAGTCATCCCGGTAACCTCTGACTATATGGCAGGCCCCGGGCGGCTTAAAGGGCTCCGCTGTGTTCATACCCATCTGACAGACGAAGCCCTGACAAGGGACGACCTCACCGACCTTGCCCTGCTGCGCCTGGACTATATCACGGCATTGTGCATCACCTCCCGGGGCACACCCGGCCCGGTATACTCCAGCCATATCCTGCCGGATCCGGAAACCGAACCCTATGAGATTCTGCCACAGGCATCCATATCAGACCTGGACATAGACTGCCAGGTCCGGATACTTGCCCTGGAATCGGAGCTTGCCCGGAAAAACCGCCAGCACCGGCCTGAAAGCGGCAGGGAAAATGCCTTCCTCATCAACGCCACCACAGAACACCCGCAAAGCGCCCATGTATCCATGGATGAACTCCGCGAGCTTTGCAAAACCAGCCATATAAAGGTGATCGGCTCTGCCATCCAGAGGCGGAAAAAAATAGACCCCAAGTTTGTGGTGGGAAAAGGCAAATTGTCCAGCCTGATCATCAACGCCATCCAGAACTATGCCACCATGCTGGTCTTTGACAGGGAGCTTTCCCCTTCCCAGATCCGGTCCATCACCAATTTTGTTGAGATGAAAGTGATTGACCGGACCCAGCTGATCCTGGATATTTTTGCCAAGCAGGCCAAATCCAGGGAGGGAAAATTCCAGGTGGAACTGGCCCAACTGGAATACCTGTTACCCAGACTGATCACAAAAAATACGGCCATGTCAAGACTCACCGGCGGCATCGGTGGAAGAGGCCCCGGGGAAACAAAACTTGAAATAAACCGGCGCCGCGTCCGTGACCGCATCACCCGCCTGAAAAAAGAAATCGTCAAGATCCGGAAACAGCGGAAACAGCAGAAGTCCAAACGGAGACGCAGGGACCTGCCCGTTATCTCCATTGTGGGATATACCAATGCAGGAAAATCCACTCTGCTCAACACGCTGACCCAGAGCAATATCATTGCGGCCAACAGGTTATTTGCCACCCTGGATCCCTCCTCTAGGCGACTCCGGTTCCCCAGGGACAAGGAAGTGATCATTACAGATACGGTGGGGTTTATACAGAACCTGCCAAAGGAACTGATGGAAGCATTTCATGCCACCCTGGAAGAGCTGGCCGAGGCAGACGTCATCCTCCATGTAATTGATATTTCCAATCCCAGATATATGCAGCAAAAGGAATCGGTTGAGAAACTTCTCAAAAAAATGGATCTTGATAAAATACCGACCCTTTATGTGTTTAACAAGATGGACCGGACAGATTTAAACGACTTTGACAACCCCTGGCTGCTCAACCAGGGCTCCCTGGTTTCTGCCCTTGAAAAGAAAAGCCTGGCCCCTCTGGTTGATAAGCTGGAAGCAATGATTTAGACATAACCGCCGGAACACTTTTTTTGATACCACAACCACCAATGCAAACTGTAAGACGCCTTAATCCGGGCGTTTTTATGACAAATGCTTTAATTGCTGTTTTTCAGTTGACCATCGATATCTTTTGGCATACAACTACAGCATAAACCTAATTGAGATTTGAACTATATGGAAATAAAACTGGATCAGGTTCTTGAAGAAAACAATGTAAAACAAGATTCACTTGATATGCCGGATTGCTTTGGTGAATTTGATAAGGAAAACAGGCTCTGCATCAGCTATTGCGGTATTTCAATCAAATGCTGCGTAATGCAGACCAGACACCCGAAGGTTGACATCCTTGAAAAACTGCTCATCTACAATGATTATTCCGTAAAACCCCATTGATAACAAATCAGGCCTACCGACTGGCAAACCGGGCTGGGTAAACCTTCCGGCTTACTTGAAAATCTTCCCCGGGTTCAGAATATTGCCGGGATCAAAAACCTGCTTGATCCCCTTCATGAGATCCAGCTCCAGGGCCCCGATTTCCTTGGGAAGATAGGCCATCTTGGTAATTCCCACCCCATGCTCACCCGTAATCGTTCCCCCCAGCTTCAGTGTAACGTCAAACAGTTCATCAACGGCCTTATGGGCTTTCTCCGCCTGAACGGCATCCTGCTTATTGTACATGATATTGCAGTGGATATTGCCGTCTCCGGCATGGCCGAAGCTGACAACGGTCAATCCGGAATCCTGCTGGATCTTCCGGATGGCCTCCACCATATCCGGGATTTTTGAGATAGGAACCACGATATCTTCGTTGATCTTGTGCGGAGCGATTTTATACAGTACAGGGGATAAGGATTTTCTGGCCTGCCAGAGGGTTGCGGCTTCAGTCTGGTCCCCGGCCACCATCACTTCCAACGCTCCCTGATTCCGGCAAAAGGATTCAATGCGCACGGCATCATCCTCAACCACGTCCGGAGAGCCGTCCAGCTCCAGGATAAGCAGCGCCCGGGTTTCCGGCGGAATGCTGAAAGAGAGCCTGTCCCTGACAAGGTCGAGCGAAGGCCTGTCCAGGTACTCAACACACCTGGGTACCACAGCCTGTTTCATCACCGCCGAAACTGTTTTGGCAGCCATATCCATCCGGTCAAAAAAGACAGCCATGGTTTTCACGGCAGCAGGCTTGGGTAAAAGCCTGAGCACGGCTTGTGTAACCAATGCAAGGGTGCCTTCCGACCCTACAATAAGACGGGTCAGATCATACCCGGCCACCCCTTTAGCCGTTGTTACGCCGGTTTTAATAATCTCACCGGATGGCAGCACGGCACGAATGCCCAGTACATAATCCCTGGTTACCCCGTATTTTACCGCTCTGGGACCGCCGGCACACTCACCGATGTTCCCTCCGATGGTGCAGACAGACGAGGATGCCGGATCCGGCGGGTAAAAAAGCCCTTTGGCCTCAACCGCCTTATGCAGATCCCCCACAATGACTCCGGGCTCAACAGTCGCTGTGAAATTCTGATCATCGATATCAATGATCCGGTTCATCTGGCTGGTCACCAGAACAACCCCTCCCTGAACCGGCACTGCACCGCCTGTCATTCCCGACCCGGCCCCCCTTGGGATGACGGGAAAGCCCTTTTCAGAGGCAAGCTTAAAGATCCGAGACACCTGGTCTTCGGTTTCGGGAAAAACAATGGCATCCGGCAGGTATGAACGGCCTGTGGCATCGTATGAATATACAAGCCGTTCTTCTTTTTTTATACTAAGCCCCCGGGGGCCTGTAATTTTTTCAAGGGAAGATAGATCGGATCGACTGAGCGTCATCTATACTTTACCCGTCTCAAGCTTTTTGGACAGATAGTTGATTTGCTCATAAAGAACCCCTTTTTGCTTGAGTTCTTTTTCCACGGCGTTTACTGAGTAAATGGCTGTTGCATGATACTTTTTAAAGCTTGACCCGATCTTTTTTATGGGCTGGTCAGTATAGCGTTTTGCCAGAAACATGGCCACCTGTCTCGGTTTTACAATTCGCCGTTTTCGCGATTTGGATACGATATCCTTTTCAGTAATGGAGAACTCCTGGCAAACCATCTTCTTGATCAGGTCAATGGTAATCTGTTTCCGGCTGCGGGTCATGTTGTCAAGAACACTCCTGGCCAGCTCGATATCAATGTTCCTGCCCATGAGCTGCCCTTTTGCCACAACACCGAAAAGTCCGCTTTCAAGCTGGCGTACATCATCACAAAGCTCCTGTGCAATATACTCTCCCACCGGCATTGGAATACGGCAGCCCAGCCCTTTTGACTTTTTATGGAGAATTTTCAACCGGGTGTCAAAATCCGGGGCCTGGATCTCGGTTACCAGCCCCATATTCAGGCGGGACTTTAAATTGTCATTGAGCTTGGGAATATCATCAGGCAGGTCGCATCCTGAGAAAATAATTTTCTTATCCGCATCCAGAAGGTAGTCCAGGGTCATTGCCAATTCTTTCTGTGTGGCTGTTTTACCGGATAAAAAATGAATATCTTCCAGTATCAGCACATCGCATTTCTGCCTGTACTTTTCCTTGAACCGGTCGATAACGTTATTTTTCAAAGAAAATATCATCTCATTGGTAAAATCTTCGGCTGTCACATAATAGACCCTGTTGGCAACGCTGTTGGCCATGATATGATGGCCAACTGCCTGGGAGAGATGGCTTTTCCCCAATCCGGTTTTACTGAGCAGATAGAGCATGCCCGATCCGTTGATCCGTCCCTGGGCAAGGGAAAGTGAGGCTGAATAGGCAAAATTGGAATTATCCCCTACCACAAAATCATCAAAGGTAAATGCCTTTTTCAGCATCCGGCCGCTGTTAAATGTGGGATCAATGCCCGGAAGAGACGCCTGCTTTGCCCTGGGTGCCGGTTGTGCAGCCGCCCTGGCCGGAAACAGCCCCCGGGATGTATTATTCACCCTCTCTTTGACAGGGGGGAGCTTTTTTGTCTGTTTCTGCGGGACATAGGTTTTCTTCCGGCCGGAGGCTTTTTTTCCGCCTGTTTTGAATTCAATGCGGACCGATTTTCCCAATTTTAAGAACTCTTGTTTAAAACAGTCCAGGTAATTTTCCCTTAACCGTTTTTTAAAAAACTCATTTGGGGTCGACAGGGTAATTCGATCTGAATCATGGTCAAGAAGCGATACCGGTTCTATCCACATCCGGTAGCAATGATCGGGGACTGAGTTTCTAACCTGAGATTTGACTTCTTTCCAGAACGACTCCATTCGTTATAAAAAATACCTTCCAATAAACGCAGCAACACAAACAAAATGTTGACAAAATTAATAGTTAAAGCAGACCGTAATGACATTTCTAAAAAGTTGCTATTTTTTTATGCGAATATGGTTTTTCGGTCAAATCGAATAAGAACGGTTAGGTCATGGTTAGAACCCTGCCACCCATCCTTTCACAACCACTCGTTTTTATTCAGTTTTTTTTGTGAAACAAATTTTTTTTCTAAACATTACAGGCAGTTCTACAACCCCCTATTTTCCAAGGAAATTTTTACGGATCAAGTCTTTTCTTTCAGTTTTGGGTATTTTTTTTTTTCTTGTTTTCTCCCATTTCCTTTGATTTACACCTTTTTAAATAAAAACAGAAAGAATTTACCAAACCCGAAAATGTCAATGGTTTCACAATTTAGAGACTGAATTATATTTACACGCTGAGTCTGCAATAGTATATTTGGATTTTATGTAAGTTAACCTCAACTATACTGGTACGATAATGACACATATTTCTAAACGGCCTGTGATTGGTATCACCATGGGTGACCCTGCAGGTATCGGCCCTGAAATTCTGATAAACGCCCTGGTTGACCCTGAAATAACATCTATCTGCCGGCCGGTGGTTATCGGCGACATGGCTGTTTTAAAACAAGCCGCTCGCTTTCCGGCAACCTCCCCGGAAATTTTTCCTATTGATCATCCAAAGGATTTTTCAGACCGCCCCAACCGGATCAACCTGATCCAGAAATCAAACCTGGACCCCGGGGTAACCGGCCTCGGCGCTCCGACACCTGTAACCGGCAAGGCCATGGAAAATTATATTCTCACCGGAGTGGATCTGGCTGTACAGAACCAAATTGCAGCCCTGGTCACGGCTCCGATAACCAAAACCGGATTAAAAGCCGCCGGCTCCCGTTTTCACGGACACACTGAACTCATTGCCCATGAAACAGGTACGGGTGAATTTGCCATGATGCTGGCAGGGGAAAACCTCAAAGTGGTTCTTGTCACCATCCATATGTCCCTTGCCCGGGTTCCTGGAACCCTGACACCCGAAGCCATTGTCAGGATCATAAGGCTGACCCATACGGCGCTGGTAACCAGGTTCGGCCTTGAGAATCCCAGGCTGGCCGTTGCCGGCCTGAATCCCCACGCCGGAGAGGATGCCATGTTCGGCCGTGAAGAAGAGACCATTATCACCCCTGCCGTTGAGACTGCCAAAGCCAGGGGAATTGCAGTGGACGGCCCCCTGCCCCCGGATACGGTTTTTTACAATGCAGCAAACGGAAAATTTGATGCCGTGGTCTGCATGTACCACGATCAGGGACTGATTCCCTTTAAAATGATACATTTTAAAGACGGGGTAAATACCACCCTGGGCTTACCGATTATCCGCACCTCTGTGGACCACGGTACGGCCTACGATATTGCCTGGAAAGGAAAAGCCGATGCCACAAGCATGAAAGAGGCAATCAGGATGGCCGTGCTCCAGGCAAACAACAAGCTGGAAAACACCCATGGCCAATGACAAAATAATCATCCAGGGGGCAAGGGAACACAACCTTAAGAACATTGATGTAGAAATCCCCAAAAACAGTTTAACCGTGGTCACGGGGCTCTCCGGCTCCGGCAAATCCACCCTGGCCTTTGACACCCTTTATGCAGAGGGGCAGCGAAGATATGTGGAGTCCCTCTCCACCTATGCCAGACAATTTCTCGGCCAGATGGACAAGCCGGATGTTGATGCCATCATCGGGCTTTCCCCTGCTATTTCAATTGAACAGAAAACCGCCAGCCACAACCCCAGGTCCACGGTGGGGACCATAACGGAAATCTACGACTATCTGAGACTCCTGTTTGCACGGGTGGGCCATCCCCACTGCCATAAATGCGGGGCCCCCATCTCCTCTGCCTCCATTGACCAGATAAAGGATATGATTTTACCGGATGCCGGCACAGAGGCAGCCAATGAAAAAATAGTTGTGCTGGCCCCCCTGGTCATAGAGAAAAAGGGCAGCCATGACCTGCTTGTCACCCAGATGAGAAAAGACGGGTTTGCCCGGCTCAGGGTTGACGGAAACCTGTACCGTATTGAAGAGATACCCGGCCTGGACAAAAACAAGAGACATACCATTGAGGTGGTGGTGGACCGGCTGGTACTGAAACCGGGCATAGAACAAAGACTGACAGACTCCCTTGAGACCGCCCTGGCCCTGTCTGACGGCCAGGTCATCATCTTAAATCTTGACCGGGATACCGAAACCCTTTACAGCGAAAAAGCAGCCTGCCTGACCTGCGGGATTTCCTATCCGTTTTTCTCCCCGGCAAGTTTTTCCTTTAACTCCCCCCAGGGCGCCTGTCCCCATTGCGACGGCCTGGGCCATGTCACTGAATTCGACCCGGACCTTATTATACCGGATAAGCATATCTCCCTTCGCCAGGGAGCGGTTTTGCCCTGGGCCAATAAAAACTCCGTTCAGCATATGGAGTTTTTAGATGCCCTGGTTGTCCATTATAAAGAGGACATTTATAAACCCTTTAAAGACCTTTCCAAAAAATTTCAGAGGGTGATTCTTAAAGGCTCGGGAAGGGAAGAGATCTCCTTTTACGTGGAACGGGCCGGTAAAAAAATCACCTATAAGAAAAAGTTTGAAGGGATAATTCCCAATCTTAAACGGCGGTTCCATGAAACGGATTCCGCCGGTGTCCGTGAGGATATCAAACAATACATGGGGTTCAAGGCCTGCTCAAAATGCAAGGGAACACGGCTGAACCCGGCCTCGGCTGCCGTTCGTGTGGCAGGCAAACGGATCTGGGAAATCACCTCCTTATCTGTCCAGCAGGCGGGGAGTTATATCCAGAACCTTTCGCTTACAGGTAATGAAAAGACAATTGCAGACGCCATTATCAGGGAGCTTCACCAGCGCATCGGCTTTTTAGAGGATGTGGGTCTTGACTACCTGACCCTGAACCGGTCGGCCACCACCCTGTCCGGCGGTGAAAGCCAGCGGATCCGCCTGGCCACACAGATCGGATCAAAACTCACCGGTGTTTTATACGTCCTGGACGAACCCAGTATCGGCCTTCACCAGCGGGACAATGCCCGGCTGCTCAACACGCTCATGAACCTGAAAAAGCTTGGTAATACCGTTCTGGTGGTGGAACATGATGAAGAGACCATCATGGCCTCGGACCATATCATTGATATCGGTCCAGGCGCCGGCATCAACGGCGGAGAGGTTATCTTTTCAGGTCCACCCGAAGATCTGGTTAAAAGCGGAACCTCACTGACAGGTCTCTACCTGTCAGGAAAAAAAGAGATACATATACCTGAAAAGCGCCGGCCGGGAAACGGTAAGGAACTGACCATCGCAGGGGCCAGTGCAAATAATCTCAAACAAATTGACGCAAGCTTTCCCATGGGATGTTTCACCTGCGTCACCGGGGTATCCGGCTCCGGGAAATCGACCCTGGTGCTCACCACCCTTTATCAGGCCCTGGCCAACCAGATAAACCGGTCGGGCAAACCCGTGGGAAACCATAAGGGGATTGCCGGCATTGAACATATTGACAAGGTCATCCACATTGACCAGTCCCCCATCGGCAAAACTCCCCGGTCCAATCCGGGCACCTATACCGGCGTACTCAACCACATCAGGGAGCTGTTCGCCAAAACACCGGATGCCAGGGCCAGGGGATACAAACCCGGCCGTTTCAGTTTTAATATAAAGGGGGGACGTTGCGAGGCCTGTGCCGGCGACGGTATTGTGAAAATTGAAATGCACTTTTTACCCGATGTTTATGTGGCCTGCGATGTGTGCAAGGGACGCCGCTACAACAGGGAGACCCTTGAGATCAGGTACAAGGGGAAAAGCATTGCCGATGTCCTGGATATGACGATTAACCAGGCTGTCCGCTTTTTCGACAAGGTCACCGCTGTCAGAAATACCCTGATCACCCTGGTGGAAACCGGCCTCGGCTATGTCAAGCTCGGGCAATCCGCCACCACCCTGTCCGGGGGAGAGGCCCAGCGCATCAAACTGGCCAGGGAGCTTTCCAAACGAAGCACGGGAAAAACCATTTATATCCTTGATGAGCCTACCACAGGCCTCCACTCGGATGATATCAGAAGACTCCTGTCCGTTCTGGATAAACTGGTTACCGCCGGAAACACGGTGGTGGTTATCGAGCATAACCTGGACGTGATAAAATCCGCCGACCACCTCATTGACCTGGGTCCGGAAGGCGGGGACAAGGGCGGCAGAATAATTGCCCAGGGCACACCGGAACAGGTGGCAGCCAATACCCGGTCCCATACCGGTTTTTACCTGGCCAAAATTCTTCCCCGGGCCTGAAACAGCAGTTTATGAGGATCCGGATTCTATAACACAAATTCCGGTATCACAGGGACAGGCCCCGTCCACCTCGCAGGCAAAGGCAATTTTAGAGGCCTTGTCAAACAGGGAGGCATCCACCGTAAACGGGGTGTCAGGCAGGTTCCGGATAAGCTGTGAAGAATAGCCCGGAATTGCGGCCAGTCCCTGGCCCGTGACCTTACCGGAATTCCCGTCAATAACCTCGGCATCTTCTCCGTTGGTGGTGACCACAACCGGAATCTGAAAGGGAAGAATGATCCTGGACAGGGCCAGGTTGGACAGCCGCCGGGTCACCAGGGAACCCGGCGCATAATTCACCAGCATGGCCACCCGCTTTTTCACCGACACCAGAAAATCAACCCGGATTTTTGCTGCCTGGCCGTTTGTCTGGATCACCACCTCCCTGTTCTGCTCGATGGCCTCCATGTCATACCCCAGGGCTTCAACCAGATACCGGGCAAGTTTCTGGTGATAGCGTTCATCGTGGGTGTCCGGTAAAACGGCACCGCTTAAAAAATCAATTAGCTCCCCCATGACCAGATGATGGGGATTTTCTTCATGGATTGTTTTTTTTTTCATTGGGCATCCTTTTTAATGAAAACCGCTTACATTAAGATAACACGGATAAGGCAAAAAACAATCGCGGCAGTTCATCTATCCAGGGCAATCCCCTATAAACTCGGCACGGTTTTTAATTTTCAAAGGTTTTGGATACTTATGCCTTATCCCGGAAAAAGCTTGATTTTTATAAAACTACTATGTATTAAATAAAAAAATAGAGGCTTTATTACGACAAATATCAATCTGAGGTGTTACCATGGATCTGCTGATTGACCGTTACCTGCCGGTATATGACTTCAATGAAATCCATCAAATCCGGATCAATAATACCCCGGACCGCGTTTATCCCCTTTTGATTCCCCTGGACATGAACCGCTCCAAAATCATCAAATCCCTGTTTTTTCTCAGGGGCCTGCCTGCAAAGGACATTCGCCTTGACCGCATGCTCTCGGCAGGGCCTTTTGAATTGCTGGAGGAGAATCCGGGCAAAGAGATAGCCATCGGCCTTCTCACGGATGATCTTCTAAAGGATCTCACAGTTCCGGCCAGGGACTTTTTTCCGGATTATCGCCCGGAAAAAGGCCTGAAAATCGCCTGGAATTTTCATATCGACAACAGACCCCAAAATACCGTACACCTGTCCACAGAAACCCGGATTCAATGTTTTGGGGATGCCACCCGCCTCTTTTTCTCCTGGTACTGGTTTTTCATCAGGCCCTTCAGCGGTATCATCCGCATGGAGATGCTGAAGATCGTCAGGCATAAGGCGGAACAGAGCGGCTGATCCGCCATTGGATCAAACCGTTCCGTCAGGAGAGGATAAGGTCCACAAACTCAGGCGGCGCACCGTCTTTCATTTCCACAAGCCCCCTGTTGGACAGCCTGAGTTCTCCAAGCACCACCAGGCCCATAAGGCTCAGGGTCATCTCAAATGCAGGATGGCAGCAGCCGGTCTGGACCATGGCAGATTCAATGTCCGTCACGCCTTTTGCTGCGGTTTCCACGGAGTCCAGGCTCATCAGCCCGCCCAGGGGCAGTGCCAGATGTGCCAGCACCTTACCCTCGCCCACCACCACGAGACCGCCTTTGGATTCAATCAGGGTATTGGCAGCCAGGGCCATGGCATCATCGTCCATACCCACCACCAGGAGGTTATGGCAATCATGGGAAACGGTTGAGGCATAGGCACAGCCCGGTTTGAATCCGGTTCCGGAGACAAGTCCCAGGGCTTTTGGGTTTTCCGCTCCGCTGCCGGGTTTATGGCGGTAAAACATGGCAGCTTTGGCAATATCCTTTTCAGGTGCGGCCTTGATCTGTCCGCCTGTTACGGGCATATCAGCCAAGGCAGACCGGGTAAGCACACTTCCCGGAAGCAGTTCAATCACCCTGGCAGACACCCGGGAGCCAGAAGCCGCCGGAATCAGGAAATCCTCCGGGCTCAGCCTGTTCAGGTAAACCGTATTCACAGCCCAGTCCGGATAGTGATATTCAGGTAAATCAACAGCCAAGGTACCGTTTTCAGCCACAAGCTTTCCGTCAGAGTAAACCTGGATAATTTCAAACCCGGCCAATGACTCCACCACAAGAATATCAGCGGCCCGCCCGGGGGTGAGGGAGCCGATCCACTGGCTCTCCTCCAGAAGCTGGGCAGCATTGAGCGTGGCCATCTGAAGGGCGGTAATTGGATTCAGGCCCAGGCTGACCGCCTTGCGGACCACCCTGACCAGATGACCTTCACTGGCAATGGTGGCAGGGGTGACATCATCCGTGACCAGGGTGAAAAAACGGGTATCCAAACCCGGGTTTTCGGTGACTGCTGTGATCAGGTTCGGCAGGTCCAGCCAGGCACTGCCGTAGCGCTGCTGTACGTACATCCCCAGTTGTGCCCTTGCCATGGCCCCTTCGGCTGTGGTTGTTTCATGGTCCGCACTCATGCCCGAGGCCACATAGGCGTTGAGGCCTGCATTCATATCATCTCCGGCGTAGTGGCCGGTGAGTGTTTTTTTCGCCCTCAGCCCATGGCCGGTGATCTGATGGACGGTTTCATCCCCGTAAATCACACCGGGAAAGTTCATCTGCTCTCCCTGAAGAAATGCCAGTCCCCGGGCATAGGCTTCCTTTACATCATCAGGCCCGATTCCGGCTCCGGCATCTTCCATCCCCGGTAAAGAGGGCACACAGACCGGCATGGCCGTCAGCACCTTCAAGGGGAGGTTTTCAGCACTCTCCTTGAATAATCGCAAGGCATCCATACCCAGCACATTGGTAATCTCATGTATATCCGGGCAGATAGTGGTGGTGCCGTGGGGAAGGACACCGGCAGCAAAAGCAGGCAGATCCACCATGGAGCTTTCCACATGCATGTGGGAATCAATAAACCCGGGGCAGAGGTACCTGCCCTTAACATCCACGACCTTGGTATTAACGTCAGTGAGAATATGGTCACAATTGCCCACAAGCGCAATAAATCCCTTGTAAACCGCAATATCACAACAGGGCCGCACCCTTGCGGTACAGACATCCACAAGATTTCCGTTTTTAAGGATCAAATCCGCCGGCATCTGCCCCATGGCAACCGCTGCAAGATCTCTGGTAATTAGGTGGCGTTGTGAAACGGTCATTATCATACTCCATTATTTAAGTTTGTAAGGCAATCAATACTGGCCTAATATAATGAGGATACCGCCTTTGTAAATGCCGGGAAATTAATTTTCCCGCTGTGCCGGATTTACGCAAAGGATCTGCAGTTTTCCTTGACATAAGGAGAAAACAATCCTAAAAATAGATCTGATTAAATTTTTAATCAAATCCTAAAGTATGGTAAACCTTCACAGGGTCGTGAAGCAGGAAAAAGTTTACCATCAGCACAGATACCTTATTTAAAGGAGTCATCTCTTATGTATGGATGGATGGGGAAGATACTTCGGGTTGATCTGACGTCCGGGGTATGTAAAGAGGAACAACTGGATCCCGCTGTTGCCAAAGACTATATCGGCGGCCGCGGACTGGGCATCTACCTGTTGCACAGGGAGGGGAATCCCAAGGGAGATCCCCTTGCGCCGGAAAATCCGATGATTATGGCCACAGGGCCGCTTACGGGAACCGGTGCACCAACAGGGGCCAGATACATGGTCATGACCAAGTCTCCGCTGACAGGGGCAGTTACCTGCTCCAATTCAGGGGGGATGTTTCCGACAGAGTTTAAACGGACAGGATATGATGCCATAGTATTCAGCGGCAGGTCCGAATCTCCGGTTTACCTCTGGGTTGACCAGGGCAAGGCGGAATTAAGGGATGCCGCCCACCTCTGGGGGAAAAACACTCACCAGACAACCGACCTTCTTCTGGAGGAAACCCAGGCCAGGGCCAAGGTCGCCTGCATCGGCCCGGCCGGAGAAAAACAGGTATTGTTTGCCTCGATCATGAATGACAAGCACAGGGCAGCCGGACGGTCCGGGGTCGGTGCGGTAATGGGAAGCAAAAACCTGAAAGCGGTTGTGGTCAGGGGCAAAGGCAGAATCCCCCTGGCAGATCCGGACCGTTTCAAGGTATTTAACAAGGAAATCCTGGACATCTTCAAGGCCAACGTTAAAGAGACACCCCTGGGGCTGACAGTGAACGGAACAGCCGGCGTGGTCATGGCCACCCAGAACTTTGGTGTACTGCCTACGAAAAACTGGCAGCAGGGCACCTTTGAGGGCTGGGAAAAGATAGACGGCGAAGAACTCACCAAAAAATTCCTCAAGAAAAACTCCGCCTGTTACGGGTGCCCCATCGGATGCGGCCGCCTGACCCGGGTGGATGATGAAAAATTCAAAGGGGAAGGAGAGGGTCCGGAATACGAAACCATCTATGCCATGGGCTCCAACTGTCTTATTGATAACCTTCCGGCCATTCTCAAAGCCAACTACCTCTGTAATGAACTGGGTATGGATACCATCACCATGGGAGCCACCATTGCCTGTGCCATGGAATTGGTAGACCGGGGTTACCTGTCTGAGGATCAGGTGGGACGTTCCCTTGAATGGGGGGATGCAGAAGCCCTGGTTGAACTCACCCGGATGACCGGTACGAGGGAGGGATTCGGGGACAGGCTTGCCCAGGGCAGCTACCGCCTGGCCGACAGCTGCGGCCACCCGGAACTCGCCCCTGTGTCCAAAAAACAGGAGTTTCCCGGATATGAGCCAAGGGGCTCCCAGGCCATGGGGCTGGCCTATGCCACCTCCCCAATCGGCGGCTCCCACATGCGCGGCGACCCAGCCTACTTTGAGCTGTTTTCCGTTCCCGAAGCCATGGATCCCCATATATGGGAAGGCAAGGCAAAGGTCACCAAGGCGTTCCAGGACCTGTCCGCCATTATCGATTCAGCGGGATTATGCATCTTCTTTGCCGTAAGGAACCTGGCAGCCAAGGATCTCGGGGTCGCCCCCACAGGCATTCTGGAGTATATCAATGCCGCCACCGGTATTGACTACACCCTGGAAGAACTCATGCAGGCCGGAGAACGGATCATCAATGCGGAAAGGATCTTCCTGACCGAAGCCGGCTTTTCAAGAAAGGACGACAGCCTGCCGGACCGCCTCACCAAAACCCCGGCTCCCACCGGACCAGCCAAGGGCATGGTCTGTCACCTGGAGGAGATGCTGGATGACTATTACAAGGTCCAGGAGTGGACGGCGGACGGCATCCCCGAACCGGCTGTCATTGAAAAACTGGGACTGGATAAGCTGAAAAAAGACTGAACCTGATTGTCTGATAATATGCAGATCCATGTAAAATTATACAGCACGCTTAAACCATACGCCCCCGGCAGTGAGGGTCAGTTTGACCTGACCCTCCGGCCGGGGGCAACCCTTAAAGAGGTGTGCTCCCGCTTGGGTATTCCGGAAACCTTCCGCCGCACCGCCCTGATCAACGGGAAACGGGCCGAATCAGATTCCATCCTAAACCAGGACGATATCCTCGTCATGTTCCCTGAAATCTGCGGGGGATAATTC
>JAKSAX010000367.1 GCA_022361395.1 Desulfobacterales bacterium | reverse complement strand
GGGCGGCCGCCAGGCAGGGTTTATCACTTACGGGCTGCCCAATCCGCCGGATGATCCTCCCAAATATGAAGATCACATACAGGGTTACAAGTACAGGCCTGTAACGCCACCGGCCGAACCGGCAGTTGCTGAACCTGAAAAGACACCTCCGGTTGTTATTAAAAAAACAACCCCGGTCATTATTAAAAAAACAACCCCGGTTGTTGTTACCCCCCCGGTTGTTGTTAAAAAATCAGTGCCGGCAAAGGGTCCTGCCTCTCCCGTAAAACCGGTACCTCTAATCCAGACTACCCCGAACAAATCGCCTAAGCCGGGTATAAAGCCTAAGGATCAGCCGGCCCCGCTTTCCAATATCATTGAATTGAATCCAGCAGGATCAAGGCGGCCGGTCATTGATACTTCCGGGATATATGCCATTCAGACCGGTGTGTTCACGGCAAGAAAAAATGCCGAAGAGAATGTCCAGAGATTCAGGTTAAAGGGATACTCCCCGGCAACGGCTGTTTTAACCTGCGGAAACGGATCAAAGGTATATGCCATACGCATCGGCTGTTTTTCAGACAAGACAGAGGCAAAAACAGCCCTTTCCAATTTCAAGGAATCGTGGAATAAAGACGCCCTTCTGGTCCCCCTTTACAGCAAGCAGGATCTGATGTCATTCTGCAAGGAAAAATGAATCGAAAAACCAGACACCCGTAAACGTCAATACAATGAAAAATGCGGCGATACCGTAATACCAGGCCGGAGAAAACAAAAAGGGAAAACTCCGGTTGTCCTCCGGTATGACAATTTCGGATGAAATGTCGCCGGTATTTATCTTCTGCTCAAGGCTCTTTTTATAATCGGCTATGATGATGGGGTCGTCAATGTGCTTTCCGAGAAAACCGTGTTTGAGGCAAAAATAAAATATCTCAAAGACAAACAGGGTGATCTCCGGCTTCTTGAGGATATGGTCAAGGGTATCATAAAAAAGATTGCCCCCGTCATCAATGTCAAACAGCTCTTTCTGAAGCAGGGGCCATCTTAGCTCAGCCTTATCCAGAACGTTGGTCTGGATATTTTCGTCAATATAGATGACAATGGCAAAAAGGACATAATAGCTTTCCTGCTCAGTTAGCCGGTCTGCCAGGTCAATGCGCAGCAGGTCAAGCTGTTTGCGTATGGTCTCCCTTACCTGCAGGATATTATTATCCGGATTATCTATGATCTCCTCTGCTTCCAGGCTTTCGCTGGAGAGGAACTCGTCAATACCGGCATCCATCCTGGTGAAAAGCTCAGCTACGTTTTTCCAGAGTTTTTTTTCCATGTTTCCCTTTTCTATTCGTTCCAACCCGAAAATCAGGATGTAAGGTACTTGATTTTCACTTCCACGGCAGCCTGGGACATCCAGCAGTCCAGCATCCGTTCCACCTGAGCGGCAAAGGTTTTAACCATTGGCCTGACATAGGCCGGGCACTCCTGGAAATGGAGGTGATAAATATATTTCAATGTATTGCCCGAGGCTGTCTGGACTTTGGCTTCTTCCACCCGGATCCCTGTAAAAAGGGTTTTAAGCTGTTTGAAGCTTCCCTTGAATACGCTTCCCTGGACTTTGAGTAGGCTCAGGATATCGTCATAATCAAAGCGGGCCTTATGGCGCAGGGAGAGCAGATACATGAAGACATCCATATCCTCGTGAAAAACATTGCCTGCATGACCGATCATGTTATCCGATTTCCGCCACCGGATCCCGGGTATATGCCTGGAATAGGACTTAACCGAAAGGCGCTGCCCAAGCTTCTCGGTGAACTCCGGCTGGATCCACTGGGCATCCACCACAATGGTGACAGGATCAATAAAGGCTTCAGGATAGTGAAGGTTTATTGCATGGGTATTCACACCGGAGTCCTGGGCATACTCAATTTCGTAAGAGCCTTCTCCGCCTGCCAGAACACCGGGGCGCAACGCACTGGTGCTGCCGTTGACCACCTTGTACACCCCGGTAATATGCTGGAGTTCATACCTGGCCTCTTTTTCAGGATGCCGGATACTTAAGCGCTCCTGGGTACCGTCATAAAGTACGGGCTCTGCAGATGCTTTTTTAAGGTTCTCCACCGGAACGGCAAAAGGAACGAACATATCCTTATTGATAACAAGTTTTGCAGGCCAGCGGTCCGTGAGGTCCAGGCAAATGGTGAAGTGTTTCCAGGCCTGCTGGACTTTGGGCATATCCAGGTGCATGAACAGTTCCTGGGACGGGAAGTGGAAGAAAAAACGGGACTCCTGGATGGGATGCATCAGGGGTTCGGTGTCGGCTTTGCTGCTCTTTTCACCATGGCTCCCGAAGTTCACCTTGATCGGAATCCCCTTTGTATGTTCATTCACCCGGTCATCAAAGGTGACAAATGCGGACTTCAATGCGGTTTTCAGATTATCCAGGACATAGAGAGAGTTCTGGTAATCGTTGAGATAATCAATGTTGAGAGAGAGTCTTCCGATATCTTCCCTGCGTTTGTACATGGATGCAAACCGTATCATCAGCCGGTACCCCTTTGAGGGCATGGCGATCAGTTTGGCAGCTGATAGTTTAATGGGCAGAACCGTCAGGTCTTCCATGGTCCTGTAAAGGGCGGAATCTCCGGTGTCTGTGGAAAAGAGAAACTCTGTCCCCCGTGGAAAAAACGCCTTTTCCTGCAGGTGGCCGGTGACCTCTGCCTGGACGATCCCCATGGAAGGAATGGGGGACAGAAGAAAGGAGAACACCTGCTGGAAGAGTCTCAGCCGTGCGGCTGTGATGTTTTTTGTGCTGGCCAGGTGGGTTCTGGCTGAGAAAAAAGCCATTGCTTCGATCAGCCGCCGGACATCCGGGTCTTCCCGGTCAAGGGAGAGGCCTGTGTGTTCTAATGCATAGGCAATCCGGAAGTTGTCCAGATCGTTCATGGTTTCCAGAAACGCTTTGTATAGGGTGTCGTTGTAATCCATTATCCGATGCTTACAAGGCTCCCGCTTACCGTGGTGGTTCCTGAACTTTCAAGGGTGGAGCTTGCGCCGCTGAGACTCAGGGTGCCGTCGGCTTCCACACTCACCGATGCGCCCTCAACGCTTGCGCTTGAATCTCCGGACAGACTGGCACTGGAACCGGCGTCAAGTGAGACATTTGAATCAGCTGTCGCACTGATATTGGTTCCGGATACGGAGACGTCCCCGGAGCTGCCTTCAACATCTACTTCGCTGCCGGTCAGGGACATGGCGGAATCGGAAGTGGCAGTCATTTTGGCACTGGAGGTGATCGTTAAATCATCTGTGGAAGAGATATCAAACTTTGCCTCGCTCTCCATGGAGGTGTCGCTGGAGGATTTGCATGTAATGGTTTCAGCATCCACCACAAAATCCTTACATGAGATGGTAATACTGTCCGATGCCTGGGTGATGGTTGATGTCTCATCACTGCCTGCACAGGTTGTGGTAATATTTGTTCCGTCAAAGACCATTGTCTGGGTGATACTGTCATCAGCATTTTCAACCGTGACTGTAACACCGTCGGTTTTGTGTAACTCTATTTTACATACAAGACTCATGGGCAGATCTCTTCCATATAAAAGGGGTGGTTTAATTTATGAGAAAACTGTTCATAATTGAATCAAAAACCATGTTCAGGGACTTTTTTTCATCCTTTACCGTACATTTAATCTTAAATGACAATTGGAACAGGGATTGTGAATCCACACTCTCGATCTCCTGGACAGATAACCGGGGCTCATAGGTTTCAATATTCCGGATTACCTCTTCCATGACGATCTTTATAATCCCCTCCTTGCTGTTGAATTCGTTCAAATCCCTGATGCCGTAATCTTCCAGAATTGAGCCGTAGCTGTTTTTTGTATTCAGAATATTATTCAGGTTCTGAATGATGTCTTCATACTTGTCCGTGGAGAGTTTCCGTTTTTCCGAGGGAATGAATTTATTCATAAAGGCCATGGCACCCTCTCATTATCTCCAGTATAAAAAACATTCCACATTCTGCAGCTTGGCTTTTTTATAAAAGGCAATGGAGAGGTCCCGCAGTGCGTAATCCCACTCCTCGCCCTCAACGATCTTGAAAAACTCCACCTCCGCCCCAAAGGAGTGCTGGAACGGTGGCCTTTTGATCTTTTTCAGGGGCAGCCCGGGAAGTGAAATCCGGTGAATCATGGAAATTCTGGACATACTTCCCAGTTTCAGGTCGGACAGGTCCAGTTGATCCCCCACATGGGCTTTCTGAATTAAAAAATATGCCTCCTGGGCTGAACGGACTTCAGCAGGCAGGGTCAGATGGAAGATGCCGTCTTTATACTCAAAGGAGAGGTAAGGCGACTTGGATTCCATCATCTTCATCTGCTGGATCAGCGGATTGGCCAGGCGGTTGAGGCATACAGCAAGCTGGTCATGCTTATACGGAAGGGTACTGTTCTCGGGAATAACCTTTTTATAATAGCAGATTTCCGTATAAAAATCATTCAGGGCTTCGTACAGGTAATAGGGGTGGCAATTTATCTGGGACTTGATATTGGCCAGCATCCGCTGCATTTTAAGACTGCTTTTCATGCACATTTTTATGCTGGTCAGGGCATCGCCGCTCAGATATCCTGCCGCCTCCATGGCAAGGTTGTAGTGAAAAAACTCCAGTACTTCGATAAGTTCGTCCAGTTTTTTCCCGAAAAACGGAGTGGTCCCCATCTGGAGGAGAGGGGGAATATACTCTTCTGACAGCTGCCAGACATCATCCGGGTCCTTTTCAAAGGTCGCCAGCTTGATGGACTCATGCGTCCCCCGGGTGCTCTGTTCCGACGACAGGACCAGGTCATAGTAGTCCTTTGGCACCTCAGGGGCACTGTCCTGCCAGCCTTCCTCGTCATCGTCCGCCCTTCGCCTGCCTTTCACGAAATGGCAGTAAACCGACACGGTCGTACTGCCCACAAGGCCGATGTTAAACGGAGCAACCCTTGTGTTTTCAGGTATGTTCAGCAAAAGCCCGGAGGGCATAACCATGGTCATCCGGCTAATGGACAACACCCCTTCTGAAATAAGGGAATCGTTCCATTCCAGCCGGCTGATTCCGAAAAAGGGTAGGCCAATGGATTTAAACCTGAGAGCGGTGTCCCTCAGGAGGGAGTCTTCCTGGGTAACGAAAAATTCCGGCAGAATGCTCTGCCCCATTTTCCAGTGAACCCTTGCCAATGTATCTGCCATCAATATCCTGCCTGCAAAAAGTAATTGAAAATCCGGGGTTTTTTACGCTGAGCAGAAAAAACCCCGGATCTTATATCCGGTATTCCTTAGCTGACCGGAACACCCCATTTTTTAACAAACTTATCTGTATCGGAGACCGCCACATGAATATCCTGCTCTTCATCAGCCGGCATAATCGAGATATTCAAATGAAAGTTAAGGGGGTTGCGCACTTCCATACTCGGGTCCGTGTCAATGGACAGGACCAGGTCCCCGCCGCTTGTCTCCACAAGGCCGTTAAGCGTTGTTTCATTGGCATGAAAGGCTTTGTAGTATTTTTTAGCAGCATTATCGTACTTGTAAACAATATATTGAAATTCCACAGCCGTGCTGTCAAGGGTATTCAGTGTCAGGCCTGCAAGCGAGGTCTGGCTGGCGTTGGAAACTTTTGCATCAAAGGTCATGCCGTGGGCATACCCGCCTTCCCAGTAAACGGAAGACATGACGCCGACCACAGTTACCTTGTCCCCGGCAATATCAGTGGGATCGGTCACGCCGATATCGGCGGAAAGTTCAGTATCACCGATTTTCAGGGCAGTAATATGTCCAACCAGGTCCTGGACGTCTTTTACAAAGTTGAATCCCTGCTCTACACTGCAATCATAACTTAATTCAGCCATTTTACTCTCCTTAGTTTGGTTTATAAACCTAAATTCCGTGAAAAAGAGCGGTAGTTAACCGCGTTTATCCGAGTCTGGCATCCAGTTTCAACTCCACGTCCATACCTTCAAACTGGATATGGGGCAGAATGGAAATGGCGCAATCATACCAGCCGATCTGGCCGGGCCGTTCTTCTACGTCAACGGAGTAAGCTTTGAACGGATAGTACTTCAGGGTGGCGTCATCCGGATTCACTATGGTGGTCACATATTGTGACATCCAATTGCTCAAGGAATCTTTGATGTAAGTGGCATCTGCCGAGCTTCCGATATTGTCGCGCATGATGCATTTCACATAATGGGCAATCCGGGTAATGGAAAGCGTATAGGACAGGTTGGTCACCAGCTGTGAATTTTCACTGTCTTTGGGATCTTTAAACTTCTTTGGTTTCTTAATGGACTGGCAGCTGAAAAAACAGGCATCGGAGGTGCCTTTACGGTAAATCAGCGGCATGAATCCACTGTTTGCAAATTCAAGCTCCCTGTAATCCGGAATCATCATTTCCACGGGAACCTTCATTTCCTCTTCACCGCGGATGTTGAACATGTGGACAGGCAGTCCGGATACAAGCCCGCCGCCTTTGGGGCCTCTCAGGTACTGGCACCAGCCTGAGGTTTCAAAGGACCTGACCATGTTCTGGGCAAAAAGACTGGCTGCGCTTCCCCACAGGTAATCTTCATCATCATCACCGGCCACCTGCTCGGTAAAATTGATCTTCCGGCAGGGGTTGGTTTCGGGATCATAGGGAAGACGGGACACGTACTTGGGCAAGGTGAGACCGATGTAGGCCGCCTCTTCCGAGTCACGCAGCTTGTTCCAGGACCCGTATTTGGGATGGTTCATCAGGCCTTCAAGATCCTTGATGGCTTCCAGTTCGGCAGTGGTGTCACACCCGAAAAACTGGGGAGATACAGATCCCACATAGGGGGCATGACTGGCCGCCGCGATCTTGCCCATTGTTCTGAGCCAGAATTCATCATCCGGCGTGTGTTTCATGTCATAGAGACCGATAAGGGATCCCACGGGTTTGCCGCCGTATTGATCGTATTCAGCCACATAGACTTTTTTAAAGAGTGCAGACCCGGTGATATCCACGGCATTATTCTCAAAATCCTCAAACAACTCGTCTTTACCCACATCCAGAATATCAATCATGACATCTGCTTTGAAATTGGTATTCAGAATCAGGTCGTTAAGGGAACGCCAGTTGGATTCAAGATCCTTGAAATCCTTGTTATGAATGATTTCATTGATCTGGTTGTTTACCATATCGTCTATATTGGCAATGACTTCCAGAATACCGCCTTTATCAAATTTGCCATCCACCGGTTCCACGTTCAGCAGCAGTGCAGCCATGCCCGAAATAAACCGGTCCTCTTCGCTGACATCAGCCTGGATCTCTTGAAGGTCATTCTGCAGCATGGGAACCGGCTCACTGACCTCCGTGTTCAATCTCATACTGGACAAAAACCGCTTAAGATCCAGTGTTTTTTCTTCTGTCTGTTCATCCACTTTTGTTTCTTCAGCCATTTGATACTCCTTTCAAGAATGGACCTTATTCTGAATCTTCTTTGTCTTCTTTTGACGGAAGTTTAAAACTGTCAAATCCTTCAAGCTCGCCGATCATGCTTTTCAATGCCTCTTCATTGCTCATGAGCTCGGACAGAAGCTTGCGGTAGCTTTTTCTGTTGTCCACATTGGACATGACTTCCTGGAGCAATTCCTTGAGCATCAGCAGCCCTTTGATTTTGGGAACATTTTCCGCCACTTCGTCAGGAGAAAAAGATCTCATGCTGTCAAAGGGAAGGTTGACCTGCATCTCTTCTTCCTTGTCCGGGTCAATCTTATTGTCCACGGCAAAGTTGAGGTTCAGTCCCATGTCCTTCATAATGGCATCGGTATTGGTGCCGTCCATGTTACGCGTCTGTCTCTCGTCAAGGTCCAGCTTCCTGTCCTTGGAATTTCCTTTGGAAAAATCTCCCATCACCATAAACCGCATGGGCAGGGAAAGATCCTCGGGCTGGCCGTTGACTTCGGTCTTGTAACGCAGCGTAAGCCTTGATTTGGGTATTTCGTCCTGGATTGCCATACATCCTCCTTTTGTTATATTTAAGTCGTGGTTATCTTCAGTTTATTTTGGATTAAGATCATTTCCTTCAGCCGTGAGATCCCTGAGAACAACTTATGAGCCGCTTTCCTGTTCAGGCGGTAGCTGGCGTATTCCTTTTTACACCACTGGGTATCCATTGACCCGTCAGGGGCCAGGCGGGGTATCAGCGGCAAAAAGTCCACATGATCCGGGCAGTATTCCCTGCCCAGGTAATGCGTAATCTTGTCTCTGATCTTTTTTGATATCTCTGCCTGGTCTGTCCGTGTACCGGATCCGGTAAATATTACCAGATCATAGGTACGCCTCTTGGACGCAGGCCTTTTGACCGGAACCAGTATAAAGGGCCTGCTGAACTTTATGGCTTTTAAAAAGGATTCAACCAATTGCCCGGAATAAAACCTTTCCCCCTTTTCGTTAAGATAAGAACCTGGAACGATCCATTCAACCCCGTTTTTAACAAATAAATAAGGAGTGGTTCTTTCCTCTCCGTTTGAAATAAAGGAGAGTATCCCGAACTCACCGGAAGGCAACATCCCGCCCGTTGGCACGGGACTCAGCTGCCAGGCCATTCCCGCAGAGGGCATGAGATTCTCCATGGCAATTCCTTTTCTCCGCCTTGAAAAGGCCAGAAGGCCGCCTGCCTGGGTGTGCCATTTCAGCACGCCGGTAAATCTTTCCTCAAGCCCCTTTTTCGCAATAAAGGTCTGCCAGTGAGTAAAGTCACTTCCTTCTGACGGCGGCCTGAACCAGAATTTACATCCGGAAAATACCTCCCGGGGCTGGGTCAGAAGAAAACGGCTGAACGCTTCGTTTATCCCGAGAATACTCGGGGGGGAATCCAGAAGCATCTTGGGCACCTTCCGGAGCAACTCCGGTTTAAGGTCTAGAAAGGCTGCACCGGTCAACAGCACTGATAAAAGCATAAAGGGCTGGGTCAGCGCACAGGACCAACCCGGTGCCGCCAGGGTCTCTTTTGGTCCCAGGTTCAGTGCCACGATCCCGTCACGCAGGGCGTTCAGATAGAGCGCATCACTGGCAATTTCCACAGGTTCCAGCAGGGTCTCCAAAGAGAAGTCACAAAGCCTGGCTGCCGGCTGGCCGGCCTGGTATACCTGGGGCCGGTCCCCTTTTCCGGTACGCTTTCCGGTGGAAGGCATGGATTCGATAAGCTTTTCCTTATCATTGGCCAGCAGGGCGGAATACGCAGGACTTGTCGAGATAAAATCCGGTGCCAGGGCAGCCACCTGTTTCTTCATAAGCCAGGGTCTGCCGGGGGAGGCAAAAGAGACGATAAGTCCCAGTTTCAACGCTGCAATCAGCCCCACGGTAAACTCAAGCCCCAGCGGATAAACCAGGCAGATGAGGCTTCCCGGGGTTACCCCTTTTTTCCCCCACTCATCAGCCTTGTGATCCACCAATTGTTTCAGGTCACCATAGCTTATGACATGCCGCCTGCCGTTTACATCGTAGTAAATAAAGGCGGGGCTTTCCCCGTTACCGGATTTTTCAAAGATATCATAGTAGAAATCATAGTGGCCAAAGGCAATGCTCTTTGTCGCAACGCCGCAGGCATTCTGGTAATCTGCGGTAAATGCTTTAAAGAAGCCCTTTGGATCGGTATAGCTCCGGTCAAGCCACGTCAGTTCCTCAGGAGCCTGAACACCGTCTGTCTGGAGTCTGTCCAGCTTAAGGCTGTCAAGCAGATGATTTATCCGAAAAAGCGTCATTCTAATTAAGGGGTCTCCGTAACCGGGTTATTAAGTATATCTCTTCAATCTTATTCGTACTGGTTTATACTGAATTTATAGTACAGCAATTAGTGTGCCACTCTAATATAGAGCCTTATTCAGGGTTATTATGGATTCCGGGATGCCGCAATCGCCAACAAACCTGCCAAAAGTTGCGTTCTCTCACCGGGTCTGCCAATATAATTTGCTCTTATACCAGTCAATCGAATTTGATCTCATTATTCTCCAGAATAATGACATATTTTTTCTGCAGCGGTTTTTGCAAAAGGAGCTTCCATTGGGCATCCGGTTTTGTGAACATGCAATACACCCCCAGGTCCTTGTCATCAGGCTTGGCAATCACAAATTTTTTGGTGTCACCGGGGATGATGAATTCAGTGGAAACAATGCTCTCATCAGTAGGGTAGGCATGAAAAAGTGCAGCAATGGCATCATAGTCATCGGTCACGAACTCTGATCCGCTGATCGTCCGGACCAGCAGATAGACAGGCTGACCGTCGTTGACAATTTTGTTGGACTTGACTTTAAAATTTATTGTGGGCGCCTTTGACGAACATCCCGTCATAAGGCTTAACCCGGCACAGATGATCAATACGCAGAGTCCGAGGCGGATTCCGCTTTTGTTGGGTTTGAGAGCTGACATCGGCAGTTTCATTGATCAATCCTGTTTTGCTTAAATATAAGAAACGGGTTTTGCTTGATAAAAAAGGTGACAGATCTTTTCCAGTTAATATTTTCCGGGGAGTCCACCGCCCAGGTCCATGCATTTTTTTTAGCATCGAACTGCGCCTTTTGCAAGAGCCGGTAAAAACTCCAGTAGGAATTGGGAATGGTGTCGTTCCGGTATACCTTGAATTCGTTGTTCTTACCCTTTGAAAATTCAACCCCGATGGAAGACTGGCTCTCCTTCCACCAATTTATCTTAAACCGCTCCCAGGACGGTCTCTGGTTAAACCCGTAAACTGCCGAGGTGTCAGACTGCAGATAGGTCAAAATCACAAATTGGAGCCTGTTCTCTATTTTTGGTAAAATATCGGCCTGAATGTCAATTAAGATCGGTTGGGGCTCATTCTTTTCGTCCACCAGCAGTTTTGACAGATAGTTCAGGCGATTCACCGAATCAAGCAGTCCCTCCGGCAGGGTGACACTGCCCATTTCAAATTCACGCTTTTCCCACTCTCCGTTCACCTTCCTGCACAGGGGGGCGATGAACATCTTGAACTGGGTCCAGAATTCGCCGTCGGCTTTCATAAGCTTGAGAATATTCTGGGGATCGGCATCCTTTGATGCTGTTGTGTTAAAGGGGAATCGTTCCAGGTCCTTGCCCAAATGCCTGGTTTTTATCTTTTCCCAGATCGTGCCCACCTGGGTGCTCAGCTCAGACAGCCCCAGCCGGTAGACCTGATATACCGGTTCCAGAAACGGGTACCCCATATTTTCAGGAACCCCCACGCTTTTGGACCATTTTTGGATCAGTTTCATATAAGAGTCGGCATCGTTCCTGAAAATGGAGAGGGTAATCCTGGCTGCAGGGGACAATACCCGGTTCAGATCAGCTGTTTCAGATCCCGGTTCAGGAGGTAAGGTGGAGCCGTCGGTTTCAAGATCGGTGAGCATCATACGCAGAACGGATTTATACTTTTCCAGCTCGGGGAAAAAGTCTTTCTCATTCTGCATGATGATCTTCATGAACCCGAGAGAGCCCAGGTGCATCATGATCGGTTTAAAATAGTCGTTTTTACCATAATCAAGATCCAGGTTGGTTTTCAGGGTCAGCATGAACTCCTGGAACTGTGACATGGGCAAAAGGATCTGGTTAATAATAAACCTTAACTCACCCAGGGAGTCCGCATTTATGCTGAACTTATTATAATAGTTGACATACTCTGCCGCGTATTTCTGGGCATAGGCTTCGGCCTCCCTGTAGATAAAACTGGAGAGCCGCTGTTTTTCGTCATCAGACACGGGCAGTTTCTCCAGCAAGGCGGGAAATCTGTCCAGGGGTGGCTTTACCTCTTCATCATAGTTTTTCTTTGTATACCGGCCGTCAATAATCTTTTTTGCGGTGAAGAAAAATTTATTCTCAGTGGAGAGGGCGGCATTCAGATTCTGGTAGTTCCTGCCCGGGGTAAAAAAGGAGAGCCCCCCCGGATAGGAATAGGTGGTGATATACTCTCGGATGAAGCTGACCACACCGCTCAGCTTTAAAATTTTATAAAACTTTCCCAGATCCAGCCAATGGGTTGATCCGTCTATTTCAAGGGGAAAGCTGTCATAGTCCATCTCCTTAAAGCCCAGCATGGCATCAATATTGTCAAAAAACTGGGTAAGGCTCAGCTCCTGCGGATCCGGATACTCGTAGTCCAGTTTTTGAAAATGGTAAAGGAAATCAGCCAGGCGCCGGTCTTCGTTTTTCTGGTCAACGGTTTCACCGTAAACCTCAAGGTTAAGAACGGTTTCCTCATTTAACATGGGGATGAGAACATCCTGAATTCCGGCCTGGGATGTTGACCGGACCCGGTTAAAGATACGCCCGGCCTCCTGCTGTAAAGCGTCAAACAAGGTCCGGGTTAAAAAGCCGTTCACCTCAACGTCTTTGATGCTGTTAAGAAATACCTTAAGCTCCCGGTATCCTTTTTTGGGTGATTTTTTTTCATAGGCCAGGTCTGCCGTAGAGACGGGTTTCTCCCAGCTTTTATTACTCAGCAGGATATAGTTGGTTATGAATTTTTTTGAAAATCCGGTCCCCTTGTTCCACTGGTCAAGGTTGTCAAGAATGAGGTTCCCGATGCGGTTGTTTTTGGAGGCATATATCAGGGCAAGCATCATCCTGACCTCTTCATAGCTGCCCCCGCCTTTCCTAAGCTTATCCAGTTCGGCGGACAGGACCTCATTCCTGATATAGGAGAGGACCGTGTCGTGGATCTGTTTTGCCGCCTCAGGGTGAAAATCCCACAGAAAAGCCAGAAGGGCGTTGTTTTCGATGGCATTGGTTTGATCCATCAGGTCTTCCAGATACCCTTTCTTCTCATTTGAGATGGATATCTTCTGCTGGAGGTCGGCAACCTCCTCTTTAAGGTCATGAATATACCGGTCTTTATAGCTGTGGGAAAACGCCAGGTAAAAGCACCCGGCCATCATCAGTACCAGGGCGGCAACCTGATGTTTGAAATAGGGATGCTGCTGCCAGAAACGCTTTGGTTTTTCACGCCTGAAAAACGGGTTTGACAAAGCCGTGTCCGCAGGTTCGACAGAGGTAAGAAAAATTTTCTCGACCTTTGGGGTTTTTGCCAGAGGATCCGGCTTAAGCAGCACCTCGGTAAATTTTTCAACACCGGCCCAAAGGGCTGACTGGCGGTTCAGATACGCCAGTAGCTTGAGATAGTCTGAAGAAGGCCGGGACACCAGAAACGGGGTAAGGTACTTGTCAAACCGCTCTGAAACCGCCTGGGACAAGTCTCCCGGCGCATAATCAAGATGAACGGGCATGCCCTGTTTCGCAGAAAAATCCGCATACTCACGGTATCCTGTCACCTTATCCATAAAGGTGACGGCCACATGGACCGGAACCGGTTTTTTCATGATGGCGGACAGGATGTTCAACTTGCCGCGGACCACCTGGGCCTGTGATATCAATCCCTCTTTGTTGTCATTAAGCAGGTCTTCTGCCCGGACAGTGACCACGGCCGTGATCTCTTCCCGCTTGAAAAAAGGCTTCCAGAGTTTTACCAGGGCCTTCCTGGCTTCAACCGTGGTGTTTTCAAGAATCGCCGGGGACAGCTCCTGGATTATAACCTTAGATCCCTGGTATATCTGAAGATCCTGGCTCTCCCTGAAACTGGGATAGAACTGGTCTGATTGATTCTGCCAGTCCGAATAGGTATCAATTGCAGTGCTTTTACCGGAACCGGATTCTCCCAGCACCACAAAGGGGTGGTAAAGAAGAATGGCCCGTCTGAACTCTGCAGGTATTTTTTTTATATAGGTTTTCCATATGGACAACAATGCGCCGGGATCCATTGCCGGCTCCTCTTCCGGAAGCTCCGGAGCAGGTTCTTCAGGATTTTCAGCCTTTTTCCGTTTTCTGATTTTATATATCAGAACCCCGATCAGGACGATAACCAGAACAAGGGCAAAAATCTGAAAGTAGGGAGAAAACAGGACTGTTTTAACCAGGGGGGATCCGAAGATCCTCTTTATAAAGCCCCAAATCAGTATGAAAGGTGCGAGTAAATTCATAAATTCAGACTATTTCAGCCATCCCGGCGCATTCTTGGTGTTATAAGCAACGGTTATTCCTGGTTTTCATCCTGAACCTGGCCTTCCGCCTCATTCTCCTGCGGTTCTTCTTCAGGATCCGGCTCCGGCTTCCGCTCAAACTGCGGCACCGGCCCGTCTCCTTCAAGACAGGCAATCTTCATATCTTCATCCAGGTAAATCTGAACCCGGCTCTCGTCGGAGATTTCTCCGGCGATGATTTTATCGGCCAGGAAGTCCTGGATCCTTGCCTGAATAACCCGTTTCAGGGGCCGGGCCCCGAACAGGGGATTGTATCCCTCCTCTGCCAGGTAATCCAGCACCTCATCCTGAAAGACCAGTTCGATCTCCCTGTCCATCATCAGTTTCTTGAGACGGTTGAGCTGGATGTCCACAATGGGCTTCATCACCTCTTTTGTCAGCTGGTTGAAAATCAGAACATCATCCAGGCGGTTTATAAATTCCGGCCTGAAATGGGAGCGGACGGCAGCCATTATCCCCTGCTGCATCTCAGCTTCCTCTTCAGGTGTCTCAACAGGCTGGATCAGTTCAGATCCCAGGTTGGAGGTCAAAAGAACAATGGTATTTGTAAAGTTTACGGTAATCCCCTGGCTGTCTGTGAGCCGTCCGTCGTCCAGCAACTGGAGAAAAAGGTTGAACACATCCGGATGGGCCTTCTCAACCTCGTCAAAGAGGATGACCGAATAGGGTTTTCTCCGGACCTTATTGGTCAGTATCCCCCCTTCCTCATACCCGACATATCCCGGAGGGGCGCCCACCAGGCGGGCGGCCGAGTGTTTTTCCATGAATTCACTCATATCGATGCGGATCAGTGCCAGTTCACTGTCGAAAAGATACTCGGCCAGGGTTTTGGATATTTCGGTCTTACCGGTACCTGTCGGCCCCAGCATCAGGAAAGAGGCAATGGGCCGTTCTGCATCCTGGACCCCTGCCCTTGCCCTGCGGATGGCCTTGGACATTACCTCAAGGGTGTTGTCCTGGCCCAGAACCCGTTTTCTCAGATGATCCTCAAGGTTCATCAGCCGGTCTTTTTCCTCACCCAGCATTTTTGACACCGGAATTCCGGTGAGAAAAGAGACAGTCTGTGCGACATCCTCTTCATTGATATCTTTTTTCAGGAGGTTGGCATCGGTGACACTGACCTCATCATATTCGGCAAGAATCGCCTCATTCTTGGGTATGATCTTATACTGGAGTTCCGCCACCCTTGAAAAGTCTTCATCATCAATCCTGGACTCCAGTTCCTTTCTGGCATCTTCCAGCTCTTTTTTGGCATCCTGCACCAGGGAAATGGAATCTTTTTCCTTCTGCCACTTGTCCGTGAGTTCCTGACTTTTCCCGGAGAGGTCGGCAAGCTCCTCCTTTAAAAGTGCCAGCCGCTTGACGACTTTTTCATCGGTCTCCTTTTCAATGGCGTTGATCTCGATTTTCAACTCAACGATCCGCTGGTCAAGGGCCTCTATCTCGTCGGGCTTGGCAGCCATCTTCAAGCGGACCGTGGCACAGGTCTGGTCCATGAGATCAATGGCCTTATCCGGCAGGAACCGTTCGGACAGATACCGGTGGGATAATTTTGTACAGGCCACCAGGGCAGTGTCAAGCACCTGGACCCCGTGATGTATTTCATACCTGTCTTTGATTCCCCGGAGAATGGTCAGGGTTTCTTCGATGGAGGGCTCGTCCACCTGGACAATCTGGAACCGCCGCATGAGCGCGGTATCTTTCTCAATATGCTTTCTGTACTCTTCAAGGGTGGTGGATCCCATGCACCGGATCTCACCCCTGGACAGGGCAGGTTTCAAAAGGTTGGCCGCATCCATGGCACCTTCTGATCCGCCGCCTGCACCCACAATCATATGAATTTCATCTATAAAAAGAATAATATTTCCGGCATCCTGGACCTCCTGGATCACATTCTTAAACCGTTCCTCAAACTCACCGCGAAATTTTGCTCCGGCAAGCAGCTGGCCCATATCAAGCGCCATGATGGTTATATTGTGCAGGCTTTCAGGCACTTTCTTCTGAGCGATCCGGGTGGCCAGCCCCTCCACAATCGCCGTTTTTCCCACTCCGGGCTCACCGATAATGATGGGATTGCTTTTTATTTTCCGGCTCAGGATCTGAACAGCCAGGCTGATCTCCTTATCACGGCCGATAATCGGATCTATCCTGCCTTCACTTGCTTTTTTGGTCAGGTTCTCCGCATACTGGTCAAGATACTCAAACCCTTCCACAGGGCCCCCTCCCAGCGCCTTGGCGGACTTGACATTTTTAACAAGGGTCTCAGGCACAAGCCCGGCATTTGAAAGCCCTTCCCGGACATTTTCCAATTTCAGCAATGCCAGCAGCATGTGGTCTATACGGATGTGTTTGCCGCTGTCGGCATCCACAAACTCTTCGGCCATGATAAACGCCTTTTCAAGGTCACGGCTCATGGGTGTCTCCTGGGTGCCGGCCAGCGCCTTGGGCAGGGAGAGAAAATAACTGCTCATCGCAGACTGTATTTTCTTGATGTCTGCACTTGCCTGTTCCAGGTGCTCGGATACCTGGGTGGATTCCGTATCAAGCATGGCCTGGAGCAGATGCCAGGGGGTGACATTTTTGTGTTCGTGTTTCACTGCCAGGCGGACAGCAGTCTCAATGACACTTTGCGATGCCATGGAAAAATTTTCTATTTTCACGATTCCTCCTTCCCTACGGGCATAAGTGCTAGAATTTCATTTCCTGTCTTTTAACCGTAATATCAATGTTTCCGGTGTACCGACAAATACTCAAGCGCATAGGAAAACTTATTGCATTAAAAAAGATTTACGTCAATTTTTTATTTAAATAAACCACCACAAAGTGGTGACAAACAGCACTGGCATAGCTGAATTGGTCCGCCCTGAAAGGCATAGCACCAATTGTGTAGAAACTTTGCTTTTTTTATTAACTATTCACTACTAAAAAACTGATTCATATTTACGGATTTTACCGTGGGACAAGGGCTTGCCCATTTTGAGAATTACTCATGAAGCACTGACGGTGACCTGGCCGGCATAAGTAATACTGATTGAACCGCCATAGGAACAGGAACAGGTGTCACTGTCCAGGAGTGCGGCAATCCCTCCTATGGTGGTCTTACTGGCTCCCGGAGACCAGGGAGCTGCGCAGGCAGGTATGCATGCCCCCTGGGTGTATACCCCGCTTGCAGCCGCTGTTGCAGCAATGGTTGTGGGGTTTGAGGTTGACGCGCACATGGCAAAGGTCGGAATATTTGTAATGGACGCGTAATCCATGATTGTGGCGGCTGTGGTGGTGGCGGTCACCGTGGTATTGGAGGTAACAACCAGGGCCGTGGGTGCAGTTCCCATTGAACAGGAAAGGGTGGCACCGGTTACAACAAGGTTGGCCATACTATACTTCTCCTATGCAATACTGGTTATGAGTCATCCCCGTCATCATCCTGGGTCTGTAATAAAATGGATTCCTCGCTTATTTTGATAAGCTGGGTATCTGTGTCATAGGTCCGCTCTATGGAAAGGACCGGCTTGCTCTCATCATAGTAATGCTGCATGGAGGTCTGGTCCTCATCATTTTTCCCAAAGAGGATGTGGTTACCCTGATAATCACTCGGCAGCCGGGTGGAATCGCCCCAGTCCAGTACTCGTGCGATTTTTGACGTGTGAAGCGACAGGTCCACCAGCACCCGTGTATCCCTGAATAGGGGAAAGTAAAGGTGGCCGGGCAGAAAATCCGGAATATACCGGGTCAGGATGTTCAAATCCCAGAGAGGTACGTATACCTTGTAGTACTCAAGGGAGGTATCCTCATCCGTGTATATCTGATAGGTCTTGTCCGTATCTTCCCCGGTTTCGCTGACCACGGTTCCTTCAACGCTTAAGGGGTACCTTGGCTTGATAATCTCAGGAAAAATCCTGCAGGGATTATCCTTTTCCTCCATTTTAGCGGTCATTTGTATCTGAAACGGTGCATATTCGGCATCAATTCCGCTTTCACTGATCTGGTTCACGGCACTGGCGTTGATGTCAATTTCATAAACACGGAAGGTATCATCGTTAAAACTCAGGCCCTGGTACCACTTTTCGCTGTCAAATTCTACCTGGGAGCCCACGGTAAATGTGGTCCTGGGCATCTGCTTGAACTCTAAATGAACTTCATTGGAGGGAATGTCCAGCGTGGGTTCAAGATATCCTGTTTCAGTGGTAACGTCAGCGGTAAGATCTGTCCGGATCACATGGTCTTTATAAATCCCCGTAACAGCCTCGTCCTGGGT
>JAKSAX010000173.1 GCA_022361395.1 Desulfobacterales bacterium | reverse complement strand
TAACCGTGGATATGGGCCCAGCCCGTGACCAGGGTGGGGCCGTACATCTCCTTGAACTCAAGAAACTCACTGCCGTCAACCACCCTGGCGATGACCTCCCTGATATCATAGGGCTTGGACAGGTCAGGGCTGACGATGCCGTAAAGTTCCCGGGGATCATATATGGGCGGTTTGGGCGGAAGCGTGGAAAGTGCTGCCTTTTCAGTATCCGGCAGATTCTTCACGATCTTTCTGATGATGGAAATGGCATGGGGATCATCCTCCGCGTAATAATCGGAAACCCCTGAGTCCCGGCAATGCACCATGGGGCCGCCCAGTTCATCTGCAGAGACCTCATCGCCTGTGGCAGCCTTGACAAGGGGGGGGCCGCCCAGGAAAATCGCGCCGTGATCCTTAACATGGACAATCTCATCACACATGGCCACCCCGTAAGCCCCCCCGGCCGTGCACAGCCCCATCACCCCGACGATCTGGGGAATCCCCATTTTGGACATCCTGGCCTGATTGAAAAATACCCGGCCGCCGTCATCCAGATCAGGGAAAATCTCCGACTGCATGGGCAGAAAGGCGCCTGAGGAATCCATAAGGTTGATAAAGGGCAGACGATTCTCCATGGCAATGGTCTGGCACCGCAGGGTCTTTTTCACGGACATGGGGTACATGGCACCGCCCTTGATGGTGGCATCGTTCATGGTGATCATGCACTCTTTTCCCGAGACCATGCCGATACCGCAGATCAGCCCTGCCTTGTGGATCTTTCCGTCGTAAAGCCCCTTGGCAGCCAGGGGGGCGATCTCAAGAAAGGGGGTATTCCGGTCAAGGAGAAGCTCAAGCTTTTTTTCAGCCGGTATCTTCCCTGACTCCTCGTGGCGGGCAATTGCCTTGGGAGACCGCTGGGTCATGGCAATGTCCAGTTCCTGGTTCAGGTCCTCCACCAGGGCGGTCATTTCCTTATAATTGGTTTTGTAGCTTTCTGAATTCAGGTCTATCCGGGTTTCAATTACATCCATAACAGGCGTCCTTATCGTTGATTTAATCTGGATTAAAAGGGGCCAAACCTCGGGGAAGCCGGAAAACCACTGGTTTTAAACAAGAGCCGGCTCCCTTTTCATAACTTAATTATAGTACAACTTTTTTAAAGTCAAATAAAAAAGTGTTGAACTTTTATTTTTGTCTGTTTTTTATTGATCATCACTTTCCTTTGCTAATTTAACATCTCCGGTCTTCTTTAATTCAGGCCTGTTGTCAATGAATCCCCCCTTTATTGACAAAATTTCAGGGAATCGACTATAGTGAGGCTTCAAAAATTTGTGCAACCCCGATTAACTGAGGATGATACGGCCCATGACAGAAGAACTATCCAGACCCAAGCTGCGGCGGGAACGGGAGCGGGAACACCGCTGCCGCACCATTCTTGATGCCGCGGAAACCCTTTTTGCAGACCAGGGATTCCTGAAGACCAGTGTAGATCAGGTTGCAGATGCAGCAGAGGTCTCCGTGGGCACGGTATACTTCTACTTTAAAAACAAGGAAACCCTTCTGGCAAAGCTCTTTGATGAATCCCTGTTCCTGCTCCGTTCAATTCTCGGTCAGGAGTTTGAAACCGCCCGGACACCGGTCCAGGGAATGGAAATGGCCGGCAAGGCCTTTTTTGACAAATTCTGCACCCAGTATACCCGCAAGGCCCTCATCCTCTTCAGGGAGGCTCCCAGCCACGGTAAAAAAATGGCAGACCGCCGGAAAAAGATGTCCGAAACCCTTTCCACAGACCTGAGCCAGGCCATAGACCGCCTGGGCGAAGAGGCAGGATACAGTTTCCGCAGCCCAGCCTCCTCTGTGGTATTTGCCAATTGCATCCTCGGGGTCTACGAAAAAATGGCCTTCCACTTTCTCACGGACGATCTCAGGCCCGGAAGCCGGAAAGCCATGGCAATGGATGCCGTGGAATTCACCGTGGGCGGGATCCGCCAGATCACGGCCTCCGGCCCGCATCAGGCGGTATCTGAAGCCGGACCCTGATTTTCCTAGTTCGCCAATGTTCCGTTCATGCGTACAAAGGTTTCTGCCGTTTCCTCCATGATCCGGTCAAACAGGTCCCGGACCGTGGGTACATCCCTGACCAGGCCGATCCCCTGACCGCAGGCGATTATCCCTTCGGCAACATCCCCTTTGTCATACATGGATTTGGCCTTCAGGCCGGACACCACATCCAGAATCCGGTTAAAATCCGCCCCTTCGGCCTCCAGTTCCAGGCAGCGTTCCGCAGCCGGATTTGCCAGGACCCGGTGGGTGGCATTGATGGAGCGCATCACCAGGCGGGTGTCGATTTCACTGGTATTGAGCAGGACCTGCTTAATATTCTCGTGGATGGGACACTCCTCCGTGGCCAGGAGCCGGGTTCCCATGATTACGCCGCAGGCTCCCAGGCATAAAGCCGCAGAGACGCCCCTGCCGTCGGAGATGCCGCCTCCGCCGATCACGGGAATGGCCACCGCATCCCTGACCACGGGAATGAGTACCATGGTGGCAATATCATAGTTACCGGTGGCACCGCCGTTCTCATAGCCCACAACGGTAACAAAGTCAGCCCCCAGGCCCTCCACCTTGCGTGCATACCTGGGCCCCACGCATTTATGAAGCCAGACCATGCCCGATTCCCTGAACCGTTTGCTCAACTCTGTTGGAGCGGAGTGGCCCGAGGTCTCGACAATCCCCACACCCTTGGCTTTCATGATATCCAGATAGAGGTTGTTGTCCACCGGCCGGATGGCCGGGAACATGCTCAAATTCACGGCAAAGGGCTTATCCGTGAGCGCCAGGGTCGTATCCAGTGCATCCTCAAAATCTTCCGGTGTCTTATAAATCGTGGAAGCCAGTATGCCCATACCGCCTGCGTTGGATACAGCCGCTACAAACTCAGGCGTGGTAATGGACATCATGGCCCCGCCGATCAGGGGGTACTTCAGCCCTAAGCGGCGGGTAAGCTCCGTTTCAACCATCAATTTGCTCCTTTTCCTTCAGGAATCGTTATAAAACAACTTGATCTGAATTGTTTCCAAAACCCCTTAATTGGGTATTTTTTGTAAAAGACCCTAACCGGGTATTTAAAAAACAAAAGATCAAGTAATTTTGGAGCCGCTCCTTAATATGTTTTTCCTGACCTTGCCCGTGGAGGTCAAAGGCAGGCTGTCCGTTAGAATGACCTGTTTGGGCACCTCAAACTTTCCAAGCGCAGCCCTGCAGCGTTCAATCACATCCCCTTCCGTCAGGCCGCTATCCTTTACCGGAACCACAAAGGCGGTCACCGCCTCTGTCCAGCGGTCATCGGGCAGCCCCACAACTGCGGCCTGGTCCACCCGGCTGTCCTCAAGAATGGCCCGTTCCACCTTAATGGAGGCCACGTTTTCACCACCGGTTTTAATCATGTCTTTTTTCCGGTCGACAAACAGCAGCTGTCCGTCATCGTCAAAGCACCCCAGGTCTCCGGAATGATGCCAGCCAAACTCCCGGCTTTCCGCCGTGGCCTCTTCATCCTTGTAATATCCTTCCATTACCACAGGCCCCCGCCAGACGATCTCCCCGATCTCTCCGGGACCGAGCAGGTTACCCCTGTGGTCCATCACGGCAGTATCCAGGGCCAGGTTGGATTTCCCCCAGTAGTTTCCCTGCTTTTCCGGGTAGGCGCTGGCATGGAACATATTGGTGGGCGGGAAACACTCGGTCTGCCCTGTTCCCAGCATGAACTCGGCTTTAAAAATATCGATCCCGGTCTCCAGTGTATTCTGGTCCATGGGTGCCATGGCAAAGATGCAGGCTTTCAGGTTTTCCCAGTTATGGTCATGGATTGCCGGGTGATTCACCATGGCCCGGTACATGATGGGCAGGCCAAAGGTCAGGTTGAGTCCGTCCTTCTCCATGATATCCATGACAAGCCCCGGCTCAAACTGCCGGATCACGGATACCGCGCCGCCCACATTCAGGGTGGACAGGGTCACGGCCTGCTGGGCACAGTGGAAGATCGGCAGCATCATAGTGGATGAAAACCCGGGCCGCAGCCCGAATTCTATTGCGGTTGACAGGGCGGAGATATAGACTCCCAGGTGGGTGATTAATACGCCCTTGGGCTTTCCGGTTGTTCCGCTGGTATAAAGGATTTCAAAGATATCCCTGTCTTCTATAATCACATCTTTGGGTTCCCCCTCCTCCCCTGCAGCCAGAAAATCATCAAACAGGGTATAATCAGGGGAAACCGCCTCATCTCCCGTGGGAATGCAGACCATGGTGGTAATATTCGGCAGGCCGGATTTAACCTTATCCACAAGGGGGACCAGAAGGCTGTCCGTCACCAGGGCAGAAGCTTCACAATGGTTGAGCACATAAACGATATCCTCCGGTGCAATCCCTGGATTCACCGGCACTGCAGTCAATCCTGCCTTGGCGCATCCGTAAAGGGCAATGACGTACTCTGCCGAGTTCAGTCCCAGAAGTGCCACCCGATCCCCTTTCCCAAGCCCCCGGCGGCCTGCGGAACTTGCAAATTGATTTATGGCCCGGTTCAGTTCAAAGAAGGTCAACACCTTCACAGTCCCGCCTTTGTAGTCCTTCAAAGCTGTTTGCCCGGGGGTGTTGGCGGCACGCCGCCTGAAGATATCACCCAAAGCCACCCGTTGAATTAAATTTTTCTCCAGTGCAAGACTCATTTTACCTCCTTTTTAAATTAGGATCGGATATTTAGGCCAGGCAGGCCCACCTGCCTGATTTTCCAGCTCTGAAAGGACAATACCGCAAAAAAACTGAATCAAATTCAACTTTATAATCAAGCTCAATATTATAATAAGACTCAATATGTCAAGGTTTTTTAAACATTTGCAGATGTGACAAAAGCGCTTTTAAAAAAGGGGGATCAGGCGGGAGTGCCGGGCCGCAGTAAAAAAACGCTTTTGCCGCGCTCCCGGGGAAGGGACGCGGCAAAGGCGTCTTGCAGCCTGAAAAATTTATTGAATCACTCCCGGCTAGATACGGTGCAGCAGGGGATTATCCCTTATCTGGCGAATATTATCCGCCAGGGGATAGTTATAAGGATCGCACTCCTTTGGGATGCCCCATGCCCTGTCCCTTTCATCCCGGTCGATCTCCAGGGCAAGCATATGCTCAAAGGGGTTCAGCTTTTCATACTCAAGATCAGGCATAGCCGGCATGTTGCCGATGATATCCAGGAGGGACTGGTCAGGGGACAGCCGTCCGCCGGAGTAAAGTTTTCCCAGGTGATCATGCCCGGTTCCGGCCGTGGGGAATGCGCCGTGGTGGACCGGGCTGCAGTTGCCGTGGGGGGTGATAAACAACTTGTACCGGGATTGTTTATGGGGGTGGCACACCCCTTCCCTGTGGGTCCAGAACAGGTTGTCACTGGACAGGGAACCGGCAAAGTAGATCCCCACTGAAGACTTCTTCCGAATCTCCTGAAGATTGCCGATAGTCTCCTTTAGATAGGCCTGGGTCTCCTCTTCATAGGGCGAAAAATAATTGGGTTTAAAATCAATATAATCCACGCCCAGATCTTCCGCCAGCCTGATAAAGCGGGGAATGTCCCTGTAATTTTCCTCCAGCACAATGGTGTTGAGACCGACCCGGGTGTCAGGGGTAAGGATGTCCCGCTCCCGAAGCAGGTTGCTGATGTTGTCCAGAAGAAAAGCCAGCCCGTATTTTTTTCTCCGGGCAAGGTCATTTCCGAACATCACCTCCCCGAAATCCGCTTCTTCAATAACGCTGAGACTGATCCGGACATCCCCGGAGTCCAGGGCCAGGCGCCGTCTGGCCCCGGTATCGAGAAGCAGGCCGTTGGTAAACAGCTTGACACGGATGCCCCTGGCATGGGCCTCACCCAGAATCACGGCCATGGTTTCAGGATCGCTTAAGGGCTCCAGGCCTCCTGAAATCT
The DNA here is from genome assembly GCA_022361395.1 of Desulfobacterales bacterium. Lineage (GTDB taxonomy): Bacteria > Desulfobacterota > Desulfobacteria > Desulfobacterales > Desulfobacteraceae > Desulfobacter. The sequence goes on along the minus strand of JAKSAX010000173.1, from coordinate 5,761 downwards.
TCACCAGCACGGGAACGCCCCGGCTCTCTATCTCAGACATATCCCGGAAAACAGAATTAATTTCCCGGGATGAAATACGATCTGATTTTTTACCCTGATAACGGGAGATTTTTCGTGAACCGTCACTGCGGACCGTTACATTGGGGCAGAACCGGCACCGGCCGGGACAGGCAAGTCCCACAAAGAAAACAACCACATACATCCGGTTAATGAAGTAGTGTTTGACAATGTTCAGATAGTCACCGTTTGGCGATGCTTTCAGCCTGTCTGTTGCGGCTGCTGTCCGCTGAATCAATTTATAGGAAAGCTCAAGTTCATTTCTGTCCAGGCCCATCCGGCCTGCAATTGTTTCCGCAGGGGTTTGCGGGGCCTGTGCCAGATAGCTTACGATACCCGCCGTTCCGGCCACCACCCGGTCAAAGCTTTCACGGGCCGGGTCCAATGGTCCGGATGCAGCGGAACTCCCCAGACATATGGATTTCAGTTTTCCCAGTTCCTCTGCCAATGCGTTTGACAAATGATCATCCATGGATTGCCTCCTTTTTAATGAAGAATATGAAAACGGCTCATATTTTTAGAGAGAAGCAGGCCGGGGATCAGTGCAGGTTTTAATGCGGTTTTACAGATATTTCCCTGATTTTAGGGATACCGGTATTGTGAACTTTCACAAGGGGCAATTGCCCTATAGCCGATCCCTTTTCGCGGAACGGCCATCCACGAATCCACTGTTTTTCGCCAGGTCCGGTAAGAGTCGGCCTCGCGATGCAGGTCAATATCTGCCTCCGATTCATAGGCCTCATAAAACAGAAATTGTGACGGATCATCCCGGCACTGGAGAAAATCAAACCGCAGATTTCCCTTTTCCCGGATGGTATTGGACTGGTGAATCTTGCTTGCAGCAATAAATCCGTCAATAAATTCCGGTTTCACAAAAACCGTGACCGCACTGATTTTCATTGGACCTCCTGAGATTAAGAACGGAATCAGAATAGTTGAATAGAATAAATAAGAACCTTGTTTTTCATAATTAAATATTTTCCCGAACCGGTCAAGGCATTTCCACAATATTTTTTTTCATTTGCTTTTTTACATTGTTTTTTTTACAATTTAGCCATAATCATCTTTAGTTTCAAGTTCATACCGGATTCAGACAGCGCATTCTAATCGCTATAAGACGCTCAACATTTCAGGGTACTTCTACGAACAGGACTGGTTCTGCAGATGGAGTATTGACCTTCCGGTCTGTTGCTCAGGATTCAAACCTGACCCAAACAAGTGGTGAAACCATGATAAAAGAACATCATCCAAGCATTCAGGAGCTCCTCGAAAATTTTCCCTTTTTCGTGGCACTCTACGGCCCGGAATATAAGCTTAAGTGGGCCAATAAAATAGCCAGGGAACACTCAATGCAGTTTGTAAATGATTTAAAACACGTCAACTGCTATGAACTCTGGGGCTTTTCCTCACCCTGCAAGGACTGTCCGGCCAAAAAGGTTTTGGGACAGAGACTGACATCCGACCTTGAACTTTCCGGCCCCTGCCGGCCGGGCGAGCCGGGAAACGACTGGGTCTGGCAGCTTCACCTGGTGCCTGTCATCGGCCCGAACAACCGTCCGGAAGCTATCCTTGAAACAGCCTGCGATATCTCCCAGATGAAACAGACTGAAAGGGACCTGAAGATAAACCGGGCCAGGCTCAGTGATGCCCAGCGCCTGGCACATATCGGCCATTGGGAACTGCTGCCTGAAACCGGGGACCTGTTCTGGTCGGAAGAGATCTTCCGGATATTTGAAATTGATCCGGCATCATTTGATGCCTCCTACGAGGCCTTTTTAAACACCGCCCATCCCGATGACAGGGAAAACGTACACCAGGCATATACCCGGTCCCTGGAAACCAGGCGCCCCTACAGCATCGAACACAGGCTCCTCATGGATGACGGCCGGATAAAATATGTTCAGGAAAGGTGCAAAACAGATTATAATTCAGAGGGCACCCCCGTCAAATCCATTGGAACGGTCCAGGACATCACTGAAAACAAAAAGATAGAGGCTGAAAACAAAGAATTGCAGAAGAAAATCCTCCATGCACAGAAAATGGAGTCCGTGGGCAGGCTGGCCGGCGGGGTGGCCCATGATTTTAATAATATGCTTTGTGTTATTTTAGGGCAGCTGGATCTTCTTATGGACGATATGGAGGCCGGCGACCCCCTGTTCCCGGCACTTGAAGAGATTCAGAATGCAGCCCAAAGGTCATCCGACCTGACCCGGCAATTACTGGCCTTTGCCCGCCAGCAGCCCATCACACCCAAGATCCTCGACCTGAACCAGGTCATTGAAAACATGCTGAAAATATTGACCAGGCTCATCGGCGAAGACATTGACCTGGTGTGGCTGCCCGGCGAAAATCCCGGCAAGATAAAACTGGACCCCAGCCAGGTGGACCAGATTCTGGCCAACCTCTGCATCAATGCCAGGGATGCCATATCCGGAAACGGTAAAATCACCATTGAGACCCACAGGGTAAGCCTTGACGAAGAGTCCTGCAGTCACAGGCCCGGTTTTTTCCCCGGGGAATTTGTCGTACTGGCGATCAGTGACAATGGGTGCGGTATGGATAAAAAGACAATATCCCGCCTGTTTGAACCCTTTTTCACCACAAAAAAAGCAGACAGGGGAACGGGGCTGGGACTGGCGACAATTTACGGCATCGTAAAACAGAACAAGGGGTTCATCAATGTATACAGCGAACCCGGAAGCGGTACGACTTTCAGGATATACTTTTCCGTATACATGGGAGACGAAAAGGCAACCCTGCCTAAGGTTCCCCAGCAGTCTATCTCAGGCGGCACCGAAACCATCCTTCTTGTGGAAGACGAAACCATGATCCTCCGCTTCTGTTCAAAAATGCTGCACAATCTTGGATACAGGGTCTTTACCGCAAATTCTCCTTCCCAGGCCCTTGACCTGGCGAAGATCCACGGGCACTCCATTGACCTCCTGATCACCGATGTCATAATGGCCCAGATGAGCGGCAGGGATCTCGCCGAAATCCTGACCCATGACTTCCCGGACCTGAAAACCCTGTACATCTCGGGATATACTGCAAATGTGATCGCCCACCACGGTATTCTGAATGAGGGGATCATGTTTCTTCAAAAACCATTCTCAACAAGCCAGCTGGCGCAGAAAGTCCGCCAGGCACTGGCCGCCCCCAATTGATTCACCCGGAGTCCTGCCGGCAGCCCGGAGATCAACCTAACGGTCGAACCGGCCAGGGCAATCGCATTTAAACTTGGCACGGTTTTTAATTTTTAAAGGTTTTGGACACTTATGCCTTATCCGGATTTTGTCTGCGATTGCCTGTACAAAAGTAACGTATTGGAATCATTGGATCTGAAAAGTTCCTTGCGTTGACCCTGTCAAACAGGCGGGTTTCAATTCCCTGTGATCTGTTGTACAAAGCTGTTTGAGTGATACCGGAGAATAAACAGCGGCAGTTCCTTGCCCGCCTTTTGTTGTTTTTGGGGAGTGCAAAATGAAAATAGACCGGCTTTTATCCATGACCATCCTGCTCCTGAACCGAAGGAAGATGACAGCCCCGGATCTGGCCGACTACTTTGAAGTTTCCGTGAGAACCGTATACCGTGATGTGGAAACCCTTAACCGCTCCGGCATTCCGGTTGTTACCTTCCGGGGACAGGGCGGCGGCCTGTGCATCCCCGACCATTATAAACTGAGCAGGCAGTTGCTGACCTTTTCGGATATGGTGTCCATCCTCACCACGCTCAAAGGGATAAACAAGACCCTGAACAACAAGGAGATTACCCGGGCTATCGAAAAGATAACCGCCCTCATCCCCCGGGAAAAAGAGGACCAGTACCAGAGGCAGGCCAACTCTTTCCTTGTGGATATCAGGCCCTGGGGCAGCCCGGGCCTGCACCGGGAAGCCATGGAAAAAGCCCATGAAGGGATAACCCGGTCAAAACAATTGTACTTTGACTATGCAAAACCGGGCCACCGCCCGGGTCAAAGATGTGTGGAACCATATACCCTGGCGTTCAAGGGGTGGACCTGGTATCTTCTGGGTTTTTGCCGGACACGGATGGATTTCAGGGTGTTTAAGCTTTCACGGATGAGAAAGATGCGCCTGGGCCGTGAACACTTTGCCCGGAAAGAGATCTCCCCGGAGCGGTTCTTTTCCCCGGATTATCAGTCCGGTCCTGAAGTTTCCTTTACCCTTCGCTTCAAAGGCAGGATAAAGTCTAAAATGGAAGAGTATGTGGCGCAGGATGCCTTCCTCCCGGAGGGTAACCACTGGCGGGTCACCCTTACCCTGCCCCACAACGACTGGCTGTACTCGTTCATCCTGGGCCTCGGGCCGGAAGTGGAAGTCCTCTCCCCACCTGAAATACGGGAGGCAGTAATAGAAAAAATCAACCTCATGAAAAAAAATATTCAAACCTGACATAGGGCTGTCACAGCCGGGCCGTATACTTGGATTAAGAGCTGAAAACATTGGTCAGGGAGGCAAGCTGGTTCCTGCGCCATCCCTTAACCAAAATTACAGGAGGTTGTAGACATGGAATACGTTACACTGGATGAATTTACATTGACAGGAATAGGTATACGGACAAGCAACAAGGCTGAAATGGATCCTGAAAAAGCCGGGATCGGGAAGTTATGGCAGGCTGCCGGCCAGACACTTGAATCCGCAGGGATAACGCCCGGAGGCGTTTTTGGCGCATACCACAACTACGCGTCAGATGAAAACGGGGAGTATGATGTGACGGCAGGTACCAGGGAGGCCTTTCCCGGAGGAAACACCCGCTCTCTTACCGTCCCCTCCGGCACCTATATCAAGTTCAGCCGGTCAGGTCCGCCCATGGAGGCTGCCATGGCAGCCTGGCAGGAGGCATGGGCGTATTTTCAGCAGCCGGATTCAGAGGAACGCAGCTTTGTCTGTGACCTTGAAGCCTATTCCGGCACTGACACCCTTGAACTCTTCATCGGCGTTATAAAGAAAGACTGAAGAACCGGTATCGGCCTGCAGCCTCTGTTGCGGTGCCTGCCATACATTTGATCCTTATCAGGAGTCCCGGGGGCGAACATCGTAATTTCGCCCCCCTTATCACCGCAATCCGGTCGCAGTTATGCATCAATCATCATCAATATTTTGCACTCCCCCGGGGATACGCCACTCCTAACCTATTGAAATAATATCAGTAGTCCACACCCCAGTTTAAAAAGTATCCGCTGGCATATTCTTTGCTGATTTTACAAGTGGTCATTTCAGGAAGGTACACAGGAAACGCATCAGATAATTATCCTGAAAACAGATCGTTTTTTAACAGATTCAATACCAGGAGAGTTCTGCATATGGAAAAAAAACTTGCTGCCAAAAAAGCACCGAAACTGGCAGATCCAGTGAAAGCCACCATTGATGATGCCACCCGACAGATGATTGAACGGGCCCACCGCCTTAAGATCGAAACCGTTTTTGACCGGGCTGAAAATATGAAACCCTGCAATATCGGTGTCCAGGGCGTCTGTTGCAAAAACTGCAGTATGGGCCCCTGCAGGCTCCCCCTTCCCAAGTCCGGCATTGAGGGGGAAGATCGGCGCAAAGGCCTTTGCGGCGCCACTGCAAACACGGTTGCCGCAAGAAACTTTCTGCGGATGATCGCAGGCGGTGCCGCCGCCCATTCGGATCACGGGCGCTGTGTGGCTGAAGTGTTCATGAGCGCTGCCAGGAAAGAGAC
>JAKSAX010000200.1 GCA_022361395.1 Desulfobacterales bacterium | reverse complement strand
CAGCCGTAACACCGACTTGTCTGCGTAACCATCTGATGATGAAAGAGTACAAAGAAGGCCGTGGTCCCATCATTATGGAAACCACTAAAGCCCTTGCTGCTCTTGGCGAAACCATGGACAAAAAAGAGCTGAAACATCTCGAGTCAGAAGCTTGGGAAGATTTCCTTGACATGTCCGTTGGCCAGGCTGGTCTGTGGTGTGCTACCAACACCGAGCCCGAAAAGAAAGACTCTGAAATTATTCCCACCGAACCGTACCTGCTGGGTTCTCACTCAGGTTGCTGCGGTATCTGGTGCTCCGGTCCCGAAGAAGACTGGGTACCCGATAGCTACAAATGGGGTTACAACAGAATGACCACAGCCCGCGGTCTTTTCACTGCTGGTGACGGTGTTGGTTGCTCCGGTCATAAATTCTCCTCCGGTTCCCATGCCGAAGGTCGTATTATTGCCAAATCCATGCTCCAGTACCTCAGAGATGAGGGAGACAAGGTTACCGGTTTTGCTGAAACTGACGAAGAACTCGTTGATTTCGTATACAAACCTGTCAGAACTTACCTTGACAACTGCGAGTACACCACTGCTACAGACGTTAACCCCAACTACTGCAAACCTGCCGGTATGGCACTTCGTCTGATGAAGATGACCTCTGAGTACGGCGCTGGTACCGGTACTTTCTACATGACCAACGGCAAATCCCTCGAAGTTCTCATGGACCTTTTCGAAATGTTCCGTGAAGACCTTGAGAAAATCGCCGCCGGTGACCTGCATGAACTGATGAGAGCTTGGGAAATCAACCATCGTCTCTACACTGTTCAGGCTCACACCCGTCACATCCAGTTCCGTGAAGAATCCCGCTTCCCTGGTTTCTACTACAGAGGCGACTTCATGGGTCAGAATGACGAAGAGTGGTTCTGCTTTGTTAACTCTTCTTATGACAAGAAGACCAACGAGTGGACTCTGAAAAAAGAACCGTATGTAAAAATTATCTCTGACTAATCTTGACAGAAGTAATTAACGTACGTGTTGTTTGATATTAACCTCCAGGTGCCGGCTTTCCGGTGCCTGGGGGTTTTTTCGGATTTTCGGCCACAACCCCGGCCTTCTTCCTGTCTCCTTTTTTGTAAGGGTACAAATGCAAGAATCCTGAACCTTCATTTGCCGCCTTATAAATAAGGAGAGAGGATGCCGGCAAATCTGCCCTGAACCTTGTTTGGGTTCTGAAAAGATTATGGCATTAAACAATAATAAAAACCCTTAATGATATAACTCAAATGCACGGAGGGACAGCATGACAACAGAAAATTCAGCCCCGGTAAGTGGAAGCATCATGGTGGTTGGTGGTGGTATCAGCGGCCTTACAACTGCCCTGGAAGCTGCCGAAGTGGGGTATGAGGTCTTCCTTATCGAAAAGGAAGCATCCCTTGGCGGAAGAGTATCCCAGCTCAAACACTACTTCCCCAAACTTTGCCCGCCTACTTGCGGACTTGAGATCAATTACAAGCGTCTCAAAGATAATAAAAACATCAAAGTGATGACCCTTTCCGAGGTTCAGAATGTCGAAGGGACAGCAGGCGACTATACGGTAACCGTAAAAACCGCCCCCAGATACGTTAATGAGAACTGCACGGGCTGCGGCGAATGCGCAAAAGTCTGTGAAACTGAGGTTTCCAATGACTTCAACTTTGGCATGGACAGGCGCAAGGCCGCCTACCTGCCGCACAACATGGCATTCCCCCAGCGTTACGTCATGGATCCTGCCATGAGCACAGACGACCGGGACAAGGTCAAAGAGGCCTGCAAATATGACGCGGTTGACTTTGACATGGAAGAAAAGACCTTTGACCTCAAGGTCGGCGCTGTTGTATTCAACACCGGATGGCAGCCCTATGACGCCACCCGCATCGACAACCTGGGTTTCGGCCGCTACCAGAACATCGTGACCAACATGATGCTTGAAAGAATGGCCTCCGGCAACGGCCCCACAGGCGGCAAAATCCTGCGTCCGTCAGATGACAAAGCCCCTGAGACCATCGCCTTTGCCCAGTGCGCAGGTTCAAGAGATGAAAACCATCTCTCCTACTGCTCTTACATCTGCTGCATGGCATCACTCAAACATGCCACGTACCTGAGAGAACAATATCCCGATGCAAAGATCTACATATACTACATCGACCTGAGAACTCCCGGCAGAAAATATGAAAATTTCTATGCCAAACTCAAAGCCGATGAGAACATTTTCTTTGTAAAAGGCAAGATCGCAGAAGTCAGCGAAGAATCCGGTTCCGGCAACATCAAGCTGGTTGCCGAAGACACCATTTCCGGTGAAAAGGTAAGACAGACAGTTGACATGCTCGTACTTGCTACCGGCATGCAGCCCACCTGTGCCGTTGACAAACCGGCCGCAGACCTGAACTATAACGAAGAAGGCTTCATTGTAAATGACTTTTCCAAAGGCGGCCTGTTCGCAGCAGGGTGTGCCAACAAACCTGCCGATGTTGTAACCTCGAACCAGAACGCAACCGGCATGGCCCTTAAAGCCATTCAGACCCTTAGGAGGTAACGAAAACCATGGATAAAAAATACGGCGTATATATCTGCACAGGCTGTGGCATCGGAGATACCCTCGACATGGAAGATCTGGTCGATGTTCCGGAGGAAGAGGGGATCAATTGCACCACCCATCCTTTCCTGTGCTCCAAAGAAGGTGTGGCACTCATCCAGAAGGACATTGACGACGAAAAGGTCAACGCCATGGTTATCGGTGCCTGCTCCAGGCGCGTTAACTTTGACGTATTCAACTTTGACGGCTGCATCGTTGAAAGAGCCAACCTGAGGGAAGGCGTGGTATGGCCCCACTCCAGAGAGACCTACCCTGCCCTGACCGAAGATCAGAAGGATGACGAAGAGCATTTTGACCAGATCCAGATGAAGGCTGAAGACTATATCAAAATGGGCATGATCCGTATTGAAAAAGTCGATCTGCCCGAACCTTACCAGACAGAATCTTTCTCTAAAAAGATCCTGGTTCTCGGTGGCGGCGTCACCGGTATGGCCTCTGCCCTTGATGCAGCCAAAGCCGGATACGAAGTCACCATCGTTGAAAAGTCTGCTTCACTCGGCGGCTATGCAGCCAAACTGAGAAGCCAGATGCCTACGGCCGAACCTTTTGAAACCCTCCAGGCGCCGATCGTCGACAGCCTGATCCAGGAAATCGAAGGGATGCCCGCCATTGACGTGAGAACCAACACTGAGGTTGCCCGTATTGCCGGCCAGCCAGGCGAATTCACCGTTACCATGAAGACTCCGGGTGAAAAGATCCCCTTTGACTGCCCCTTCCCCCTGCCCGAAGAGGAGCTGGTGGATGAGAACGGCAAGGAACTGGATACTGACGCTGCCCATGCAAAATACCTGGAATTCAATGAAGGACGCGAAGACATCCTTCAGATGGACCCGGACGGCGAGCTTTACGGCGCAGTCATCCTGGCTGCCGGATGGCGTCCCGACGTAATTGAAGGCGAAGCCTACGAACATCTCGGCATTGATCTTCCGGACGTTGTCACCAACGACGAGTTTGAAATGATTGCCGCCAAAGGTAAAATCGTTCGCCCCTCAGACGGCAAAGAGGCCAAAAACGTCGTGTTCATCCAGTCTCCGGGCAAGGATGAGGATGATGCCGATTTTGAATATACAGGTTCAGTAACATCACAGGTTGCCCTGAAACAGGCACGTTATGTCAGAGAAGACTATGCTGACGGTAAAGCCTATGTAGTTTACCAGCACATGAGAACCCCCGGCCTCCAGGAATACTTTTACAAAAGCATGCAGCAGGAAGACGGTATTTTCATGACCAAGGGTGCGGTAACAGAAGTGGCTCAGCAGGGTTCCGACCTTGCCGTAACCGCCACCAACACCCTGCTGGGTGACACCCTGGCCCTTAAAGCCGACATGGTTGTCGTTGCCGGCGGTATGGTCCCTGTAACCAAAGATGATCCCGTAGTGAACCTGGCCTACCGCCAGGGTCCCGGTTTCCGTGACAATGACATCTTCGGCCAGTATGCAGACTCCAACTATATCTGCTTCCCCTACGAAACCCAGAGAACCGGTATCTACGCTGCAGGCGCCATTCGCCGTGCCATGACCATCGAAGAGTCAGTAGAAGATGCAACAGGTGCCGCCCTCAAGGCCATCCAGTGCATCGAAAGCGCCAACCGCGGCATGGCAGTTCATCCCCGCTCAGGCGATATGACCTACCCGGACTTCTTCTTCCAGAGATGTACCCAGTGTAAGAGATGTACGGTTGAATGCCCCTTTGGCGCACTCGATGACGACGAAAGAGGCACTCCCAAGGCCAACCCGACCCGCTGCCGCCGTTGCGGTACCTGTATGGGCGCCTGCCCTGAACGTATCATCTCCTTTGCCGACTACTCCATTGATTCCATCGGCTCCCAGGTTAAAGCCATCGGCGTCCCCTCTGAGGACGATTATGATGAGCCGCCCCTGCGCTTCCTGGCCCTGATCTGTGAAAATGACGCCTTCCCTGCACTGGACATGGTGGGTATGAACCGTCAGGACTACTCCCCTGACGTACGCTTCATCCCGGTTCGCTGCCTGGGTTCTGTCAACACCATCTGGATCAAGGATGCCCTGGCCCAGGGTATGGACGGTGTTATCCTCATCGGTTGTAAACATGGTGATGATTACCAGTGTCACTTTGTCAAAGGTTCGGAACTTGCAGAAATCCGCGTTAAAAAGATCGGTGATGCCCTGTCATCTCTGGCCCTTGAAGAAGAACGCGTAGCCTTTGCCGAGGTTGCCATTGACGAATACGACAAACTGCCCGGGATCATCAACGACTTTGTTGAAGAGGTTGACGCCCTCGGCCCCAACCCGTTCAAAGGTTTCTAATAAGCGGTATTTAAAATATTTGGAGGTATCATAGTATGAGTACTAAATATCTTGCACAACCCGATCTCGGGTTCATCACCGAGCTTAGAGGTCTTGGCGGAGAGACACTGAAAAAATGCTATCAGTGTGCAACCTGCTCCGTGGCTTGCCCCATTGCTCCGGAAGACAGCCCTTTCCCCAGAAAAGAAATGATTGCAGCATCCTGGGGCCTTAAAGATAAACTGATCGGAAACGCGGACATCTGGCTCTGCCACCAGTGCGGTGACTGTACAGATCTTTGCCCCAGGGGCGCAGCCCCCGGCGATGTACTGTCTGCAGTCCGTTCTGCTGCCATTACCGAATATGCCACACCCAAAGCACTGGCAAAAGCGGTTAATGATCCCAGTAAACTGCCGTACCTTATCGGCATTCCCGCCATCTGGTTTGCCCTTCTGGCCTTTATCACCATGAACTTCGGTGATACCATGACCAAGATCTTTGCAGCCCTTTTCGGCGACGGCCTTGGCGGCCGGCTTGCGTGGTCCCACGCCCATGAAGGCGCACATGTCATCTCCCATGCGGATTTCTTTTCCACGTGGTTTGTGGACTTGACAATGATCCCGACGGCCACGTTTGCAGCCGTTGTTTTTGCACTCGGATTAAAACGCTTCATCACCGACATTCACAACAATGCGGTACTCGAAGGCAAAACAGATAAAAAATCCGTTGATTATAAAGCACTGGTTCAGTCACTTATCAACATTATTCCGACTGTTCTGAAGCACGAGAAATTCAACGAATGCGAAGCCAACAAAGAAAGAGCCACTCCCCATATGATGGTTCTGTTCGGTTTTATCGGACTGTTCATCGTTACTGCTGTCTGCGGCACCATGCTCTATGTCGGTAATTACCCAGGTCCCTACCCGCAGTTGAACCCCATCAAGTGGCTTGCCAACATTGCCGGCGTGGCCCTTGTTATCGGATCTGCCATGATGATCAAGAATCGTCTGGCCAACAAAGACCAGCTGACTGCTTATAAAGACTGGTTTATCCTTGGGGTTGTATTTGCCCTCGGCCTGACCGGCATGCTGACTGAAATGACCCGTCTGGCGCATATGGAGTACATCACTTACTTCATGTACTACCTGCACCTGATCTCTATCTTTCTGCTGTTCGCATTCCTGCCGTTTTCCAAAATGGCCCATCTGGTCTACAGACTGGTTGCCATGGCCTATGCTGACTATGGAAACAGAAAATAGCATTTAGTTCATAGATCTAAAAAAACCAGGGAGGCTGAATTTTTCAGCCTCCCTTTTTTTTTGCTTGCATTTTTGGCGAAACGATAATATTCCGGTAGTTGCGAATCGCTGAACATTAACAGAGTCATTCTTTCAGCAGATACAGCAAATGCTATAATCCATCATCATAACGCATTTGCCCTCAAGCGATTGCTTCAATCTATTTCATTAATCTGAAAAACGTTCCTGCAATCGCTGTCAATCCTTAAAGAGGAGGATAAATTTTGCATTCCGGAACGATCAAGTGGTTCAACTCAAAGAAGGGGTTCGGGTTTATCAAACATGACAACGGCGAAGATGTCTTTGTCCATTACTCAGCCATTGACATGCCCGGGTTCAAAACCCTGAACGAAGGTGAGAAGGTTCAGTACGAAGTTCGTGAAAATGAAAAAGGCCTTTCTGCATCCAAAGTTGTAAAGGTATGATTCACACCGCCTGAATAAAACCGCTCCGGTTTACAGGTGGATCCTTCATTCGATTTTTTCTGATTTTTTGCACAGGGAGAGGTGTGTCCGGTCAATATATTAAAAGGGGAATGCCCGACACAATTCCAGTATTTATAAATATATTTTATTATATATAAATTTTACACTTGCATAAAATCCAATTTCCTTTATGATAAGCCATTGGAATTAAACCCTATGAGGAGATTGGCGCAGTGAACAAGATCGCAGTTTTACCCGGGGACGGCATTGGTCCCGAAGTAATGAAACAGGCAGTAAAGGTATTGGACAGAGCAGCAGAAATCCACGGATTTCAGCTTGAATATGAATTTGCGGATATCGGCGGCGCCGCCATTGACAACCACGGCACAGCCCTTCCGGATACCACCCTTTCCCTGTGCGAACAAAGCGATGCCATTCTTTTCGGTTCCGTTGGCGGCCCCAAATGGGAACACCTGCCTCCGGAGCGGCAGCCGGAAAGAGGCGCCCTGCTCCCCCTCAGAAAACATTTCGGACTATATTGCAACCTGAGACCGGCAAAGGTTTTCCCGACCCTGGCATCTGCCTCTCCCCTCAAGCCGGAAATCGTTAAAGATGGCTTTGATATTTTATGCATGCGGGAACTTACCGGCGGCATATACTTTGGCGAGCCCAAGGGAAGAACCGGAGAAGGACCGAAGGAAACAGCCTTTGACACAATGGTCTACTCACGGTTTGAAATTGAACGGATTGCCAGAATGGCCTTTGAAGCCGCCCGTAAACGCAGGGGGATTGTTACCAGCGTTGACAAGGCCAATGTACTCTTTTCAATGGTACTCTGGCGGGAGACCGTATCCGAAATCGCCAAAGAGTATCCCGATGTCACCCTGAATCATATCTATGTTGACAATGCAACCATGCAGCTTGTCAGAGATCCCCACCAGTTCGACGTATTGCTCTGCGGAAATATGTTCGGGGATATTATATCCGACGAATGCGCCATGATCACCGGCTCCATGGGCCTTCTTGCTTCAGCCAGCCTGAATGAGGAAAATTTCGGCCTCTATGAACCTGCCGGAGGATCTGCCCCGGACATTGCGGGCAAGGGTATTGCAACTCCTATTGCCCAGATCCTGTCCGGCGCCATGATGCTTAAATACACCCTTGGTTACGGCGATGCAGCCGATGCCATCGAAACTGCTATTTCCAGCGTCCTTGACAAGGACATCTTCACAGCAGATCTAACGGACAAAAAAGAAAACGCGGTAAATACAGATGAAATGGGACAGGCTATTGTTAAGGAGCTTGAAGCCATGGCCTAACAGCCGCTGTTACACGTCCCTACCCGTAAAAATCAAATAAGGCGGCAGTACCGTATCGGCATTACGGCACTGCCGCCTTGAAATTTTAAACATACTGCCGTGAACACAAAAAAAGGCTTTCAGTTTTCACTGAAAGCCTTTTATATTGTGGCGGGAGTGACGAGACTCGAACTCGCGGCCTCTTGCGTGACAGGCAAGCGTTCTAACCAAACTGAACTACACCCCCGTGTCTTACGTTTATGGTGGGCGATGCAGGGCTTGAACCTGCGACTTCAACCTTGTAAGGGTTGCACTCTCCCAACTGAGTTAATCGCCCGAAAACAGGAGGGGTTATACCAACAATAAAAATCAGTGTCAAGCAGATTTTTAAAAAATCAGTACTTTTTATTTATTAATTAAATTACTCCTTTATTCTATTAGAGATCCTTGCAACACAATAATATTAGTGTTATATTCGGAGTGCGAGAAACAAGATATAAACATCCGATAAAAATTTATGCAAGACATTTCTACTTCTCTTCTTTGGATAAAAACCAACACATAAGGGAATATGCAGATCATGGTCTTTGCTTTATCGATTTGCCAACACCTCTTAGTTTTAGGAGTTAAAGATGGAACCAGTTGAGGGATACCTGGAAATCATGGACAAAGGGTTCGGGTTTTTAAGGAATATCGAAGAGAACTTCCAGCCCAGACCTGAAAATCCCTATGTGCCGAACAGCCTGATACGCAAATTGAACCTCAGAGAGGGCAGCTTCATTCAGGGGTATGGAGAAAAAAAAGGACCACGGAATCTCAACCTGGCCCTCATTCGCATAGAAACGATCAACTTCCTCCCCTTTGATGAATTCCTGAGCACCCCCATGCTTCAGGACCAGATCAGCATCAACCCCTTTGAACGGTACAACCTGGCTCAGAGTGAAGAAGACATCACCGGCAAGGCCCTTGATATGATCGTGCCCATAGGCATGGGACAGCGCGGCCTGATCATTGCCCCGCCCAAGTCCGGCAAAACAACTATTCTAAGACATATGGCCAACTCAGTGTGCGCCAACCATCCGGATGCAAAAGTCTTTGTACTGTTGGTGGATGAACGGCCCGAAGAGGTAACGGACTTCCAGCGCGGGCTTACGGATGCCAATGTGCTCTACTCTTCAGCAGATCAACAGATCGGCCAGCATATGAGAATGACCCGGCTGGCCATGCACACAGCCATCAGATGCGCAGAGATCGGCCAGGATGCCGTTGTTTTTATAGATTCACTCACACGGATGACCCGGGCTTTCAATATTGATACGGACAGCTATGGTAAAACCATGAGCGGCGGCCTGGGAGCCAATGCCATGGAATTTCCCAGAAAAATATTCGGCGCAGCCAGGAAGCTGGAAAACGGCGGTTCACTCACCATTATCGCCACCATTCTTGTGGAGACCGGCAGCAGGATGGATGATGTCATCTTCCAGGAATTTAAAGGTACCGGCAACATGGACCTCTACCTGTCACGGGAATGCGCCGAACAGAGAGTATGGCCGGCCATTAATATCAATAAGTCAGGCACCCGGAAAGAGGACCTGCTTATGGACAAGGATGAGTACGACTATATTGTCCAGGCAAGACGCAGCATAGCGACCAAAGACGAGGTTACTGCCATGTCTGAATTCCTGAGTATTGTGGAAGACAACTAAGCAGCCTTTAAAACTGCAAAGCGCCTCCTGTGAATGACACAGGAGGCGCTTTTGTTAT
>JAKSAX010000390.1 GCA_022361395.1 Desulfobacterales bacterium | reverse complement strand
GCCAACCGGGGAGAAGTGATTTCATCGGCCCTGTTTGCCAACAACGTTAAAATATTCGGCCACCATCATAAAGACGGATCTGCCCAGGGCATCTTCTGCGCCAACGGCCAATGCGCCAAATGCACGGTTATTGCCAACGGTATCCCTGTAAAATCCTGCATGACCCGGGTGACGGAGAATATGATTGTTGAAAGTGTGGAAGGGCTTCCGGCACTGCCCGATGTGGATCAGCAGCCGGATATCTCGGATATCGAGCAGATCGAAACCGACGTACTGATCATCGGCGGCGGACCGGCAGGGCTCTCTGCCGCCATTCAATTGGAAGAAAACGGGATTCCCGCCATCCTTGTGGATGACAAGGACGAGCTTGGGGGCAAACTGGTCCTCCAGACCCATAAATTTTTCGGTTCAGTGGAAGACTCCTATGCCGGCATGAGGGGCATGGACATCGGACGGATGCTGGCAGCAAAGGTTGAAGAGAGCAAATCTGTCCGGGTATGGAAGGAGAGCACGGCCCTCTATGTATTCAACGATAAAAGGGTCGGAATCCTCAAAAACGGGGCCTATAAGATCGTCACCCCGAAGGTTATTCTCAACGCAGCCGGCGCCCGTGAAAAATTCTTAAGGTTCAGGGGCAACTCCCTGTCCGGCGTATACGGGGCAGGCGCTTTCCAGACCCTGGTCAACCGGGACCTGGTCAAACCCACGGAACGCCTCTTCATTATCGGCGGCGGCAATGTCGGTATTATAGCCGGTTACCACGCCCTCCAGGCCGGGATTGAAGTGGTCGGGCTCTGCGAGGCCCTGCCGCAATGCGGGGGATACCGCGTCCACGAAGACAAACTCAAGCGCCTCGGGGTACCGGTATACACCTCCCACTCCATTATATCGGCCAACGGAAAGGAGTCGGTCTCTTCCGTGACCATCGCGGAGATCGATAAGACCTTCACCCCCATTGACGGTACTGAAAAAACCTTTGAGTGCGACACCATCCTCATTGCCGTTGGGCTTGAATCCGTGGCGGAATTTACCGAAGAAGCGGAAGCGGCCGGTATCAAGGTATTTTCAGCCGGAGATGCCTCGGAAATTGCAGAGGCCTCATCCGCCATGTTCAACGGTAAGATATCAGGCCTGGATATTGTCAAGTATTTTAAACCGGAGACCGGGGATATCCCGGCGGCCTGGTATGAAAAGGCGGATATCCTCAAATCCCATCCCGGTCCTGTGCAGGAGATCCTCACCCCGGAAACGGCTGAAGGAATATTCCCGGTTATCCACTGCAAACAGGAGATCCCCTGCAATCCATGCTCAACCGTATGTCCGGAATTATCCATCACCATGGACGGAGACCCCATCAAGGGGCGCCCCCTGTTTAACGGCAAATGCAAGGGCTGCATGAAATGCCTGGCCATCTGCCCCGGACTTGCCATTACACTGGTGGATTACCGCAAGGACCCTGAAAACCCGGTGGTTTTCCTGCCCTATGAAATCGGAAACGTCGATGTGGCAAAAGGCGACACCATTGCCTGCGTGGATGTGGACGGCAATCCCCTGGGTGATTATACCGTTCTCGGCGCCCGGCCCACTAAAGACAGCAACCAGACCTGGATCGTCAGGACCCGGGTACCTGCCGGGGTTGCCAAGCGCATTGTGGCCTTTACCATCCAGGAAAAGGCCGTATCAGAACCGACCACGGAAAAAATCCCCCTGGATCACATTGATGACGATGAGATCATCTGCCTCTGCGAACGGGTCACTGCAGGAGAGATCAGGGATATGGTCAGGAAAGGCGCCACAGACATGAACCAGATCAAGGCGGTAACCCGGGCCGGCATGGGCCCCTGCGGATACAAAACCTGTGAAAACCTCATGACCCAGATTTTCCGGGCGGAACAGATTGCCCAGGAAGATATCGTGAAAAATGTACGGCGTCCCCTGTATGTGGAAGTGCCCCTGGGCAAATTTGCCAATGGAGGTAAATAATGAAGAACTTTGATGTAATTGTAATCGGAGCAGGTTCCGTGGGCGTTCCCACTGCCCTTGCCCTGGCGGAAAAAAAGGTAAAGGTTCTGGTCATTGATGCCCTGGCATCTCCGGGCCAGGGACAGAATAAAAAAGCCATCGGCGGTATCCGTGCCACCCATTCTGACAAGGGCAAGATATCCACCTGCCAGAGAAGCATCGAGATATTTTCCACCTGGGAAGAGACCCACGGGGATGATATCGGCTGGATCCGGAACGGTTACAGTTTTCCGGCCTATACGGATGAAGATGCCAAAAAGCTCCAGGACCTGATGGAGATCCAGAAGTCTTTTAACCTGGACATTGACTGGCTGTCTGCCGAACACTACGAAGAGCTGGTACCGGGAATAAACATGAAAAACCTCAGGGGCGCCACTTACTCCCCGGGGGACGGTTCTGCTTCGCCCCTGCTGGCCGTGAACGCCTTTTACTTTAAAAGCCTTGAATACGGGGCCGAGTACCGGTTTTGTGAAAAGGTGACCGGCCTCACCATTGCAGGTGACGATGAGATCACCGTTACCACTGATAAAGATAAGTACACCGCAGCCAGGGTGATCAATGCGGCCGGAAACCATGCCGGTAAAATCGGCGCCATGGCCGGACTGGATCTGCCCGTGGAACCGGACAGCCACGAAGGTGCCATTACAGAACCTGTGCAGCGGTTCTTCGGCCCCATGATCGTTGACCTGCGCCCCTCTGAAGATCCGGCAACCGAGGATTCCGCCAACTACTACTTTTACCAGAACAATGAGGGGCAGGTGATCTTCTGCCTTACCCCCAGGTATCTGATCAAAGGCACGGCCTCCGAATCCACATCCATCTTCCTGCCCCAGGTGGCAAAACGGATGGTCAGCCTCTTCCCGAAACTTGCCAACATAAAAGTCCGGCGCACCTGGCGGGGACAGTACCCCATGACCCCGGACGGCTTTCCCATTGTAGGAGCTGCCAGGGAATACCCCAACTTCATCAATGCCGTGGGGATGTGCGGACAGGGATATATGCTGGGGCCGGGCCTGGGTGAGTTATTAACAAGGATGGTCACTTATGAATTGACAGAAAGGGATGAAGATGTTTTAAAACACTTTAACCCTTACAGGGATTTTTCAGGAATCGAACATTTTAAATAGGGAGACCGCTCCAGATCCAAAAGGTCATATATGTTTAAAAAAGCCAAGCAAAGCAGAGTATTTCAGGATGTTGTTGAGCAGATTCAGGACGCAATTTTAAGCGGAAAACTTGAGCCAGGAACCAAACTCCCGGCAGAACGGGAGCTCAAGGATATGTTCAATACAAGCAGAGGAACCCTGAGGGAAGCCTTGCGCGTGCTTGAGCAAAAAGGCCTTATTGAGATTAAACTGGGTGTGGCCGGGGGCGCCATTGTCAAACAGATTGACGCAGAGCCCATCATGCAGTCCCTGGCCCTGCTGATCCGGTCCGGGGAGGTTTCCCTGGACCATCTGGCAGAATTTAGGATCAAAATCGAGGGCAGTATTGTGGAACTTGCTGCCCAGCGGGCCACAGAGGACGATCTGGCACATATGGACGAGATGTTTGCCGAGGCAAAGGCCCATTGTGAAGCTGAAGACTGGGAAAGTTTCCTGAAAACCGACGAGGCCATGCACAGCTATATCGGCACCATGTCCAGAAACCCGGTCTTCCAGTTCCTCCAGCAGAGTATCCACGATAATATTCACAACTATTATGAATATTACCTGCCCATGAACCGTGAACGGACCCTGGAAAACCTCAGGGATTTTGAGCAGATCATTGCCGCCATAAAGGCCCGCGACGACAGGACCGCAGCCACCCTGATCATGGACCACGTCAACCGGTTCAACCAGAAAATGACAAAAAGAAAAGATATCTAGTACAGGTTTCCGCAGGCCTAATTGGCAGCAGTCTCATGATGGCGGATAACCGAGCGCACCCCGTTCATCATGCTCACATTACCAAAGCAGACCCACTTGGTGAAATAATCCTCTTTGAGCTTCAGACGCGAAAAGATCTCCTTTTCACCGCATCCCTCCTTGTATAACCCCACAATGGACCCGTAGAGATTTTCCATGAAATCAAGTTTCAGGCGGATGTGTTCTTTTCCCTTTTCTTTCCGCGGATTATGGTTGCACAGCAACACCTCAAAATCCAGTTCCATCACCTTTTTCAGGGAGTCGACCTCAGCGCCCAGGTCCTCGTCAGACCTGAAAAACTTAATCCGGTCCCCCAGATAGAGATCACCTGTAAACAGCACCCCCCGGTCCGGAAGGAAATAGCTCGTATGATCCCGGCTGTGCCCGGGCGTATGAACAGGAATCATAGGCCCAAGCCCTGTATCAAAATGCTCAGGCAGAGGCGCCACTCCCACAGGCGTTGTCTTTCCCCACACATATTTCTGATAGGGTAAAATCGGATACCCGGTTTCCATCTTTGCCCGGGTCAGCTCATGGCCGAAAACCCGGGCACCTGTACTCCCGTGAACCAGGGCCGCATTCCCTGAATGGTCCTCATGGTGATGGGTTAACACAATCCGCTCCACCCGGTTTTCCCTGGCAATCTTCAAAACCTCAGGCCCCATATGGGCCTGCCCCGTATCCACCATAAGCCGGTCATACAGGTAAAAATAAACAGACATCAGGGGCGGCCCCACAGCTGACCAGCCCAGCCTGAATCCCTTGATACCGCCTTCAAATTCATATGTTTTACACACTCTCATGACTACCTGTCTTACCCGGCCTAACACCAAATGGCAAGGAAAACTGAATACTTGTTCAGAAATAAGGCAACTGCCTCTGTGGAAATTCCGGAAAGAAGACCGGGCTGCCGGTTATTTTGGATGCCCCAAAGCACCTATCCGTTTTCCCATTGATATTTACCTGTAAATTGGATACTCATTTTCCTTACCGATAAAGAAACCGGATTCAGCCGGAAAAACCAAGCCAAAGGATCAGATCATGGACACAGATAAATTGATTCAAACTGCCAATTCAGGATTACTCAGCATAGTTGCCCGGCCGGAGATTGTCATGGCCAGGGGCAGGGGACTTGTTCTGGAAGATACCAGGGGCAGGTCCTATCTGGATTTTATCGGCGGCTGGGCAGTCAATTGCCTGGGGCATTGTCCTGAGGCCCTGGTAAAGGCACTGACGGATCAGGCAGGAACCCTGATTAATGCCAGTCCTTCTTTTTACAACAGGCCCATGCTGGAGTATACTGAACTGCTCCTGGAACAGACCTGCCTGGACCGGGTCTTTTTCACCTCCACCGGTGCCGAGGCCAATGAAGGGGCCATCAAACTTGCCAGGAAATACGGGCAGAAGAAAAAAGGCGGGGCCTGTGAAATTATCACCACCCGGAAGGGATTTCACGGCAGAACCCTGACCACCATGGCCGCAACCGGAAAAGCGGAGTGGGAGGACCTGTTCGAACCCAAATCCAAAGGATTTAAGAAGGGGATATTCAACGATGCCGGATCCATCCGGGAACTGATCACGGACGAGACCTGTGCGATCATGATCGAACCGGTCCAGGGAGAAGGCGGAGTCATTCCGGCCACAGAGGCGTTTATCCGGGCACTGCGGCAGATCTGTGATGAAACCCTGACCCTGTTGATATTTGATGAAATCCAGACCGGTATGGGGCGGACCGGCACCATGTTCGCCTATGAACAATACGGGGTTGAGCCTGACATAATGACTCTGGGCAAGGGTATCGGCGGGGGATTCCCCCTGTCCGCCATGCTCGCCAAAGAAGAACTGGATATATTTGATCCCGGCGACCAAGGGGGGACCTATACGGGGCAGCCCCTTGCCATGGCCGCAGGATCAGCTGTTCTCCGGGAACTGCTGGCCAGGGATATTCCGGCCCATGCCCGGAAAATGGGAAAAATTATTGAGAACAGGCTGACCAGGTTGTCCCGGACCCACGAGGTTGAAAACATCAGGGGCAAAGGGCTGCTTATGGCCTTTGACCTTACCCGGACCCCGGCAGCGGATCTCGCGGAACGGTGTCTTGAAGACGGGTTGCTCATTAATGCGCCCAAGCCTGAATCCATCCGGCTGATGCCGCCCCTGACGGTGACAGAAGAACAAATCCTGACCATGTTCGATATTCTGACGCCCCATCTGGCAGAACGGTAAAGCAAAACAAACGGGGAAATCACATGGACAATACCCTGAATAGATCTGTATCCTCACTGGCAATTGCCGTCAGGACCGGCCGGATATCTTCGGAAGAACTTGTCAGCCTTCATATTAACCGGATCAACCAACTCAACCCTGACCTGAATGCCGTGGTGCAGATCACCGGTGAAGCCGCGTTTGCCAGGGCGCGGGAGGCTGACCGGGCTCTGGCAGAAGGAAACATCACAGGCCCGCTCCACGGCATTCCAATGACCATCAAGGATTCTTTTGATACGGCAGGGGTTATCTCCGCAGGGGGAACCCTTGGCAGGAAAGACTTTATTCCTGCCGGTAATGCCACGGTGGTAAGCCGCCTTCAGAAGGCAGGCGCCATACTGATGGGCAAGACAAACACCTCGGAGTTCACCCTGTCCTATGATACGGATAACCTGGTATACGGCAGGACCAGAAACCCCTTTGACAGGTCGCGCTCTCCCGGCGGCAGCAGTGGCGGCGGGGCTGCCGTTGTCGCGGCAGGTGGTTCCCCGTTTGATATCGGCAGTGATTACGGCGGCAGCCTAAGGTTTCCTGCACATTGCTGCGGGACAGCCACTATCAAACCCACATCGGGCCGGGTCCCCCGGACCGGGCATATCCTGCCCTTTGGGGGGCTGCTGGACTCATTCCAGCAGATCGGCCCGCTGGCCAGAAAAGTTGAGGACCTTACCCTGCTTCTCGGGATCATTTCAGGACCGGACGGCATTGATCCTTCGATTGTCCCCATGCCCCCTGTCGTCCCGGGCGCTGTTGACATCAAGGACCTGCGGATCTCCTTCCATACGGATAACGGGATTATTGCGGCGGCCCATGACATTGACCAAGTGGTCAGAAAGGCTGCGGCCATACTTGAAGCAGACGGGTTCTTGGTAAAGGAGACCCGGCCTCAGGGCATTGAAGCCTCCCACGACCTTGCAATGGGGCTATGGTCCTCCGACGGCGGGGCATCCATCAAGCGGCTGCTTAAAACAGCAGGCACTGTTAAACATACCATTCCCTGGCTGGGCCTTGCCAAAGCTCTTGCTCCCGGGGACCTTGATGCCCTGATCATGAAATGGTACGGATTCCGGAGCACCATGCTGTCGTTCTTTAATGAATTTGATCTTATCCTGTGCCCCGTAAACGCATTTGAGGCCCCGGAAACCGGTTCATTGGGAAAGGATGATTTAAGTGCCTTCAGTTACACTTCGGCCTTTAACCTGACGGGCTGGCCTGCGGTTGTGATCCGCGGCGGCACCACATCAGAGGGGCTGCCCTTAGGGCTCCAGATCGTTGCACCGCCGTGGCGGGAGGATATGGCCCTTGCAATGGCCGAACATCTCGAAACCGCGTTTGGGAAGTTCAACGCTCCGGGCTGTTGAATTCAGGCCGCAGACCCTTTCCGGTTCACCCATATCCTGCCGCAGACCAGGTACATGGCAACAGCACCCAGGATCAGATACCCGAACATCTGGACATTCTTGGTTTTAAAGATGTAGGCCAGGGCAACAATAATAGAGGCTGAGATCAGAAAAAACACCTGTTTTGGAATTTCCTTCATTATCACCCTGCCGAAATGGGCAAACCGGATATGGCTGACCATCAGCCCCGTGGATACAGCTGTAAATAACCACAACACCGCAGGAGAGGATATAAGAGAGGCCCCGAGTACGATCAAGGCGCCGGCAGGGCTTGGGAATCCGTTGAAGATCCCCGGGGGCAGGTCGGTCCGTTTCTTATCCACCGTGACAAACCGGATCAGCCGGAATGCCACCCCGGTAATGAAGAAGGCGGCAAAAAACCAGGCAGGGGTTCCGCCTTTTTGCACCACCACATAGGCAGGGGCCAGTCCGAAGCTTACGAAATCGGCAATATCATCCAGATAAGGGCCGTATTTGGTTCCCCCGTGCTTCATGGCCATGCGGCCGTCAAACAGGTCAAACAGCTGCCCCATGATAATGATGCAAATGGCCCAGGCAAAGGAGTGATGATAGGTGAGGACTAAGGCGCTCACCCCGCAGCAGAAGTTGAGCATGGACAGGATATCCGCATAAAGGCGGTTGGGGATAAACTTAAAGAGCATGGATGCCGCGGACAGGATAATACAGCCCATAAGCACCCCGTCTGCAATGTTCAGCATATCCGGATTTGCATCAAGCAATGCGCAGAAAATCACCAGGGCAAAACAGATAATGGCCTTGATCTTTCCAAAGTTATTGGCAGCCCCTGAAATATTCATCCAGGTCAGGATTTTCCTGGCAAAAAACTGGCCCACAAGTTCACTGACAACAAGGATCCACACCAGGTCCACGGATAAAATCCCTGTATAGGCAAAACCGATCATCGGCGGCAGGTAGGTCAGTTTGTCGCACATGGGGTCCAGCCATTCCCCCCACCTGGACACCAGGTTGCACTCCCGGGCCACAATACCGTCAGCACCGTCAAGGATGGCGGCAAAGGCAAATATAAATATGGCAGTGGACTGAAAGGAGGTATAAAAGTAAAGTATAAAACCAAAGGCAGCCATGACGGTCCGCCAATAGCAGATGGCATTCGGAAACATCAGCCACTGGTGTGAAAAAATAAAGTCCTGCATGGATTGTTTTTTTACGGCAAGGGAAAACCATAAAAAAAACAGCGTCCCAATGGCACTGGACGCAGAAATAACCAAAAGTCTTTCCATTATTCAGCCTCGAATTGCTCAATCATTTATCTGTTTTCTCATTCATTTTCATATGTTTTTGATTCAGGGGGTATGTATCACTTTCCCCCGGATTCGTCCATAATTTGCCGATTTTAACATGCCTCCACAAAAAAAATACTAGAAATAAGAAGTTACCTGATTGATTTTCAAGAAAAAATTTACTATTTGATAATTATATTCTTTCATAAATGAATCTTGTGTCGCACGGGAGTCCAAAAGACCCGATAATACTCAACATCATTTTCAATGACTGAAGCAGCTGAAACAGGACACAATAATAAGGGGATGCCCCATATCCCTGACAGTTTAAAAATGGGATGTTTTATATATCAGGCAGAGATTTTATGAACCCGTTCACCTTTCTTTTCTCCGGAAAAAATACCATCGGTCAGGCAACCTGGCCGGTGCCGGCTAAAATTCGGCGAAAAGAGATGGAATACGTGACAAAAAAATAAGAATCGGCTTGCCACGGCGATAATTCTTATCAACTAAAAGGAGGCCCCCATGAAAAGAGACAAACGGTGTACAAGCCTGACACGAAACCTGTTGGCTGCCTGGATTTTAGGGGCAGTGCTTGCTGCCATGCCCGGCATCAGCGCAGCTGCAACAGATGTGGCAGCCCTGATCGCCGGCGGCATGAATCCCACGGCTGCGGTTGAACAGGCAATTGCAGACGGAGAGGACCCGGTGGGGGTTGCCTCGGCCGCAGCCGCAGCAGCACCGGGCGCAGCCTATGAGGTTGCCCTGGCAGTGGCAAAGGCCGCACCGGAAAAATCACAGGAGATCACCGCGGCAATTCTTACAGCAGCGCCTTCGGCCTCACAAAATGTTGTGGAAGCCGTTGTCAAGGCAGCACCGGATGCAGAGGAGGGTATCGTAAAAGTGGTCATCCAGACAGACCAGGAAACCGGCAAAGAAATTGTAACCGTGAATATCCTGGCTGACAGGAATGACTCCGGTGACCAGGGGGTGGAGATCATTGTTCAGGACGAACGGAGTGGCCGGGATGACCAGGGCAATGATGATCCGGGTGAGACACCTGATAAGCCCCAAAAGCCCGAGAAACCAGTTGTTGATGAAGATGACCCAAGCGACACCTAAACCAATAGAAAAATGAAGAGGATCCTGATGCTAAATTACAATAGAATCTGTTTCAGTCTGGTCATCTGTTTCTTTCTCAGTATCGCAGCGGCCTCTCCGGCTGCCGGGGAAGGCGGTGAAAGCGAGGGCACATACCGGGAAGGGAAGCTGGTTTTCATCCCCAGTGTGGAGGCGTCCTATCAGTATGATTCCAATTACTATCTTGACGAGACAAACGAGGTGTCTGCAAATACCTATGTGCTGAAACCCGGGTTTGAATTCGGGTATACCACCCCCAAAAGCAGTGTGTTGCTTGATTACTATTTGAGTTTCAATGAGTACACAGGTGATGACCTGATCAAGGATGATGACTATATCGGCCATGATCTCAGCCTGGATGCCCAGACCCAGGCCACGGACCATTTTCTGTTGGGAATTGAAGAGAACTATCGAAAATCCCGTGACAGGGGCTCTCTGGACACCCTTGGAAATGACGCCAACCGGGAAAAATATCAGACCAATGATCTTTCCCCATGGGTATTTTACTCAATTAACGACACCTGGGGCATGGGGGCAAAGTACACCTACTCTATCCTTGATTATGCTGACAATGTCAATGAGGACA
Organism: Desulfobacterales bacterium; assembly: GCA_022361395.1. GTDB lineage: Bacteria > Desulfobacterota > Desulfobacteria > Desulfobacterales > Desulfobacteraceae > Desulfobacter. The sequence continues at coordinate 9,454 of JAKSAX010000390.1, read as the reverse complement.
GTATGGCCCACCTGGGCGCCTTTAATATGGAATACAACCTGAACAGGACCTCATTTCTGGATCTGGAGTATAATATCTGGGTAAGGGACTATGACAGGGATACCTCCGACTACACATCCAACCAGGTCATCCTTTCCTATATAAAAGAATTCAGGCTGTTTTCCCTGTCCGCAGGGGCCGGTTATCACGACAGGAGCTTTGATGATATCAGTGCCAATGATTTCGGAACCTTTGTCTGGGAATTTATCCTCCGGGGGGCATACAACAAAACAAACTATCTTTTTACCATTGACCACAATGCAAATGATATCGGTGAAAGTGAACAATACTACAAGGGGCTGAACATCTATGCTGAAGTGGGGCGCCTTTTTTATGATAAATTCGAGGTGGAACTGGCCGTGACCTTCAGAAACAGGGACTATGAAACCAGCGACAGGGATGAAGATGTCTGGATTTTTTCCGGAGGTGCAGACTACCTGTTTACAGACCGGTTTTCCCTGGGGGTTGAATCCGGATACGAGACAAGGGATTCAAACGAAGCCGGCAGGGATTACGATAATAAGTACATTCTGGTCCGGGCAGGCCTGAATTTCGATGTTGCACCAAGATAGGTTGAGCAGTTAAAAATATGATGAATAAAAGCAGTAAGACCGTCGTTCTGTATGTTCTGGTATTAATTTTTTCAGGAATATGGCCCCCTGCCCATGCTCAAAACCCGGAAAACCCGGGTTACCGCCTGGGTGTAAATGATGTAATAAAAGTCACCATCACCGCAAGCGGTGTACAGGAAGCTGAAGCAGAGCTGGTCGTCTCTTCAAGGGGAACGGTCAATATCCCCCTGATAGGCAGTGTCCAGGCGGCAGGACTTACCGTTCCGGAGCTGGAAAAAAAGATCTACACCCCTCTGGAAAGGGATTATTTTGTTGACCCCCAGGTTCATATCCAGATATCGGAATATCACAGCCTCAGTTATTTCATCGCCGGGGCAGTAAAGGAGCCGGGCCTGTACGAATTGAACTTTGTTCCCTCTGTTCTGGATCTGATTGTAAAGGCCGGCGGTGTTGAAGAGGGCAGGGGCAATATTGCCTATATCCTTAAAAACAACCGAATGGCGGGATTTTCAGATAAGGCCATTGAAACGGAAATCTCAAAAAAAGCCCCTGTGACAATTGACCTGGTTAAACTCCTTGACCAGGGAGATACATCGGAAAACATAAAATTGTCATCCGGGGATACCGTTTACATCCCATTGGGAACCGCCCTAAACCAGACGATTTCAAAGGTCTATGTCCAGGGGCAGGTTAAAAGTCCTGGCAGGTTTGACTATCAGCCCGGGATGACGGTTTTGAGTGCCTGCATCCTGGCCGGCGGGTTTGAAAAATACGCGGCACCGGGACGGACCCGGATCATCAGAAAAGGAAAAGAAACCTCAGAAACCATTAAAGTGGATCTGGATAAAATCATTAAAGGCGATGCTCCGGATGTCCCCCTGAAACCCGGCGACCGGGTTCATGTCCCGGAATCATGGTTTTAATCAAAGGAAACTTATGAACGAGATCTACCAGGCACCAAACCCTTCCGGGCCGGAAGAAAGGGAAACCGAGGCCCATATCTCCGAGTACCTCGATATCCTTTACAAACGGAAAAAGTTTATTCTCCTGTTCATGATCCTTTTTATTACCGTTGTCATGATCCAGACCTGCCAGACGGTGCCCCTCTTCAGTTCCAGTGCCAAGCTGGTTGTGGAGCCCAAGAATCTCCACTCCCCCATAACCGGAAAGCGGATAGAGTATGAAACCAATGCAGCCCAGATACTGGACATGGGAACCCATTTCAAACTCATTAAGTCCAAGCCCGTGGCAAAATCGGTAATAGAGGATATCGACCTAGCGAAAAGACTAAAGAAAAGAGCAGCACCCGGGCTGTTCAGCAAGCTGAAACAACAGATCGTTAAAAACATAAAATCACTCCTGCCTGAATCCGGGAATTCCGTCTCAATGCCTTCAATTGACCCGGCCACAAGAAAAATGAACGCCCTTGTCAAGCGGCTGCAGGCCAAAATCAAGGTAAAACAGATCAAAAAAACCCGCTTGATTCTTATCTCTGCCCAGGATGAAAACCCAAGGGTCGCTGCGGATATTGCCAATGGGGTCGCAAGGAAATACATAGAATTCGACCTGGCCAACCGGGTGGCCTCGTCACGGAAAAACCTGGAATGGATGAACAATGAGTTGTATGACCTGAAAAAAGAGCTGGAAGACAATGAAAGGGCCTTTTTTGAGTACAAAACAAAAAACAAGGTATTCTCCATGGAAGGGAAGCAGAAGGTTGCCGGTCAGAAAATTGCCGAATTCAACAACAGGTATCTTGAAACCAGAAACAAGCGGCTTGACCTGGATTCGAAAATAAATGAACTGGAACGCCATTTAAAACACCACGACGGCCTTGTAAAAGTACGTTCCCTGATCTCCAACAACCTGATCGAAGAGGTATACAATAAAATTGTTAACCTTGAGATCGAATTGACCAAATTGTCAAAGATTTACAAATCAAAACACCCTAAAATCGTCCAGATAAAAAGTGAAATTGAAAAAAGCCGGATCCGCCTTGATTTCGAACTCAGCAAAGAACTGGCCAGTCTGAAATCGGAGCGGGCCGTCATTGCCGCCAATGAAAAAATCCTGGAAAAAACCATCGGAGAATTTGAACAGGATGCCCTGGACTCCAGCAGTAATGAACTGACCTATTCCATTCTCCAGAGGAATGTCAAGACGAGCCAGAAGCTTTATGACACATTGTTATCCCGGATAAAGGAATCAGATATACTCAAAGACAATGCCGTCTCCAACATCAGAATTGTTGAAAAAGCGGACATCCCCTACAAACCGTTTTCCCCCAGGAAAAGACGGAATTTTTTACTGGCCGTTGTTTTCGGTTTTATGGGGGGGTGTTTACTGGCCTTCTTTTTTGAGTATATGGATCAGACCCTGAGAACCCAGGAAGATGTACAATCCTATCTGGATCTGCCGGTGCTTTCAGTGATACCTGAAGCATCTGATAAACACGGAGACCCCCTATGATATTTTCCCGCGGCCGAAGTAAAAAAGAGAATAGAACTCCCGGCCGGAATATTCTTTCGGCAATCTCTCCGGAGTCCGCCTATGCAGAAGCCTTTCGCACCTTACGGACAAACCTTCACTTTTCCGGCATCGACAATCCTGTCAGCTCGATCATGATTACCAGTGCATTGCAGTCGGAAGGCAAAACAAATACAGCGGTCAATTTGGGCTACACCATTGCCAAAACCGGTAAAAAAGTACTCCTGGTGGATGCGGATTTAAGAAAACCGCTGTTAACGGATATTTTCAATTTAAGGGGAAACCCCGGACTGACCGATCTTGTCGTAGACACCCTGGATAAGCCTGTGCTCACCGGTGACCTGGGTGAATATTCCCCCGGGGATCTGATTTTCCTGATCCGGCACCAGAACCTGACCGGAACGCTCCGCCTTGTTTCAGGCGAAAATGAAATCACCTTTTACTTCAGGGACGGCACCACCATTGATGCGGTATGGAATACCCGCTCTTCCGATGATGCCCTCCTGCAGCCGCTGGTCGCGGAAAAAATCCTGGACAATGCCCAGGCAGAGGCCGCGCGCAGGCGCAGGAAAAAAACAGGTCAAAGGATGGGGCACATCCTTCTGACCATGGGATTAATTACCAGGCCGGATTTAGAAAAAAAACTGGCCATACATGCTGCCGAAGCTGTCAGAATGGCATCCGCGATCTCCAAGGGAACTTTTTCGTTTTCCGGTGCGGGCACCCCGGAAATGTCCCCCTTACCGGCTCTAAATTTTGATATCCTTTACGGAGAGTCCTTTAAAAAGGCCGAAGACCTGGTTTTTATCAATCAGGCCATTGACACAGCCCTTCATAAAACCAAGACAGCCAACCTCTGGGTTTTAGGGTCCGGCAAAATACCGCCCAACCCCTCTGAAATAATCAACTCGGACAGAACAGGACTGATGGCCGATCTTCTGAAGCAAAAGTTTGATTTCATCATATTTGACACCTCTCCGGTACTGCCGGCATCCGATGCCATGCTGATGGCCCCCAGGGCGGACGGCACTATCATCGTGGTAAGATCAGGTCATTCGAATAAAAAACTGGTAAAGCGGGTCACCACCCGGTTTAAGCAGTCAAACCTGCTCATTCTGGGTGTGGTCCTTAACCGGGTAACGGAAAAGAACCAGGACTATTATTACCGGTACTACAGGGAGTATAAAAATTAAGGGATCGCGCAAAAATAACTTCACCTGATGTGAACTAATTCTTACGTTATCCCTAGAGCCGGGCCAGTAATTTTTTTTTAAAGGAATGAAATGCCTGGTTTTCAGGTTTAAGCCCTATGGCCCGGTTAATGGAAGCCAGGGCCTGAACAGGCTTTCCCAATGCATGATACGACATGGCAATGGAATAATAATAATTTGCATGATCCGGTTTTATTTCCAATGCCCTTTCCCAGTCTGCCACAGCATCCCTGTATTGTTTAAGCGCCTTTTTTATTCCGGCACGATGTCCGTAATACCAGAACGCAGGCGGTTTTGACAGTACAATGGCTTTTGTGGCAGCGGCCTCTGCCCGTGAATATTTTTTTTGGGCGGCCAGGGACATGGAAAACCGGATCTGGTAATCCGGATTCCCGGGGGCCAGCTGTGTGGCTTTCCGGGCGGCAATTTCCATGGCATCCCAATTGCCCTGTTTTTGGCTGACCTGTGCCAGCAGGTCATACCCCCTGGCTTCGGGATTCACCTCATTCAACCGGTTCAACAGGGATTTTGCAAGTTCGAGCTTTCCTGCGTCCGTGTGGCAAAGTGCAACCATAAAATCAATATAACCGGAAAAATAGAGGGTCTCCTGAACCTCTCCGGCGAACCTCACAAACCCGTCATACAATTGCTCTGATTTAAACACCTTGTAAATCTGCATCATAGCGGATTCAAAATCGCCGTCCAGCTGAAGGGCTTTGATAAAAAACCGATCCGCATCCCTGTACGCCTGCTGCCTGAGCAGCAGCATCCCCATATGAATCATTGTACCGGCGGTATTTAGATGGGGCTGGTGGGCCAGTCCCTGTTGATAGTAGGCCCCGGCAGCATCAACAGCACCATCATCCAGGGCCATCTGTGATAAGAGAAAAAGAGTCATCCTCAAGGATACCCCGTTTTCAAGCGCCTTCAAAAGCCCCTGACGTATCTTTTCCCTGATCTGATCAGAATAAAACGGTTCCTTTTCCAGACGGGTTACGGACAAGGGGAAAATGCTTGCCATATGCATGACAAGGCCCGGAATTCTCCCGCGGTCCCCCTTATAATAAAGATATTTAATCATATCATAATGAATTGAATATCCGGTGGGCCTTAAGGAGACGGCTCTCTCATAAAACGGCAGGGCATTGTAGGGATTTTCATCCCCGGACTTGAACAGAACAGGCCAGACGGTTTCAAGCCCGGTATGAACCTTTGCCGCCCAGAAGGTCGTCCGGTAACTGCGGGCATCATGTGCAATGGCCTGATCAAGGGCTCCTGCACCTTTTGTTAACAAGTCATAGAATCCTCTGGTGGTTCCGGCCTCCCCTGCCAGGTGGTAATAGGTTTTACCCATTGCCGTTTGAATCCGGAATCTGTCCCTGCCGGCTAAAACACTGAAAACCTGCGCATCAAGAATACGGTTTGCCAGGACAAAGGAGTCAAGCGCATTGTCATAATCGCCGGTTTCATAGGAACCAATACCTTTCTGGTAATGCCACCTTGAAAGGAAAAAGATCACCTGAATGGTAATCAGCGCAAGGAAAACCGCTGTCAAACCGGACAGGGCAATGATACGGGATATATTATTTTCCGGCAGCGTCATTCCGGAACTCCCCGTACGGTGCCGGGCGCAGCGCAGACCAGTGCACACAGCACGGCAAACAAAATAGCGTTGGCAGGAATATGCAGATTAAAATCAAATGTCGTATGAACGAGAAGCGCAAAAACCGAAGCCATGGCCCCCAGTGTAATCCCCCTTGTCTGACGGCTCCTGCTCTTTAATTTTATAAAGCCGGTGCAGAAAAACCGGTACAGAAGCCACACACCCAGCGGAACAAACATCAGGCCGGTTTCAGCAACAAACTGGAGATAGTCATTATGGGCCGTGACCGGCAAGACATCAAAACCGGCCGGGTTATACAGGGGAAATGCCTGCCCGAACGTCCCCGGACCGGTTCCGGTGAGGGGATGATCTTTTATCAGTGCAATACTGCTGTCCCAGACCTTTAAGCGGAATGCAACATGGTCTGACCGGTTTGCCTGAACCAGGGGGGCTATCCGCTGGAATGCCGGGGTGCTGGCCAGTATCAGAATCAGGGCGGCAAGGAGAGACAACAGGGTTTTGATAAAAAAACGTTTTCCGTAAATCCTTTTCCCCAGGCTGACAACCGCCATGAATATCAAGGCTGAAAAAGCCGCAATCCATCCGCCCCGTGAAAAGGTAAGGGTCAGTATAATAAGAAGCGTCACGGCCGCACCGATGATGAAGACCTTCATCCGGACAGTCCGGTTCCGGGTAAAAAGAAGGCAAAGTACCATGGGAATGGTCATTTCCAGCCATCCTGCAAAATGGTTGCGGTTTCCGTAAGTGCCGGTAAGAAAATTGTTGGGGGCCAGGTCTTTGTATTCCCAGAATAAGAACGGATTCATGTCAAACCGTTTTAAAACCGCTATCACGGAGATAAACACGGCTGTAGCCGCAATCGTATAAACCGTGATCCTTTGCGCCTTTCTTGTTGTGATTACATTTACGGCAAGATAGTAAACGGCCGTGTAAGTGAAAAACATGACAGCCCCTTCGGCTGCCAGGCCTGGATAATCAGACCTGAATGCTGCAGCCAGCACAAGCAGCCCAATACAGGTCAGCGGTGCGTCCAGGATATTTTTTTTAACCGGGGGATGTTGACGGGCTATCCGGGTGCCAGTCAGGATAAAAATTCCTGACAGCGCTGCTGTCTGAATAATGGTTTGCGCCCAGAGGTGGACCCCGGCCCTTGCCAACGGGGAAAATACCAGGAGAAAACAGACAAGGATAAAACAGAAGTTAATTCTCACAGCATCCGTCCGTTAATATCATCATTCTTTGTTACCTGCACTAAATGCCGCTCTAATTTTTCTATCAGGTTTTCCGGGCTGATGTCATCTATTTTCAGCCAGCTGGGATACCCGTACCGCCGGATTTCAGGATGACATATCAGATGATACCCCTTGCACATGGTCTTGGGATAAGGCGAAAACCGTCCAAGATAGTTTCCGTTGGAAATTACAAAAATATGAGGCATTCCCAGGGCAGCGGCCAGGTGGGGCCCGGCGGTTTCATTGGAAACCATGAGTTTTCCGTTTTTAATAATCCCCGGCAACTCCCGTAAACCGGTTTTACCCACAAGATCCGTATAAGGGCGGGGGAACAGCTGTGAAAATTTATCTGCATTCTCCCTGTCCCCCGGCCCCCCGCAAAGCACGATGTTCAGACCCAGGGTTTCATGAATGAACAGGGCCGCTTTGGAAAAGTGGGCCAAAGGCCATTGCCGTTTCTTTTCACCTGCCCCGATAAACAGCACTGCATAGTCTCCGGCAACCGGCAGGGAAACCGGCTGCTTTAAAATTATTTCCGGTCTGGAAAGTTCAAGTCTTTCTTCCAGCAGGGTTTCAAAAAATTCTCTGTTCCGGCAGAATTCGAAGCGTACACCCCCGTCCCCCGGAATGAGGGTTGTATAATACCTGTCCCCCTTCCTCTTTTGCCGAATATTCGTGTTGGACAAATCCCCGGTGCTGCCGATTTTTCTACGGGCACAAACGAGTTTCACCAGGGTGTCCGTACATTCAAAATCCCTGCTGAAAACCGGGCTTATGATAGTTTCATAACAGACTGAACGAATCTGCTTTAACTTTTTATACCGGTAGGCCGGGGATCTCATGAATTTATCCGGGGTCAGCCAGATAAAGACATCAATGTCATCATAGTCCAGTGTTTCAGCAAGATCTTTCCAGGCCGGATTTCCAAGCAGGGTGATGTGATGCCCTTTAAACCGCTTGCTCAGCTTAAGGGCTTTTATAAAATTCCTGAACAATATGTAATCTCCGATACCGTCAAGCCGCACCAGCAATAAGGTACCCGGTTCCGGGCACGGGCAGGCCCTGAATATAAAAGGAAAGAACTTAGAAATAATGTGGGTGAAAAGAATTGGTAATTTTCGTATCATGGCAGCTCACTTAAGGATAATCCCAAAAGGCTCTTCCCTTTTTATATATAGTCTTTGCCAGTTTTTTGTTTTTATGCGAGTATAACCGCCAACTTCAGTGAAAATAAAGAGGGACTGCCAACCGCTGAAACGGCAGGCCGCTCCGGTCTCGAAAAAGGTTGATCTAAACGTATAAGATTCTTCACGAATCAACAAGGGATAAAAAAATTGTGAAACCCGTTCCCGGCATTCAACTTCCCGGATTGAAGAAACACATGACAAACATATCATGGCTTCTGGGGTACCGTCTGCTGAATATGACCGTAACATTGGCCGTAGGTATTTACGTTGCCCGCTATCTTGGGCCGGAGCGGCTCGGTTTTCTGAGCTATGCCGTAAGCTTTGTCGGTCTTTTTACAGCCCTGGCCACCCTGGGGATTGATAATATCGTTATCCGGGAGCTTGTAAAAACACCGGGCCGGAAGAATATACTCCTGGGAACGGCATTCGGGCTTAAGGCATTTGGGGCGGGTGTCATGTGGGCGGCAATTTCCTTTGCCGTCTTTTTTACCCGAAACGACGGCCATACAAATTTTATAATTTTTATCATTGCATCCGGTGTTATTTTTCAATCCTTTGACGTGATTGACCTCCACTATCAGGCAAAGGTCAAATCCAGGTATGTGGTATATGCCCGTCTGGTCCAGTTATCCGCCACTGCCGCCACCAAATTGATATTTGTATGGATTGCAGCCCCGCTGATATGGTTTGCCTGCCTCTTTGTCTTGGAATCAGCAATACATGCCATTGCACTGACAGCAGTTTACCGGCGGAACAGCGGGGCCATCAGGTCGTGGAAATGGCATTCAGAAACGGCAGGGGTTCTTCTAAAAGATGCCTGGCCCCTTATTCTGGCTGCTGTTTTACACTCATGTTATATGCGGATTGACCAGGTAATGATCAAGGAAATTGCAGGCGCGGCCCATGTGGGATATTACTCGGCAGCCGTTAAGCTCTGTGACGTATGGGCTTTTATTCCCATGGCAATCGCCTCATCCCTTTTTCCGGTGATCATTGACTCCAAAAAAGAAAACCAAACCGTATATCACCAAAGGCTGCAACACTTGTACGGGCTTATGATCTGCCTTGCAGTGGTGATTGCCCTGCCAACCACTTTTCTTGC
>JAKSAX010000357.1 GCA_022361395.1 Desulfobacterales bacterium | reverse complement strand
TTTCTGGCCGGCTGTACCGGGCATGGCAAAGGCGAATGTCACGATTAGGAGGGTGGCTGCCGCCACCAGGGATTTAAGCGTACTTGATTTCATCAGGTCACCTCTCAATGTTAATGGGTTTATAAATTATGTTTTCCAGCATTGTTACTTGATAATACTTGAGCAAAGGGTATGCCATTGGGTGCGGTTTGCCAACCACATGAATTTAAAAGAGAATACAGCATCGGGCAGCACTGCGCCGGCGGTTTATTGCCCCGGCCGGACCCGGCGTCGGCGGATTTTTGCCGACAGGCAAAGGCGTTGCCCTGTGGTCTTAAGCGCTTGGCCTGGAAAGTTTATACCTGGCCATCTTTTCGTTCAACGTCCGCCTGGGGATGCCCAGTTCCGCCATTACCCTGTTGATCCGGCCGCTGTGGCGTTTCAGTGAATCCTTGATCAGGTGGCGTTCAAAGTGGCGGACCTGTTGGGCAAGTGAGGCGCCTTCTTCGGCACCGGTATCCGGGGCCAGCAGTTTTGACAGGCGTTCCTCCCGGGCCAGGTTGGACAGGACGTAGCGCTCGGCTATGCTTTTGAGTTCCCTTACATTGCCGGGCCAGTCGTGGGCCATAAGGGCGGAGTAACCGGCAGGGCCCGGCATGTCCGGGAGGCAGTCGTACATCTCCGCAGCCCGTTCCAGAAACAGGGAGAACAGGCTGGAGATATCATCCTTGCGCTCACGCAGTGCCGGTATGGTCAGCTCCATGGTATTGAGCCTGTAGTAAAGGTCTTTTCTCAGCTTTTCCGAATCAATGGCCTGGTCAGGGGTGATGTTCATGGCCGTGATCAGGCGGAAGTCAACGGGTGTGGGGGTATTGGAACCCAGGCGGGTGATCCGGCGGCTTTCAAGGGCCCGGAGGAGCTTGCCCTGGATTTCAAGGGGCATACTGGAGAGTTCGTCCAGGAACAGGGTGCCGCCGGACGCTGCTTCCAGTTTTCCCCGATGCCTCTGCCCGGCGCCGGTAAAGGCGCCTGCCTCGTATCCGAACAACTCGCTTTCCGCCATGGTTGCAGGAATTGCCGCACAGTTCACGGCAAGGAAAAGGGCTTCTTTCCGGCTGCTCCAGTCATGGAGGCACCGGGCCACCACCTCTTTTCCTGTGCCGGTTTCGCCCACAATCATTATGCTGGCCTCTGTGGGGGCAAGGCCCATGATCTGCTGTTTCAAGGCCCGCATTTTGGGATTGGCACCCACCAGCCTGGCGTCCAGGCCGTGGGCCGCAGTCAGTTGGCTGCGCAGTTCCCGGTTTTCCATGATAAGTTTACGTTTTTCAACCGCACGCTGGACAGAGTCGAGTATCCTTTCCGGCTCAAAGGGTTTTTCCAGGAAGTCATAGGCCCCGTTCCGGATGGCCTCCACAGCCATTGAAATATCCCCGTGGGCCGTGATCAGGATAACCGGAATATCCGGGTCGATCCCGGCCAGGGCTTTTTGGAAGGCAATCCCGTCTATCTTAGGCATCTTTACATCAGAGATAATGATAACGTTCATGTCCTGGCCGATGATATCCAGGGCTTTGGCCGCACGGTCAAAATCCCTTACACTGTATCCGGCAAGTTCCAGCCACTGCCTTGTGGAATCCCGCATGGACCTGTCGTCATCCACTATGTAAATTTCCGGTGTGCTCATGAGTTATCCTTTTTCAGCCGCACTGAAAATGCGGCTCCCGGCCTGTTGTCATCATCCAGCAGAATATGCCCTGACATCTCTTTAACAATCCCGGAGGAGATTGACAAGCCCAGCCCCAGGCCATCCCCTTTGGCTTTGGTCGTAAAAAAGGGGGTAAATATCTCTTTCTTGAGATCCTTGTCAATGCCCGGTCCTGTATCCCTGACCTGGACCCGGACATGATCTGTTTTTTCGATAAACCGGATGGCGATGGCCCTGCTGTCCTGCCCGGCCATGGCATCCAGGCTGTTTTTTATCAGGTTGACAAATACCTGCTCCAGGCGGAGCCTGTCGCCCGATACCTTCAGCGGCTGCTCCGGGGCCTCCACGGTAAGTGTGCACCCAGTGTCGGATATGGCATGGCGAAGAAGGGCCAACGCCCTTTCAACCGGTTCGCGGATATCCACAGGTTTTATGTCCAGGGGGGATTTCCTGGAAAAGTCTTTGAGCTGGCGGGTAATGGCTTCCATCCGGTTGGTGATGTCTGAAATGGCGTAGAGGGTCCTGTTTAACTCGTCTTTTTTATCCTGACCGGCCATCAGCCGGCAGGAGGCTGCATAGGTGCGGACGGCTGAAATGGGCTGGTTCAGTTCATGGACAATGGCGGCTGCCATCTGCCCTAATGCTGCCAGTTTACCGCTCTGGACCAGTTCCTCCTGGGTTTGCCGAAGATGGGTTTCCGTCCGCCGCCGTTCTTCCACCTCTTTTTTGAGCTTCCGGTTAATCCGTCCGATTTTTTCTGCCTCCAGGGCCTTTTGCTGGGATACTTTTTTCAACTGCCTCTCCCGGGCAAATAAAAGGCTCAGGATCAGGAGCACGCTGACGGCCGATGAGATGTACAAGTAGGCGTTGACCCGTTCCTCAAGCCGCTTCCAGGGAATCAGGTAGTTCAGGTGCCAGTTGAATTTCTCAAGGAAAAGGCTGCCCAGGAAAAATTTTTCATTGTTGATCCGTATCCAGCGGTACTCTCCCGACGCTCCTTTTTCCAGTGTCAGGGGTTCAAGACGGATTCCCTTATACTGCCTGCCCTCGCGTATTTTTTTCAGGGTGTCCCGGGTCAGGGGCAGCAGGCTCTTGTACTTCCATTCTTTTTTGCCTGACAGGAAAATCACACCATTGCCGTCCGAAACAAATACAATCTCCCCGCCTTCGGTCCAGTGCCGTTCCAGCCCG
>JAKSAX010000534.1 GCA_022361395.1 Desulfobacterales bacterium | reverse complement strand
GCCGGCAGTTTTTAAAAACATCCGGCCTCTGCTTCCGGTCAAAACATATGCGTTGGGACCCGTACAAAAAGGGGGAAGGCACAGCCCTCCCCCTTTTTGTATTTAAATCCGGCAGATAAGTTCAGCAATTACTCAAGTTAAAAGCTGATCTGTTAAAAGTTTATCTGTTAGAAGTTTATCTGCCATTTGGCACCAAAATAGGTGGTCTCCTCTTCTTCAGTGCCTGAACTGTCCTTGCCTTCATCAACAACACCGATTTCAGGAACAACGTAAACACCCGGCGCCAGTGTGATTTTACCCTGGAGATAGTACTGGGAAGCATCATCCTCCCTGGATCCTGACTGGTCAAGTTCCGCTTCCAGGTATCCGTACCCCGCTTCAAGGGTCAGCATGTCGTTGAGTTTGTATCCGGCAACCAGGTGGTAACCGAACTCTTCGGAATCATCAACACCGGAGGTGCCGGTAAGGGCGGGATCAACGTCTGAGGCGAATTTGAAGCCATAGGGTTCCAGGTTCTGACCGGTGAAGAAGCTGCCTGCAAGGTAGGCTGCGCCGAATTTTGCCTTTGCACCGATACTGAGGACATAGGAGTTAATGTCATAGGCGCTGTCAATTTCATAGGACTGATACCCGCCGGCAAGTTTGACATCCACTGCATCGAATTTTGCCGTATAAGCCAACTCCATCTTGGGCATGGTCACCTCCGTGGCCGTACCTGTCAGGGCATCTGTGCCGGGCTCGACAGCGGCAATCTGAAGGCCGCCGAAAGAGAGCCTGAGCATTGCTTTACGGCTGGCGCTTGTCGCGCCGTACCCTTCAAGGGCGCCGCCGTCATCATAAGCTGAATTGGAGTATACCGTATAGATGGGCGTATATGTCTGGCCCACAAGAAATTTCCCGGCGCCAAAGTTCCATTCCCCCCAGAGCTGTCTGATATTGGCACTGCCCCCTTTTGTCCCGTATTCGAAGCGGGCCTTGAGGTCATCGCTTACCGTGACTTTTGCACCGATTCTTGCATTTTCCTGAAGGGCCATGTCAAGGCTGGTGGTGTCTGCGATATCCTTGTCTTCCCAGAATGTTTCAACCCTGGCACTGCCGTAAAAATTCCACTCTGCGGCCTGGACAGATACTGCCATGGTCAATACTGCAACCAGGGAGATCCCCAGCTTGATCCACTTTTTCATCTTTTTCTCCTTATTTTATTTAAATTGTCTGCAGCCTTTTTCTGCAATCATGCTCCCCACCGTTGCGGGAGCATTTATAAAACAAGGGGATAATGCCTCTTTTCTGTTTGGGTTTTATGAGCGGGGCTTATGGCTTTGGTATTGAAAGGGTTAGGCGGGCTGAACCGGGATTATCGGTACTAACAATTGAGAGGGGGAAGGATTGGCATTCCTTCCCCCGTACCGGTTCCGGTTTTTAGGTCAGGTTGTACCGGGCCAGAGCTGAGCTGACAATATGGTCGATCAACCTGCGGTAATCTTCCATGGGGCCCTGGTCGGAAGGGTGGTGAAGGGTGTAAATCTGGGGGCTCCAGCTTTTGATGGGCTTGAGTCCGGGAATACCGTTCACCTCGATGATCTTAAGATGCCCGGCGCTGTCCAGCCGCATGTCCGCCCTTACGTGATCCAGGCAGTTCAGGGCTTCCATGGCCTTGCGGGTGACCTCAATGGACTCTTCTGTCAGGCTGTTCACCGGCTTGATTTTGGTGGCGCCCACTCCCCGGAGATCGCTTCTCAGGATGGGGTAATCCCCGAAAAGGGATGGATCTACCATGACCTTTCCCGGCAGGAATTCCTGGAATTCCCCGTTGCCCAGCATGAGTACCGTATACTCCTGGCCGGGAAGATACTCTTCCACCAGGGCGGGCTGGTCATAGGTCTCATGAATAAAGGCCACCTGGGCAGCCAGCTCCTCCGGGGTATTGACAACACTGTTGTCGCTGATGCCCACTGAGCGGCTCTCATAGCTGGGCTTTACAAAGGCGGGCAGTGCAATGTCCGGCAGGGCCTGTCCCGCCTCTATCTGGTAATGATAGGGCACGGGGACGCCGGCCCTGTCCATGATGCCGTGGGTGGTTGTTTTATGGATCAGGGCCTTCATAGTTGCGGCGTCAGGGCCGATATAGGGCAGGTCCCTGGCATCAAAGATGTCTGCCAGCCAATTGTCGTCTCCGTCACTCATCCCAATGGTTTCCGATTTTTCGGAAACATGGTACAGGGCGCTCCAAATCAAGTCGAATTTATGGGAATCCAGGGCCGTATCAAGCTCTTTCAGGCTGGATACAAAGGCGATCTCCGCCTGTTTCCCGGATGCGTTAATGGCATCGGCGATTTCCTGGGTCACTGCCATGTCGCCCCAACCCTGGGCGTCTCCTGCCGGTCCTGTAATTAATAGTACGTTTTTCATGGTCCTCCCGATTTAGTCAATATCGATGCTGAACAGGTCCCTGTCCAGCGTATAGTGTTTGAGTGCGTCAACCGATGCCGGTGATACAGGCGTCAGCAGGCGGTCGTAAGCGTTGATGCGCGAAGGTTCCCAGGTGACCCTGGAAAAGATCCGCATGCGGATTTCAGGCTGTCCCGGACTGCCGCCGGTGTCACAGGCTCCGGCCACCATCTCCTCATTGGGGTTGAGAATGCCGATCCCGGTCCCTGTATGGCGGGCAAGGGCGGCGTGGAATTTTTCCCTGCAGTAGCCGAAGTGGGTGCAGCAGAGGGCGGCAAATACTTTTCCGCTGCATTTTCCCAGCTGGGCGGCTGCAGCCCTTGCATTCTCATCAATCATGGCTCCGATTTCATCTCCAAATGGGTCCCGCTCTATTTTGCCTGCCAGGTTGAGGCATCCCCGGGTGATGATCCGGTCCGGGTGAATGCCCTTTTGGATGAGGGCTGTTTTATGGGTATTTTCCTGAACCGTGGTCGGGGTGCCGAAAATTACCACCCGGCTTTGATCATCCCGGACCAGCTCCCTGTGGATCATATCTACGCCATGGTCCACAATCCCGGTCACCGGGATCGAAGTCTCTTTGGCAAACCGGGTAAAGGGATAGATAACCGACAGGGTGTTGCAGGCAATATAGATATGGTCGGGGGCAAAGCCTGCCATGGCATCCATGGCATTGTGGAAGACCTTTGCCCTGGCCTCCCTGTCCGGATAGTGATTATACCCCTTGTTCTGGCTGGGCCAGGCGTTGAAGTAGATCAGCGATACCCTGTCGTATCTTCCGTCCTTTGCCAGGGCACCGGCCATGCCGGAGAACACCGACAATCCCCCCAGGCCCGAGTCCGTGACCAGTATGGTTGTTTCTCTGTTTCCCATTTTTTTGCAGATCTCCTTTGTGATCCGGTTAAAGCGTTCTGGTCAGCCACTCTTCGGCCAGGGTCCGTCCCCAACCGGGTGCGGTGCCCATTTTACCTTCAACGGTACGGGTGAGGAGATCTTTCCAGTGATAAAAATGCTGGGCCGTGGTCAGCCGGTTTCTGAACATGGCCGCCCCTTTTCCCGGATCGGCATCCATTTTTTCAAGAATCCTGGCCACTTCCTCTTTGAACCCCCGGCTGCCGTAATAATCGATAAAGCCGTTCCAGGCATCCAGGGCGCCCTGTTCAGTGGACAAGGGGCTGGAGATTTCCCGGAAACGGGTTAGAAAGTATGTCTTTTCATCCGGGGTGAGGCCTGAAATCCCCTTATCATGTATGCGGTAGGGAACTAGTTCAAGGTCTGTAACCCCTTTTTCAGAAACCCCAAGCCTGACCATATACCCCAGCTTCCGCCAGTAAAAGGAAGTGGGCTGATAAAAGATGAAGTTTCCAAGACTGCAGAAGATGGGGGTGTTTTCATGGAAAAACATTCCCTGGGGAACATGGGGGTGGTGGCCGATGACCGCATCAGCACCTGCCTCAGCCAGTGCCGTAAAGGCCCGGATCACATAGGTGGGTGCAAAGGGGATATACTCCAGTCCGCAATGGACCACGGCAATAACGGCATCGGCCTCTTTTTTCAGTTTTTGTATCCGGGTGCAGACCAGGGGAATATCCCATCCCAGGACCCCGGGCCCTTTTCCTGCGGCGGTCAGGTCTTCCCCTTCACTGCAGTTGACAATGGCAACGGTGGTACCGTTGGCAGTAAGCAGCAGCGGTTCCGCCGCCTCCTCTTTATTCATGCCCGCACCCAGGTAGCGGATATTATTTTTTTCAAGGGTGTCAACGGTTTCCCGGAACGCCCCGACGCCAAAGTCAAACATATGGTTATTGGCAAGGGTCACCGCATCAAAGGGAACCGCTGAAAGGCCGCTGACATGACGGGTGTTTCCTTTGAAGACAGCCCCGCTTTTGCACACGGCCTCCCCATTGTCGCTCAGGGGGGCCTCAAGGTTTACAAGGGAGAGGTCCGCTTCCCGGATAACAGGGAGCAGGTCTCCGTAAAGGGATTCCGGGTTCTGTTCGATGAGGGGGGCAAAATCGCGGATCGGCGCCCAGTCTCCGGCAACGATCATATCCGCAGTTGAGGGGTGCCCGGAAGACCAGGTCCCTGTTTTAAAGTCAAATGTCATGGGAGTTTTCCGTATTCAGGTAACGGCGGGGCATTCGTCCGGTCAGGCCTGCCGTTACCTCGTAGTTGATTGTATTGGTAAGTTCGGCTATTATATCGGCGGATATCTCTTCTTTTTCCTGGACTCCCATGATCACGACTTCGTCCCCGGGAGCGGCACCTGCAATATGCCCCACATCAATCATGGTGAAGTCCATGCAGACCCGGCCCACAACCCCGGCTTTTTGACCCCGGACCAGCATTATCCCGCAGTTGGAATGCTGCCGGCTGTATCCGTCCGCATATCCGATTGGTATTGTGGCGATGGTTGTGGGGGACGGTGTAACGTGGGTGGCACCGTAGCTTACACCGAATCCTTTCGGCACCTGTTTAACCTGGATGATCTTTGAGCGGATGCGCATTACCGGTTCAAGTCCTGTTTTTGAGATGTCCACCTCCGGGGAGGGACGGAGGCCGTACAGGGCAATACCCGGGCGGACCATGTCAAAGTGGGACTCGGGCAGTTCAATGAGGCCTGCCGAGTTGGCTGCATGCCGCAGCTTGGGTGCAAATCCTTTTTCAGCCAGTTGACCGAGTAATTGCCTGAACTGTCTAATCTGCTCCCGGGCATGGGTTTTATCCCTTTCATCCGCCTTGGACAGGTGGGTGTAAATGCCCTCAACATCAAGGCCGTCCAGGGCATGGACGGCAAGGATATCCTCAATAAGACGAGCGTTCCCGTCATGGGGGCTGTGGACAAATCCCAACCTTCCCATACCCGTATCTATCTTGATATGAACCTTGAGCGGCTGCTGACTTAAACCGGCGGATAAGGTTCTGGCTGTTTCAATATCCGTTATCGTGGCCCTGATGTCATTGGCTGCCATATAGGCTGCCTGGTCCGGCAGGACATCACCGAAGAGAAGAACCGGCGCATCAATACCGGCCTGTCTCAGGGTGACTGCCTCGGAAATCCGGGCCACGGCCAGGAAGTCCGCCCCGTTTGCAAGGGCGGTTTTTGCAACGGGGACCGCGCCGTGGCCATAGGCATTAGCCTTGACCACTGCCATGAACCGGGTGGAACCGGATGCCAGTCCCTTAAGGGCGCGGACATTCCTTGCCAGTACCCCGAGATCCACATCAACTGTGGTCTGGGGTAAAAGCCTCCCTCCCCGGTCTATGTCCCCCGGGGAGATCATCCGGCTTCCCCGAGCCCGTATGCACGGGTGTAGCCGGCCCAGGTTTCCAGCAGGTCTTTTGTCTTTTCACCCGGGCTGCCGCCGTTGATCACCAGGTCATCAATCCGGACCACGGGAACGATTTCCTTGTTGGAGGCGGTGATAAATACTTCATCCATCTCGTGAAGCTCTTGCTCCGGAATATGCCTTAGTTGGATGTCGTACCGGTCTTTCAGCAGGTCAAGGACCACCCCCCTGGTGATTCCGGGCAGGATGTTGTCCGGCGGAGTGATCAATGTTTCGCCTTTAAAGCAGAACAGGTTGGTGGTGGTTCCCTCAAGCAGGTGGTTATCCTTTGTTTTATAAACAGCCTCAATGGCGTCCTGGCCATGGGCCTTTTGCTGGGCAAATACCGCTGACAGATAGTTGGTGCTCTTTGAGGTGGGGATGAACCGTTCCATATCAACGGTGATGATTTTTGCCCCGTCCGTGTACCACCAGTCGGGCAGTTCATATTTCGGGGTGGCCATAACCATGAGGATACCGTTTCCCTGGGGGGTCACACCGTCGGGGCTGATGCCGCCGGTGTAAACAATACGGACGTTGGATTCGGTGTGATGGGGATTTCTTTCAAGGGTCTCAAGAACAATATCGCTGATCTCCTTATTGGAATGGTTCAGGGTCAGGCCGATTTCCCTTGCCGAGTTTTCCAGCCGGGCCACATGGGCATCAAGGTGAAAGGGGCGCTTATTGTAGGTGATCAGAAAGTCAAATACGCCGTATCCCCGCAATACGGTAATATCCTTGGCCGGGATCATGGCGTGGCCATCCTCTACAAATTCTCCGTCAATATAATAGGTATCCATGGTATAGTTCTCCTTT
>JAKSAX010000325.1 GCA_022361395.1 Desulfobacterales bacterium | reverse complement strand
TCTGCTCCTGTCCCGACAAAAGTCAGATTTACGTTTACAAGCCTCCCTGTCTGTTGTTAAGACTCTCCTTGAAGGTGTTCTTAAATTTCCAGGGAATCCGATTGTTTAGGAGAGCAGATGATGATCAGGGAGGCGATGCAGGAGGACTGTATTAACCTGACAGCACTTTCGCTGCAGGTCTGGTTTGAAACCTATGCGGTTGACGGGATAAATACAGAGGTCTCAACCTATGGGTTGTCCCTGTTTTCGCAGGATTATTTTGAGCAGGTCCTGGCAGATCCGGATTGCCGGCTGCTGGTATGTGTGGAAGACGGATACCTGCGCGGGTATATACTGGTGAACCTGGAATCCCGGTTTGAGGGAGAGGAAAACGGGTTTGAAATTGAAAAACTGTATGTCCAGGGTCCCTTCCGGGGCAGGGGGACCGGCAGGAGACTGCTGGACGAGGTCAAGAGCCTGTACGGGACCCGTTTCTGGCTGTATACCTGGGTGAGAAATTCATCACTGGATTTTTACAGGCATTACGGCTTCAGGGATATCGGGCAATATGATTTGATGTTTGAAAGCGGGGCAGTGGAAAATCGTGTACTGGCCTACGACGGGGAAAAGGGGGGACAATGAAACAGATTGGTATGATCTGCAGCGGTTTATGCATGCTTTTACTTGTATCCGGTTGCAGCAAGCCGGAAACCGGATTGGGAGAACACGGACTGCAGCCCTGTCCTGACAGGCCAAACTGTGTGACCAGCCTCAATGGGGGAGATACCCACAGTGTTTCTCCCATTTTATATTTAAGCGGCAGAGAGGCTGCCCGGGAGAAAATCAGGAAAATCGTTTCGGAGATGGAAAGGACGCGGATCATCACAGATCAACCCGGCTATCTTCATGTTGTATTCACCTCCAGGGTGATGCGGTTTAAGGATGATGTGGAGTTCTGGTTTCCGGAAAAGGGGAACAGTATCCATATCCGGTCTGCCTCCCGCGTGGGATATTCGGATCTGGGCGTCAACAGAAAACGGGTGGAAGAGATCAGAAACCGCTTCCTGCGGGAATAGGGCTTCGTTACTCCCCAAACCTTTCATTGACATGGCCATGACTCCCGGCTTACTATAGGACGAAATCCAGGGTCAACGCATATAACTTTCAGATCTAAGGATTTGAATAAGTTACTTTTGTACAGGCAATCGCAGGCAAAATCCGGATAACGCATAAGTGCCCGGAGCCTTTAAAGGTCAAAAACGTGCTTTAGGCGATTGCCCTGGGACGAAATCCCCGAGACTTGCGAATAAATGAAAAGTATACCGCTTCCATTCAAGTTGTCCCTTGCCGGGAAATTAGCCCTGGTATTCACCTTGCTCAGCATTATTGTGACCGGTGCCACGGGCCTGACGGTCTTTCATCAAAACAGCCGGGATCTCATTGAAAAAGAACTGGGCCTCCTGGGGCAGGAGAGCCTTGGGGTGAACCTGCGGTTTCAGCAGCAGGTGAATGCCTACATCAGGGATGCCCGGTTCCTGGCGGCAGTCCCGCCGGTTTCCGGTATTCTGCGAAGCTGGCAGACCGGGATTGATCCCTATGACGATACCCCCCTGGCGATATTAAAGGAGCGGCTCAGTACGATCTTCACCCATTTTCTCGGACAGAATCCGCAGTATTTTCAAATCCGTTTTATCGGGGTGGATGACGGGGGAAGGGAGCTGGTCCGGGTAGAGAAACAGCAGCGGCAGATTGTGGTTATCCCGGAGCAGGACCTCCAGGCCAAAGGGGACAGGGCCTATTTTAAAGCCGCCCTGGACCTTGAGCGGGACAAGGTCTTATTGTCGAAAATCAATTACAACAGGGATCACGGCAGGATCACCCGCCCGGTTATCCGCACCCTGAGGGTGGCATTGCCGGTATTTGACGGGAACCGGGTTTTCGGCATTATCATCATCAATGTGAACATGGGGCCGGAACTGGACCGTCTCAACCTCGGGCTGATTGAGTCCGGGGCGGTTTACCTGTTTAACCGCGACGGAGACTTCCTTGTACATCCGGACCCTGAAAAGAGTTTCAGTTTTGAAACCGGTGCGCCTTACGGGGTTTACGACGACATGACCACCCGGCCCCTTGATCCGGCGCCGGAATCGGGCAAGGGGCCTGCCGGGTCCCCCCGGGTATGGGTTGACGGAAATGAGGTTAAGGCCTTTAACCGGATTATCCTGGCAGAGCCGGAGCTGGCAGTGGGCGAGACCCAGCTTTTTATGCTGGTGGTCACCCCTAAAAACAGGGTGCTTCAGGCCGTGACCAGGAACCAGCGGCAGAGCATGGTTCTCACCGGGGCGCTCATCCTTTTCAGCGCCGGATTAATCATAATCCTGTCCCGGTATCTTACCCGCCCCCTTACACGGATGACAGAGGATATCACGGGATTCAGAAAAGCGGAAGAACCGTCTGATTCCCAGGTCCGGCAGGGGGATGAAATTCATATCCTGGCCGGGGCCTTTGACACCATGACCCGCCGCATTGACCAGTCCATTGCTGACCTGGAAGCCAGGGAAAGCCGCCTCCAGAGTATAATGACCACTGCGGCGGAAGGGCTGATCATCATTGATAAACACGGAAAAATAAACGATGTGAACCCGGCAGCGGAAATGCTGTTCGGATATACCCGTGAGGAGATGGTGGGAGAGAATATTTCCATGCTGATGCCTGCCCCCCATGCCAACCGGCATAACGGGTATATTGAAAACTACCTTGAAACCGGTATCGGAAAGATCATCGGAAAGGGCAGGAATGAAAAGGGGCGCCGCAAAGACGGCAGCCTGGTGCCGGTGGCCCTGTCCATAAGCCAGTTCAAGGTCAGGGACCGGCTCTACTTCACTGGATTTGTCAGGGATATCTCAGAAGAGACAGCCACCCGGGAGGCTTTGGCCAAGGCTAAGGAAGACCTGGAGGAGAGGGTAGCGGAGCGGACCGGCCAGCTGTCCATGCTCAATGCGGCACTGCGGCTGAAGGTGGGGGAGCTGAATGCCATGACAGAGCGGCTTAAGCTTTTTGAACAGGTGTTTACCCAGTCCAACGAAGCCATTGTGATCACCGATGACGGGGAGCGCATCATTGATGTGAATGATGCATATGTCAGGTCCAGCGGTTTCAGCCGGGAGAGCCTCCTGGGCAGTACCCCGAGGATCGCGCAGTCCGACAGCCATAACAAAAAATTTTATGAGACAATGTGGGACACCATCCGGACCAAGGGGAGCTGGACAGGGGAGATCTGGGACCGCCGGAAAACGGGTGAGGTCTTTCCCAAACTGCTGAGCATCTCTGCGGTAACCGACTTTGTGGGCAGTGTAACCCATTATGTGGGTATCTTTTCCGATATTTCCAAACTCAAGGCCACGGAAGAGAAGCTGAAGAATATGGCCTACTATGATCCGCTGACCGGCCTGCCAAACCGGGAACTCTGCCGGGTGCTGCTCCAGAAGGAGATCGATCAGGTCCTCCGGAATAAGACGCTTTTAGCTGTGATGTACCTTGACCTTGACCGGTTTAAATACGTCAATGATACCTATGGCCACTCCCTGGGTGACCTGCTGCTCAAAAAGGTGGCGGACCGTTTAAAAGGGTGTGTGAGAAAGGAAGATACCGTGGCCCGGCTGGGCGGGGACGAATTTGTAATCATTCTCCGCCGGCTGGATAAGCCGGACTCTGCCGCCCGTCTGGCCCAGAAGATCATAAAAAGGATTATCCATCCCATACGCATCGAGGAAAAGGAGCTGTTTGTCGGGGCCAGTATCGGTATCAGCCTCTGCCCCCAGGATGGGTGTGACATGGAATCTTTGATGAAAAACGCGGACATGGCCATGTACCGGGTAAAGGAGAGCGGACGCAACCACTATCATTTTTTTGAACCGGAAATGGACCAGATGTTTGCCAGGCGGGTGGCCCTGGACGAGGCCATGCGCCATGCCCTGGAAAGGGAGGAGTTCCTTTTGTATTACCAGCCCAAGGTATCCGTGTCCACCGGGCTGATCTGCGGTGCCGAAGCCCTCATCCGCTGGGAGCGGGAAGACATGGGAATCGTATCGCCGGATGCCTTTATCCCCATTGCAGAGGAGACAGGGTTGATTGAACCCATCGGCGAGTGGGTTCTCAGGACAGCCAGCCGCCAGTGCCGGATCTGGAAGGAGCAATACCCCCACCCCTTTAAGATGTCCGTGAACCTGTCCATGCGCCAGTTCCTCCACCATGATCTCATCGGCATCATCCTGGGCATCCTTGACGAGACAAAACTGAACCCGACCCTTCTGGACCTGGAAATCACCGAGACCATTGCCGCCTCCGACATGAACAGGACCATCCAGATCCAGAACAATATCCGGTCCCTGGGCATCTCCATATCCATTGATGATTTCGGCACCGGATACTCCTCCCTGAGCTACCTGAAAAAATTTCCCATCCAGAATCTCAAGGTGGACCGGTCTTTTGTCAGCGATGTGGCCACAAACCAGGATGATGCCTCCATTGTCCAGGCCATCATTGCCCTGGGCCATACCCTGGGCCTGAAAGTGGTGGCCGAAGGGGTGGAGACCCGGGAGCAGCTGGAGTTTTTAAAAAACCTGGACTGTAACGAGTACCAGGGATATTATTTCCACGCCCCCATGTCGGCAGAGGACTTCAGCCGCCTGCTGGCCGAACACGGGGAGATGAGAAAGGGCCAGGCATCAGAACCTAAGTGATAAGCAGCTTAACCCGCCGTCCAGCTTTTTGAACTCGGATGTGTCCACCGTTATTACCTTTAACCCGGCACCTTCAATCATGGCTTTTGTCTGTTCATATCCCTCCGGCACAATCACATAGTCGTTCACCCGGATGCAGTTGGCTGCATATCCTTCTTCCTCAGTGATTTCCAGGCGTTTGTACCGGTCAAAGGCCTTCATGCGGGTAAACTCACCGGCAACAAGGAGGATATTCTCTTCCAGGTAGGCCAGCCCGGTTTTAAGGTGGAGCATCTCTTTCATGTCAACCGCGGATCCCCTCATCCCGTGTTTTTCCAGAGCGGCGATGAGCTGATCCGCCCCTGCCCGGTTGGTCCGGTCGGACAGGCCGATATAGTAGTGATCCCCCACCATCATCACATCCCCCCCTTCCAGGGTGCCGGGGGCGGTGATATGCTCTATGTCCGCATAGAACTCCCTGAGCACGGCCGTGATCTCTTTTTCCTCACCCATCCGGGTCGGCGCGCCGGGGCTTGTGACCATGGCAAAGGCAGGGGTGCAGACTGCCACGTCTTCCACAAAACAGGAGTCCGGGAACCGGTCGTCCTGTTCCAGGATCCTCACGGTAACCCCGCATTGTTCAAGGGCTTTTATATATGCCTTGTGCTGATTGAGGGCATTCCGATAGTCCGGTTTTCCCAGTTCCGGCGCCGAGGTGATTCCGTTGACAAGGGACGGGGCCGGTGTTCTGACAATAGCGTTTTTAAACATCTGTTCTCCTCTGTATCCAATGTGAACGGAAAGATGCGCTTCCCTTATTCCCATTTGGAAGTGTTGGCTGATATATTATATATTGTATATTATATATTTAAAATTTTGTGTCAACAAAATTTAACTCACCGCTGGTTCGGGGAGTGATGGCAGGCGGAATAAAAAGACCCTGAGTTATCGTTTAAACCGTGTCATACCCTGCAAGGGAAGGGTTCCAGTGATGGTGCCTCAGGTATTGTTCCAGGCTGGCAGCCTCTTTTTTTTCAAACAGGTTAATAATGGTTTTATGGTCGGCATTGGTCTCTTCCAGGACTTTCTTCAGGCTGGGTTCACCCGCTTTTGTGGTATAGGTCTGGCGGATGAAAATTTTTTTAAGCAGCCGGATCTGTTTGATGAGTTCCCGGTTGCCTGATTTTTCGATATAGACATCGTGGAATTGGTTCTGGAAGGCATAGTATGCCCTGACATCGCCTGTCTCAAGTGAGGTTTTCATTTTGGCGTACAGGTCTTTCAGTTTCCGGATGTCCCCCTGTTCCATCATGTCCGCGGCCAGGCTTGCCGCATATCCTTCCAGTACCCCGAGAAGGCCATAGACCTCCTTTGCTTTCCGGCTGTCCACCTGCTTGACGATAAACCCCCGCCTCGGGATATTTTCCAGGTATCCCTGGGCTGCCAGCTGGATCAAGGCCTCCCGCACAGGGGTCCGGCTGATGTCCAGGTCGTCGATTATCATTTTTTCGTTGATTTTTGTCTCGGGCAGCAGGCTGCCGTCGTTTATCTTTTCTGAAATATAATGGTACACATGGTCTTTCAATGACTTGAACGGCTCCATAGGGTCTCCTCTTAAAGATAGGTGATCTGCATGATCACGGATGCGGTACCGTCACCGATGTTCTTGTAGATATGGGGACAGTCCGCCCTGAACCGGAGAAACTCCTTGCCGTTAATGCGGTATTGCCGGTCATCCACTTCAATTTCAACCCTCCCGTTCAGTACAAACAGATACTCATAGACCTCTCCCTGGTGGGCCTCCCCCCTGAATACGGTATCCGGGTCGATCTCCATATAATAGGTCTCAAAGGCCTGCTGGGGATCAAAGGGGATCATGGGAAAGAGGCGGTAGCGGTCTGATTCCGCCGTCAGGGGTGTGCTGCCTGTAAACGAGGCGACCTTGGCCCTGCGGTCCGGCAGCCGGAGCAGTGAGGTAAAGGATACTTTCAGCCCGTTTGCGATTTTCCAGATCGTGGCAATGGTGGGGCTTGATTTACCGGTTTCAATCTGCCTGAGCATACTTTTGCTCACACCTGTCCGGGCGGATAATTGATCAAAGCTGAGCTTTCTTTCAGCCCGCAGCCGGCTCAGGTTTACAGCCACGGCATCCATGGGTTGGGTCATTGATACTCTCCGTGCATGTTTGGCATTAGGTTCATAATAATGCTGAACCTACAATATCCAGGGGTGAATATCAATGATACCGGCCTTAAAAGCGTGCTCTCAATCCTTTTCCACCTCCACCAGGCTGCAGTGGAAGGCACATGTCTCTCCCTGGTCCGTGAGCCGCTGGCTGGTGAGCTGGTTGGCTCCCTTCCCCCCCGGGGTCAGGCGCGGCCAGTGAAGGCCCTCTGCCACCAGCAGGCCGGGCCGGGTATCCCGGGTGACTTCGGCATGGAGGCGGCATTCCCCCCTGTCATTGAATACCCGAACCAGGCTGTCCTGGTCTATGCTGCGCTTTAGTGCATCATCCGGGTGGATCATGACCCCGGCCCGGCCCGCCAGTTTCCGGAGTTCGGGGATTTCGTTAAAGGCGGAGTTTAAGAATAGATGGTGGGGCGGCGTGATCAGTTCCAGTCCATATTTACCCTTACCGTCAGGGTCCCTCTGGACTTTGCCGCAGGGCAACGGGTCAAGGCCCTGCTTTTCCCAGGTTTTGGACAGGAGTTCCGCCTTGCCCGAAGGGGTGTTGAATCCGCCTGCATAAGGATTGGCCGCAATATTCAGGCGCACTGCCTTTTCCCGGTTAAAGGCATCATGGTCGATTCCCCTGAGGGTTGGGTGATCTTCCTCCATAAATCCCCGTATCAGGGTTTCTTCGTCCAGGTTGAAGACCTCTTCCTCGTATCCCATGCGCCCGGCCAGAGCCTGGAAAATGGAAAGGTTGGGCCGGCTTTCCCCCACCGGAGGGATCACAGGCCGGGCCATGCGCAGATAATTATGGCCGTAGCACCTGTAGATGTCGGTCATCTCCAGAAAGCTGGCACCGGGAAGGATGATATCTGCATACAGCGCCGTATCCGTCATATACAATTCATGCACCACGGTGAACAGGTCCTCCCGCATAAGCCCCTGGTTTACCAGAGCGGACTGGGGAGCCACAGCAGCCGGGTTGCTCATGTAGTTGTAAAGCAGCTTGACAGGCGGCCCGTCCAGCCTGGTCAGGGCATTCCCCAGCTCAACCATATTCACCGCCCGGGTATCTTTGGGACACAAGTCCGGCCGTGTCAGCCGGGTCAGGTCCGCAGGGCCGCCGCCCACGCCCCGTGTGATCCCGCCGCCCTGTTTTTTAAATGCCCCCACAAGGACCGGCAGGCAGGCGATGGTGCGCATGGCCATGGCCCCGCGCAGCTGCCTGGCAGGTCCCCAGCCGGTGCGGATAAAAGGCGCCCGGGCCCTGCCGTAGGCCAGGGCAAGATCCCTGATGCCCGCTGCCGGTACCCCGCAGATTGAGGCAGCCTTTTCAGGGGGATACTGGGCAGCCCTGCGGGCAAGCCCGTCAAAGCCCACACTGTTGCCTGCCAGGTAATCCCGGTCAATGAGCGACTCTTCAATCAATACCTGCATCATGCCCAGGGCCAGGGCTGCATCTGTTCCGGGCATGGGCATCAGGTGGGTGTCCGCCTCTTTGGCAGTGCGGGTGCGGTAAGGGTCTATCACAGCCAGGCGGGCGCCTTTTTTCACGGCCTGCTTAAAAAAGGGCCAGGCATGGACATTGGTGGTCAGGGTATTGTTGCCCCAGATAATGATGAGGTCCGAATCTGCAGCCGATTCAATATCCGTGGAGGGGCCGCTGCCCAGGGTGGCCTGGAACCCTGCTGCGGCAGCCGGGCCGCAGATGGTTCCCAAAAGCCTGCTCGCCCCCAGTTTATGGAAAAAGGCATGCCCGGCATTGCGCTGGATCAGCCCCATATGCCCGGCGTAGAGATAGGGCAGGACAGTTTCAGGGCCATGTGCTTCAGCGGTCTCTTTCAGTTTGCCGGCCACCCGGTCCAGGGCCTCATCCCATGAAATGGGGGAGAACTGCCCCGATCCTTTCGGGCCGCTGCGTTTCAAAGGGGTGAGGATCCGGTCCTCATTATGCACATGCTCCGGAAAGTAGCCGGCCTTTTTACAGATGAATCCCCGGGTAAACGGGTGATCAGGATCCCCTTTGACCCTGGTGATTTTCCCGTTTTCAACTTTAACAAGAAGCCCGCAGGTATCCGGGCAGTCTTTTGTGCACACCGACGGTTTCCACATGGCAGCATCTCCCCTTATTTGAGTCTTTTTTGAACCGGTCTTATGGACAGCCTATAGTGATTAAACATCAAAATCAACGGATATAGTGAGATGTTTATGGGAACCGGTTGAACCGGGAGAGTAATGTCAATTCGCACCCCCTCTCTGAGCAGTTGAAATCATCTTCGTCAAGAATAAAGATTTCCCTGATTGACCTGTGCACCTTAAATAGATATATAGTGATTGTCAAAAAAACGTTCCGGAAGACAAAAGCAAAGTAACAATCATAATGTCCTAACCTGATTCTCTCCATCTTGAGCAGGCCTAAAATCTGTTGCTGAGTCATTACTCACTCTGCCGTCCATTACTTTTCACGGGCTTGCAATCCGGATACGAAAAAACCGTTATCTATATTTTCCGATTTTCAGGGTCAAAAAATGAAAACACTATTTCGAACGCGTAATCCGCCGGAAAATGAAGTCCGCCCTTGTCACCCTTATTTTTGCGCGATCCCTAAGTATCCAAGACTAATTTCAATTAAGGAATAACAATGCGTATTTATAAATTTAAAACAGGATTTTTTATATTCAGCATACTTATTTTAATAACAGGAACAGTCCAGGCGTCCACCTTCGTCAGCGGAGGAGACCGCCTTGTCGCCACCCAGCTGGAGGACAACTCCTGGGAATATGATATCGGCAGTGGTGTCAGTGCAACCAATCAGGCGGCACCGGCGGGAATGGGGCTGCTGGCAGCCTATAACCGGACGGGAAATGTAAATTATCTGAACCGGGCTATAGCGGCCGGCGAATTCATTATTTCCAATTCGCCCGCCCATCACGCCCATAACGGTATTTTCATGAGTGAACTGTCCAGAATCACCGGTGACAGCAGGTTTGCAGATACCGTCAAGTCAGACTATTATGATGCCCTTGAAGCAGGCTCCTTTGAAAAGGACGGCGTCACTTATAATACATCATCCTATGCCCAGTATATTATAGACCGGAGGGCGGCCCAGGGATATGACAACTTGGCCCTGTGGGAAATAGGCAGAGCTGCCTATGGGGCTGACCTTACCGGCTCCGGCGCGTCGGAACTGACCGTCTGGGGCAATTATATTGAGACAGGGCTTAACGCCTGGCACAGTGAGTACAGCCCTGCCGGCAATAACTATGCCGTACTCGGCCTGGCCGGCGGTATCTTAGGGCTTGCCGCCCTGAACCGGGATCTGGACAATCCCATCGCAGGTGGGGATGCCCTGGATGGTGCGGTGACAGCCGGTGACCTGGCCGATATCCTGCTCACCTATCAGACCCCCTCAGGAGGGTTCAGCAAATATCCCGACTACCCGCTGGATCCGTATACCGGTGCCCAGGCAACCGCACTGTCCATCATTGCCCTGATTGAGCTTGATGCTGACCTGTATGATACCCAGATCAATGCGGCCTATTCCTGGCTCAAGAGCATCCAGTTGGAGACAGGGGGCTGGAGCGGTGCCTGGGCCGGGATCGGCACCGAAAGAAACACAGTGACCGGTGATGTTCTTTGGGCCATGGATGCCGCAGTACCGGAACCGGGCACTATGATCCTTCTGGGTGTGGGGTTGCTGGGGCTTGCCGGTATCGGCCGGAAAAGATTAAACTTATAAAGGTGCTGAAATCAATGGCACTGTTTTAAGGTTATCCTGCCAATGACAAAGGTTGCCGTTGCAATCCGGGGCCGGCAGTGATTAATGACGCAGGTTACCGTTATCGCAGACCAAAGGAGATGGTTAAAAAAATGATAAATATATCCATCCGGGAGTTTAGTCCTGAAGACGACCTTGATGACAAAGCCCAGTTGCTGCCGGCCTTTTTAGATATCTG
>JAKSAX010000251.1 GCA_022361395.1 Desulfobacterales bacterium | reverse complement strand
TTACCGGCACCCACACCAAGGGCGGGGGTGCCTGAACTATAGGCGGCCCTGACCATGGCAGGCCCTCCGGTTGCCAGGATGAGATCGGCTTTTTTCATGAGTTCCGCAGTTCCCTGGATGGTGGGAATACTCATCACGGTGACAAGATCCGAAGGGGCTCCCTGGGATGCCAGGGCCTCCTGGATGATCTCCACCGTGCGGCGGATGCAGTTGGCTGCCGACGGGTGGGGGCTGAACACGATACCGTTTCCTGCCTTGACAGATATCATGGCCTTGTACAGGGTGGTGGAGGTGGGATTGGTGGAAGGGATCAGGGCTGCCACCACACCGGCAGGCGTTGCGATTTCAAGGAGCTTTTTCTCCGAATCTTCCTTGATGATGCCAATGGTCTTCATCGGGGAAATGTGATTGTACAGGGATCTTGAAGCCAGTATGTTCTTGGCCTGCTTGTCCTCCCATTTTCCGAATCCCGTATCTTCCACAGCCATTTTTGCCAGGTCGCCGGCATGGGCTTCCCCGGCCTCTGCAATGGCACAGGTAAGGGCATCCACCTGATCCTGGGACATGCCGGACAGAAAACTCTGGGCTTTCCGGGCGCTCCTGACCAGGGCTCTTGCCTCCTGAATGGACAGTAAATCTTTATCTACCATAGTTGTTTCCTTATATATTTACCGGTTTCAACCGGATTTATTTGCCTTTTATAAATGCGCGGATAACCCGTACCAGTTCCTTTTTCCTGGCAAACTTGACCTGCTCCGGCGTCAGGGGAAATCCAGTGCCCGATTCCGCAATCAGGGACCGGGCCAGTTTCCGCAACAGCACCACCCGCATCCGGGACAGTTTTGACGGATCGGGAAGATCCGGGGCTTTCTTTTCAGTCGGCTGAATACCGGCCGGTTCATCCGTATCCCGGCTGCTGCCGGAAGAGGAGACAAGCCCGGGGATCCCCTCTCCTGTCCTGCCGATAACCGTATATGACCTGACCTGTCCCAGCCGTTCGGCAGCTGATTTTGCCGCCTCAACAGAGGCCTTCACCGAAGAGATATCCCCTTGGATCTTAACCGTGACCAGGCCCCGGCCGATATACTCCAGGCCGGACAGACGGACATCAGCCGATTTTACAGCCGTATCTGCCGCTTCAATGGCCGGCACCAGCCCCAGGGTTTCCACAAGCCCCAATGCAAGGGAGTCCATCCTAGTACCTCATGGGATTGTCTGCCACGGAATGGACGGCCTCGGCAAAGGCATCGCAGGCTGCCTTGCAGGCGGACTGGCTGCCGGTGAGCAGACCGCCGCCGAAGTTGGTTTCGGAGGGCGGGCCGAAAAAGGCTGCCATGGTAACATCAGCCGCCTTCATGGCCACATCCAGGGCATAGATGGATTCAATGGGCGGGGCGATCAGATAGGCCAGGGCCTCGCCTTCCCGGATGCCTGCGGTATCGGAAAGGTAGGAACCGGTCCTGGATATGCAGTGGGCAAAGTAGGCAATGGAATCATCTTCGTTTGCCGAGTAGAAACAGGCATCGTTCTCCACATAATCAACCGCCGCATCAATACCGGCCTTTACCTCTGCCGGTGTGGGACCTGAGATGATGCCGATGAACTCCCCGGCCAGCTTGGTATTGGCATTGTCAGCTCCGCCGTAAAAAGACTTGGCATAGGCCACGGAGACCTCGGCCTTTTTGGTGGCATCATCCAGGGCGGCGTACCCCACGTCGTCGCAGTCCGTGGTCAGCATGCCCACGCTTCTGTGGGAGGGATCCAGCTTCAGTTCTTTGGCCATGTCCGGATTGACATTGGGAATCATCCGGATACTTAATACCTGTGCGCGTAACGCATCACCTTTCATTGGGTCTCTCCTATAATTTGAGTTCCAGGCCGGAGGCCTTTTGATCGAGCATTTTTTTCACCACCTCGGCAATATGGGCACCGGCTTCAACAGCCGGTGTGCCGCCCTTGTGAATGTTTGAAATCACGGTCCGGTTGGCTTCGGGCATGGTGGTGGAGGCTTTATAGGCCATGTAGCAGGACATGCTTTCTCCGGTGGCAAGTCCCGGCCGTTCACCAATGAGCAATACGGTGACCTCCGGGGTCAGCAGTTCACCCACGGCATCCATGGACGGCACCCGGCCATACTTAAGGAAAAAGGGGGTTCCGGCATCAATACCATACCCTTTCAACCCCTGGACAATGGATTTAAAGGCATCTCCGGCATTGGCCTCCACGGCTGTCGAACTGAGGCCGTCGGCAATAAAAATCTGTACCCGTGCATTGGGTTTACAGATCTCCTTGAGCCGGGTCCGGGCTTCCGGTGAAAGTTTTCTGCCCAGATCCGGCCGGGTAAGAAACTCATCCTTGTCCTTGCAGCAGGAGACCACGGTTTCAAGCCCGAGGCTCTGGACAAATTCATCTGCCACATTGGAGAATACCGCGTCCTGGGCCACGGCATGATCCGCCCGGAACCGGAGCAGAGACCGGGTCAGGGGCCTGGGGCCGGACCGCCAGATGCCCACGCGGGCAGGGGTGGTCTTCTTAAGCTTGAGGTACATCTCAGGATTGGCCGCATCAGGCACCAGGAGTTCTGTTTTCAGGTCTACGGCTGTGAGGTCGGTGAGTGTGTCCGTGTCAGGGGATGTCAGGGAACCTGAAGCTGCCGGTGCAGGTTTGCCGGCCTCCATATCTCCCATGACTTCCTGAATTATCTGTTTTATTTTATCTTCTGAAATCACTGTGAATCTCCTTTGCCTATTTAATAAAAATTGAGGCATCACCGGCCCGGCTGCTTAACCTGCCGTTTTCCCGCAGTCCTGTTTTCTCAAGCCACGCGGCAAACTCTCTGGCCGGATTCAGGTTCAGGGTCTCCCTGAGGGTGGATGCATCGTGGTAGCCTGTACACTGGTAATTGAGCATGATGTCGTCGCCCTGGGGAATGCCCATGAAATATGTGCAGCCGGCGGCCGCCAGGAGTACGGCCAGGTTTTCGATATCGTTCTGGTCCGCTTTCATATGGTTGGTGTAGCAGGCATCAACCCCCATGGGCAGGCCGGAAAGCTTGCCCATGAAATGATCTTCCAGTCCGGCCCGGATCACCTGTTTGCTGTCGTAAAGGTATTCGGGGCCGATAAACCCGACAACGGTGTTGACCAGAAAGGGGGAAAAATGTTTGGCAAATCCGTAGCACCTGGCCTCCATGGTGACCTGGTCCACGCCGTGGTGGGCTTCTGAAGAGAGTTCCGACCCCTGGCCGGTTTCAAAATAAAGAACGTTGGGACCGATGGAGGTTCCCTCTTTAAGAACCAGATCCCGGGCCTCCGCCACCAGTTTGGCGTCCAGACCGAATGCGGTATTCCCCTTTTCACTGCCGGCAATACTCTGGAAAATCAGATCAGCCGGCGCCCCCTTGCGGATCGCCTCCATCTGGGTGGTCATATGGGCAAGCACACAGATCTGGGTGGGGATGTCATGGGTTTCCTTGATGTCCTGGAAAAGTCTCAGGATGGCGGATACGGAATCTGCCGTATCATTCACCGGATTCAGGCCGATGACCGCATCTCCCACCCCGTAGCTGAGTCCCTCAAAGGTGGAGATACGGATACCGTCAAGGTCGTCCGTGGTATGGTTGGGCTGGAGCCGGAATCCCAGGGTGCCCTTTTCACCGATGGTGGTGTTGCAATGGGCGGTTACCTCTATCTTTTTGGCTGCATAGACCAGATCCAGGTTGGACATGAGCTTGGCCACGCCTGCCACCATCTCGGAGGTAAGCCCCCTTGATATTCTGCGGATGTCGCTTCCACCGGTGTCGTTGCTGAGCAGCCACTCCCTGAACTCCGCCATGGTCCAGTTTTTTATTGTATCATAGATCCGTTCGTTGACCTGGTCCTGGATGATCCGGGTAACCTCGTCTTCTTCGTAAGGTACAGCCGGATTGTTCCGGAGATCACCCAGGGTCAGGTTGCTCAGGACCTCTTTGGCGGCAATCATCTCGGTGACTGACGTTGCGGCAACGCCGGCCAGTTGGTCTCCGGATTTTTCCTCATTCGCCTTTGCCATGACGTCATTGACATCATTGAATGCGTAAAGGGTTCCAAACAGCTTTGTTTTAAGTCTCATTTTGTTTTCCTTATTTAATAGCCGAAGACCAGTGTCTTGACGATCACCGGTACCACCCTGCCGTTGGCAAGGCCCTTACCGATATCGATGTAGTCACCGTTTTCAACCTTAATTGTGTCGATACAGATCACCTGCTTCTTCTGTCCGAGCCTGGCCCGTAATGACTGGCCCAGGGCCTTTGCCAGATCGTTTTCCACCACCACTGTCAAAGGTGCCGGCAGGTGCATCACCCGGTCCATCCCGGTAATGATACTCTCTGCCAGGATCTGAATATCATCAAACCCGGGGGCTGCAGGGCCTTTAAAGGCCAGGGCCGGCATCTGATTTTCCCCCTGGAGGTCAAACCAGGCCACTTTCCTGTCAATGATCGCCGCCCATTTTTCCAGGCCGGCAGTCTCATCTTCAGGGGAGAGCTTGAGAACAGGGACGTTTTGAAGGGGAAGCGCCTCATCGGTAAAGGTGATGGTGGACCCGCTGATATCCGTGGTATGGGACCCTGCCCCCACTACGGTTGCCCTGATGGTTTCCTTTGCGTCAAGGACCGGAATCTCTTTAACAATGAGGGAGTCGGCAATGGCCCCTCCCAGGAACGGCCCCAGATCGCCAAAGGCAAACAGATCCCTGTCCGCCCTTCTGATGCAATCCGCCACCCCGCCGGAAAAGGTCAGGTAGTCTATGGGGTAATCCAGGGTCAGCCCCTTGTCCGTGGTCATGGCGTCAAGGTCAGGGCCCGCCGGGACAAGTCCAAGCGCCTGGACCAGGATATCCGCCATGGCTGATGTCAGGGTCTGGATCTCTTCCGGTGCAAGCACCCTGCCCTGTTCCAGTGAGATCCCGATTGAGGCTGCAAGATGCCGGATCTTGTCCGATGCATAGGCAACAGTTCCCCGGTTATCGGAGAATTTAACCAGGCGCCCGCCGATATCCAGGCAGGCGGTGTCCCTTACCTCCCCGTTGTGAAAGACGGCAATATTGGTAGTGCCCCCGCCGATGTCAAGGTTGGCCACCACAGCACCCCTTTTCTTGGATTCGGCGTGGGCATTGGCCCCCTTGCCGGCAATAATCCCCTCCAGAGACGGGCCGGCTGTGGCCACCACAAACTCTCCGGCAAGTCCGGACAGGGTTTCCAGAACCTGGGCGGCATTGGACTTGCGGGCGGTTTCCCCGGTAATAATTACCGCACCGGTACCGACCCGGGAAGGAGAGACACCTGCTTTTGCATATTCGGTTTCCACAAGTTCTCTCACCCCTTTGCCGTCAATCCTGCTGGCCGACATCAGCGGGGTATAGTAGATCTCACTTTCGTGGACCACCCGCTTGTCCATAATCCGGAGCCTGGGAACGGAAACCATTGAGGCCATATTTTCGATACGGATCTCACTGAACACCAGCTGGGTGGTGGAGGTACCTATATCAATGCCCACGCTTAAAATGGTTTCTCTCACATTTATCTCCTCAGACCTGCATCTGCAGAATCTCGTTGCCCTCTGTTGACAAGGGATCAGGCGGTTATTTCCGCCATAAAAAAAGCCTTAGATCCGGAAAGATATAACTCTCCCGTATCTAAGGCTCCGCTGCCTTTTTACTTTCCTGTACCTCGTTGTACAGGCGTCTGTTACAAATTGTCGGGGCCGCTAGCCCCTGCCCCGGCCCCGGCCCTGTTTCCTGCTCGGGAAAAGGCCGGATTAAAGTTTAGGCCGGAACAGTCGAACCCTGATCATGGAAAAAATCAAACAACACCTTGGTGCCGTTTTTCCCGGATTCAACGGTCAGGTTGCCCCCGAGCTTATCCGAGACAAGCTGCTGGACAATCCTGCGCCCCAGGGACCCTGCATGACTGACCTGATCCTCGTCATAGCCGACCCCGTCGTCAATGATGGCAATATTGGAATAGGTCTCCCCCCGGTGGATCTCCACACGGATGTGCCCCTCGTCCCTGCCCACAAAGGCGTACTTAACGCAGTTCTGTATCAGCTCGTTAACCACAAGGGCAATTGAGGTGGCCGTATCGGAGTTGGTTTTAATGGAATCCCCGCCGATACTGATCCGTATCCCCCGGTCCGCCCCAAGGCTTTGCCCCACAACCGAATGTACGATCCGTTTCAGCATGACGGTGAGGTTCACATCATCCACCCCGTTCTGTGCCAGGATCTCGTGGGTGGCGGCAATGCTCAACACCCGGCTGATACTCTCGTTGAAGGCCTTTTTGGCACTCTCATTATCTATGCGGCGGGATTGTAACCGCAGCAGGCTGGCAATGGTCTGAAGGTTATTCTTAACCCGGTGGTGAATCTCTTTTATGGCCACGGATTTAAGAATAAGCTCTTTTTCCGTTGCCTTGACATCGGTTTCATCATTGATGAGCATCACCGCTCCGGTGGCGGGTTCATCCTCCTGCCCCTTCATCAGGGCATACTTGAGATTGAGCACCCGGCTGCCTAACTTCACCCCTTGGGAGGTAATCTGCTTTTTTTCCAGTATATCTTCGAACTCCATGTCTTCCAGTGCCAGGTTTGAAAAGGCCAGTCCTTCCAGGGAATTCATATATCCCAGTTTTCTGTAAATCTCCCGGGCCACGGGGTTGGCGAAAACCGCCGTTCCCTGGGGATTGAATATCAATATGCCGTCTGTAAGATGATCGGGAATCCCCTGATCCTTTCCCCGGGTGGAGACCAGGGCATTGGTTAGCTGCTCCGTTGTCTTGGACAACATGGATACCTTGCGTTTGGTTTTTTCGTCCGCCGTTACATCGGTTTCCGCGATCAGGCAGGCAATCACCTGTCCGGTATCATTTTTTATGGGGGAGACATTCTGGCGCACATCCCTGTTCTCCTGGGTTCTGGCCATAAGATCCATGGTGCCCATCCCCACATTCAGGGTTCTCAGGGCAGCCGGCTCATTGTTCCTGTGGGCAAACTCCCCCACAACGGAGCCCTTGTACAGGGATTTCCTGTTGGATGGTTTTGCCTGGGCCACAACAACGGCCACATCACGGTCCCGGGTGGGACAGTCGATGAACAGATCAGCGCCCATGAGATCGGCCACTGCATCCAGGATACCGGCAACCTCTACCACCCGCTGAATATCATCAATGGTCAGATCTGTATGCGCCCTGCAAATGTCTTGAATCATCTTTTCCACCCGGATTATTGGTTGAGAAGGATAATTTTGGCAATGTCCCGCATGGGGCGCCGTTTATCCATCCCGATCTTTCGTATCATTTTAAAGGCCTCTTCTTCACCGATATTCTTCTGTTTCATCAGCAGGCCCTTGGCCTTTTCTATCAGGGCGCGGTCTTCAAGCCGTTGTCTGGTTTTGGAAATTTCCTGGCTCATGCGGGCCATTTCCTTACCCTTGGAAATACCGATCTCCACCATGGGCAGGAGGGACTCTTCCCGGATAGGCTTGACCACATATCCCACCACACCGGTTTCCTTGGCCTGGTCCACAAACTCCTTCCCGCTGTAGGCCGTGATCAGGAGGATGGCATCGGCCAGGTTCTCCTCGTGAATGATCCGGGCAGCCTTAAGCCCGTCCAAAAGCGGCATTTTTATATCCAGGAGGACCATGTCCGGCCGTTCTTTACGGCAGAGCTCCACTGCGTCAAACCCGTCCGATGCTTCGCCTACAACGTTGTAGCCAGCATAGGTAAGGATTTCCCGGATATCCATCCGTGTAATAGGTTCATCGTCGGCTATTACAATCTTGTATTCCATAGGTATTTTCTTATGTGATTAAAGTTTCCTCGGGTTGCCGGAATCCCTGCCGCATCAGGACCGGGTGATGGGAACCACGGCAAACTTCAGGTTGCCGTCAAACAAGGAGACAACCTCCTGAACCGCCGCGTCCACACTGGAGACATCCCCGGTCATTACCAGGGATCCCCCGAAACGGTCCAGGAATCCGATTCCCACATCCGCGGATTTGGTGGCCACATCAGCGGCGATGATAACGGCCTCACCCGGGGTAATGGTCAGAATCCCGATGGCATCACAATCCTCTTCCAGACCGAGCTGTTCACAAACCATTTTCCGGGGATGGGCGATGATATGTGCCAGGGTAAGCTGTTTTCCCGGAACATACTCCTGGATCATCCGTTGTTTTTCTTCTTCCATGCAACCCCTTGCGGTTAAACTGCCTGCCGGTATTATAATCCATCTCCGGCTATTAAAAAAGTCTGATGTGCCGGGCCCGGACAGCCGGACCCGGCAATGAAACCTGAGGTTTCCGTCCTAATTCAAGTTTTCCTCTGCAGCGGCAATGGCTGCAAACTCCTCCTCAGGCGCCTTGGAAATCAAATGGTGGCGGCTGTGGAACCAGAAGTAAAGGATAAAGGCTGCATACAGTACGGCTGCATAGCAGGTTACTTTTGCATTGGCCAGAAAACAGGCCACAAAGGCAAAACAGCCCAGAATTACTGAGATACCGGAGGTAAATTTGCCGCCGGGTGTTTTATAGGGACGGTGAAGATCCGGTTCCTTGATCCTGAGGGCAAAATGGGAGGCTGTCATGAGAATGTAGGAGATGGAGGCACCGAAAACCGCAATAACCAGGAGACTGTCACCGTCAACGATAAGGGAGAGGACAAACCCCAGGATGCCGATGGCCCAGAGGGCAACATAGGGGGTTTTCCGCTTCCCGGTCAGGGAGAGGAAAGTGGGCAGATACCCGGCCCGTGACAATGCAAAAAACTGACGGGAGGCACCGAAAATCAGGGAAAAGAAACTTGCGACAAGTCCTGCCAGGCCTACCACGTTAATCATGCGGCTGACAAAGGTCGGTCCGCCGTATGCATTGGGGGATTGGATGGCGCCGATCAGGGGATCTGCAGCATCCTGAATGAGCATGGCAGAGGAACCGGCCGGGCCGAAAAAGAGGATAAGCGCAGCAAAAATCAACAGGGTGGTCATGGCGGCGATAATAGCCCGGGGCATATCTTTGGTGGGGTTTTCGCATTCCTCTGCTGCCAGGGGAATTCCCTCCACGCCGAGGAAGAACCACATACCAAAGGGAAGTGCGGCCCAGACCCCCATCCAGCCGTGGGGCAGGAAGGTGGTGGCCCCGCTCACTGCCGGGTTGGGCGCGATATCAAAAAGATTGGCCATGTTGAAGTGGGGAATCATGGCGGCAATAAAGGCCACCAGTGCCAGGACGGCAATGACGGTGATGATCATGCACAGCGTCAGGGCCTCTCCCACACCGTAAAGATGAACCCCTACAAACCCCACATAAAACAGCAGCTTGGTGGCCCAGGTTCCGCCGAGCAGCACCATGGCAATACTCTGCAAACCTTCGGGCACATACCCGATTAACGAGCCTCCCGGTCCGAAAAGCGATCCGCAGTACCCGCTGATAAACACGGCAATGGCTGCCGGGGCAATACAGTATTCAAATAAGATCCCCACACCGGTCATATAACCGCCCAGGGGACCGAAGGCCCGCCTGGCAAAACCGTATCCGCCGCCTGCGGAAGGAACGATGGTTGATAACTCCGCCTCTGACAACACCATGGAGGTATACATGATTGCCATCAGGAAGGTGGCAATGAGAAGCCCGCCCCACCCTGCTTTGGCAATACCGAAGTTCCAGCCTGCAAAATCACCTGAAATAACGTAG
Source organism: Desulfobacterales bacterium (assembly GCA_022361395.1). Lineage (GTDB taxonomy): Bacteria > Desulfobacterota > Desulfobacteria > Desulfobacterales > Desulfobacteraceae > Desulfobacter. The sequence goes on along the minus strand of JAKSAX010000251.1, from coordinate 1,139 downwards.
GCAACTCCCAAAAATGATAAAAGGACCCAACCGGCCGCCCCTTTTTTCAGCTCCCGCTGTTCAAAATAATTGTCCTGCTGACCTGCCATAATAACTCCTTACGATAAATGTAATTTTGACCCCATGTCCTAGGTCCCCGGTATCATCCCGCGGCCTGGGAGCGGCCCAAAAAAAAAGCTCGCAGCAAATGGATTCATCCATTTGTCAGCAAGCCTCGTTGTTTGCTATTACCGCACCCCGTTGTGCAGCAGTACCATCTAAATCAATTGTTAGCCTGGTGAGCTATCATAAAAGCAAGGCAAGCGCAAGTCTTTTTTTACCTTTGATATACAGTCTGAAAACCCGCCGCCCGGAAATATCCCCGGGTAGCATATCTCTCCGGTATAATTAAAAAACCTTGTCCTGCCATATGAACCGTGAGTCCAAACAGAGATATTTTTTCCTTTGGATTTTAAAAATCCAGTCCGGTCACCGAGAAATATATTTGACTTTACGTCCAATGCCCTTTAAAGGAAAGGAGGATAATTTAAAAAGCCGGATTGGACGGCTGATAAAAGACCGGATAATTCGCCGGGTAATTCAGGACAGAACTATGGAAATCCCAAAGGCACTGATAGACCGACTGAAAAAAAATGAAGAGATTGCAAATAAGTTCAATGAAATTGAGATCAGCATTCTTTCCATTTTAAATTTCCATGATTTTTTCGAACGTCTGCTTTGTGAAATCTCGGATAAATTTTCCATTCCTTTTATATGGATCTCCATGATAGAGGACAGCCAGCTTGCCCAGCAGCTCCAGAGCAGCCAGGAATCGGAACGGCTGAGTGTTTCCACGGCTTTTGTACCCAGGCATACCTTTCTGTCCATTATACAGAACAGGCTCACCCCCCTGCTCGCAAATTACAATCTGGATGTGTACAAGGCCCTTATGCCTAAGATTTCAGATTATAATATCGGCTCCATTGCCGTTGCCCCCATTACCCTGGACGGTAAGATCGTGGGCAGTATCAACCAGGCCGATCCCGATCCACACAGGTTTGAACCCGGCATTGATACCTCATTGCTTGAACAACTGGCACTCAAGGTCTCCCTCTGCCTTTACAATGTTACCGCCCATGAACAGTTAAAATACCTGGCCT
>JAKSAX010000163.1 GCA_022361395.1 Desulfobacterales bacterium | reverse complement strand
TTCTTTTCCTGGTAATGGGTCTGCTGCCGGATCCCGAGGTACTCCAGGGCGCCCGGGCTCCAGGCCCTGGTCCGGCTTAACTTCTTAACCCAGTCATCCGGCAACGGCCCCAGCATGGCACAGGCCTCATTCAGGGGCTGCAGATCTTCGGGGGGCGGTTTCTGCCTGCCGGGTGCCGGTGGATCCAGATTATCGGATATCCCGAACTCTTCACAAAAGGCCCGGAACCCTTCCTTATCGTCCCCATAGCCTTTAACCGTGGACCACAGGGTAATGATATCCCCCTTGAATCCGCAGGAAAAGCAATGGCAGATATCCTTGTCAGGATTGTAGGAAAATGACGGGTTCTTATCATCATGGCCGGGTGCGGGACAAAGGCCGATAAGCTCCCCGCCCTTTTCTGATTTAACTTCAAAAAGATCCCGGGCAATATCCCCGAGCTGTCCGGACAGATGTGTTTCAGCTATACCCATGTCAATTCATCCTGAAGATATTGGTTGGTATCTGTTATCCTTCTCCTCAGCTTGCAAGGGAAAGTTTCCTTACACGCCCTGCAGCGCTTATCCGTGGGAAGATCACAGCAGGGAAAACAATGGGCAAGTTCGGCATAAGCCAGGTGATCACGGCGGGCAAGGCTGCGCCGGTAACGTTTGGTATATACTTTGGCCGGGATCATTTAGACCGGCATCTCCATATATTGCTTTCCGTTCAGCTTCGGCGCCGACACTTTCTTGCCGCCCTGCATCATCTGTTTAAACATGAAAGGGGTATTTGCCCGCCCGCACTGACCGGCAAGGGATTGAGCCCAATCCAGGGACATGGGCCGGGCGCCCGGGCCGGACTCACAACCACAGACCACCCACTTAATTCTTGGATCCCCACACCAGCAGACCAGCGGATCCAGGCAGGACTCACACACCATGTATTGATGAATATCCACCGGCCCGAGCATAGGCTCGACCGAGACCCACCGGTTCGGCACGGGCAGCTCCAACAACGCAGGGATGCGCCGGTCCGCCTGTTCCTGGTTTTCCGCACTTACCCCGAACCAGACGTTGTCCGCCTCTTCCAGGGTATGGTCTTCAAACACCATCCCCAACACCTTTGCCATCCTGGCCGGTCGTTTGGTCAGGATAAAAAAGGTGTGCTCCGTCATGAATATGATTTGAAATATCCGGCGGATGGTCTCCACAGCAACCAGGGGGTGAAACAAATCACCCATGAAAGAAACCCCGATCCGGGAATGCTTCCTCAACTTCAGGGGCTGGCGGAGGCGGTCTTCATGATAAGTAACCCTGAAAGGATCATCAGGATCATACCCGGGGGATCCCATGGCTGCCAGCCGCCGGGCCATGCGTTCCGCCCAGCAGTTTTTACAGCCCGGGCTTTCCTTGCTGCACCCGTGGGTGATGTTCCAGGTGTAATCCAGGTATTCAATACCGGTTTTATTCATGTCATCATCTCCCGTATTAAGGCCTTAGCCGTGCGCCTGGGCACGGCATTGCCGATCTGTTTGACAACATCCCCCTTGGTACCGGCAAACCGGTAATCCGGCGGGAACGATTGGGCCAGGGCCAGCTCATTGGGCTGGAGCATGCGCAGCCGGATATCAAGGCCGGGCGTATCCCGGAACAATTCCACCAGTGCAAAGCGGTCCTTGGTTGTTACTGTTCCCAATGGCTGGTTAAGGCTCTGTACTTTGCTTGTTCCGAAATACTTGATTAGAAACGGTTCGATTAATGCGTAATTCTGCTGGGTAACAATGGTTGGCGTGGGTTTATCCAGTGATCTTACATGCCGGTGTCCGGCGCTGGCATGATCAATCCCCACAAGAAAGGGTTCAACCAGGGCCTGGCCCGGCCTGGTGGTCAGGGTCGGGGCCGGTCTGTCCAGGGAACGCACTTTTGCGGGGCCTGCGTGTGTATAGTTCCGGTCAATCAGGAAGGGCTCACAAAGGTACATATGGGGCTTGGTTGTCAGCGTTGGCAAGGGATGATCAATTGATCTTGATTTGCTCTGTCCTTTCATGATCGTGACAAACGGTTCACAAACGCCGATATGCTGTCCGGTTGCAGTTACCGTTGGCAAAGGCTTGTCCATGGAAACACTTTTGCCGGTCCCAAAAAACTTGACCAGAAAATCCTTTCCGCCGAACTTCTGCAGCCCGTATTCGATCCGGGCCAGGGTTTTCTTAGCCAGGGGCTTTTTCCGCTTGAATATGCTTTTGCCGGGGATGGACCAGTCAATGATCTCCCTGGCCGGGACCCAGGACCTGATCTCTTTACCAGTGACACCTTTATAGGATCGTTCCGCATGGGTAGTCCCGGGCCACCTGATCTTTTTGTTCCCCCGCCGGGCCAGGAGAAAAAACCGTTTCCGGCAGGTGGGATCCCCGTAATCAGCCGTATTAATAACACGGTACTCAACCCGGTATCCCAAAGACTTTAAGGCAATGATAAACGCCTTGAAAGTCTCTCCCTTTTTAGATTTCATGGGCTTACCGTTGGCGCCCAGCGGTCCCCAGGACATGAACTCCGGAACGTTCTCCACAAGGATCCCGTCGATGTATAAAGCCGAGGCCCAGTCCACGATCCGCCAGGCCGTGGCCCTTGACTGGTCCGAGCACGGGGTACCGCCCCTTGCATTACTGTGATGGGTACATTCCGGGCTGGCAATCAAAAGATTGATCCGCCCGCCCGGGTAAAGTTTTCTCGGGTTGACGTTATCCAGATTTTCACAAAGATGCTTTACCCGGGGATGGTTCAGGGTATGGGTTTCTATGGCCTTATCCCAATGGTTGATGGCCGTGAGCTGAACATCAACCCCGGCCTCCTCCCCTGCTTCAATCAGGGCCGTGCTCGTACCACCGGCCCCGCAGAAAAGATCCACACCCAGGAAAGGATCCTGTGTTTTACCCCTGATAACCCCGCCGCTCGCCATGATGCTCCCCGCCTATACCGCAGACCGGTCAGTTCCCGGCATAGATAACCCGCCGGTGGTCATATAAATGATGGTATCTTCACGATTAACCCAGGGATCATACTTAAGCGGCAAAGGTTCATACTTCCTGCAGCCTGTGCATTCAAGATCAGCAAAGTTCATAGCCGCACGTGTAAGGCAGGTATCATAACTTGCGCAGTCATATTTCCTGAGCCCCACGTCATCCATTAAAGCACTGCTCTGCCCGCCGCCCGGGGACCGGTTGCAATGGCCGGTAAACCCCTGGTTCCTGATCAGGCGGTTCAGGCCCTGCCGTGCCCACTCCCGGATGCCGGGCAGTTCCGGCAGGATCTTTTCAGGCAGGCCCGGGTCAGGCTCATGGATATAGTTGAACCGGATCACCAGCGCCCGGATCCTGAAGTCCGGCGCATCTTCCATCTCCATGGGCAGGTGGTTGGACATCACCACATACTTGCACGGGGTTATAAAGGTAAAGGCACCGCGCTCCGGGATTTCGGCCAGGACAGGCTCCCCGCTGAGCACGGATTTAAAATGCGGGGACATCATATCCCGCACATCATCCACCGGGCAGATATTCACCCATTTGCCTTCAAGATCTGCCCTTGCTCCCGTGTCCGCCAGGTCCTCAAGATAGACATGGCCGCAATTGCCCTCCCCGGCCATCTCCTTTAGCAAAAAACTCACCACGGATTTGCCGCCGGATCCGGCACCCAGCAAAAGCAGGAACCTGTTGTATTGGGTTTTACGCTGGAGGCAATACCCGAAAAACTCCTGGAGGATATCAACCTCCTGTTCCGATTTGATCGACTCCTCTAAAAACTTCAAAAACAAAGGACAGTCATACTTTCCGTTTAAACCTGCCATATTCCCCCTCCTGCATTATGGGTGTTAAAAAGGTGCCGGATTCGCTTAAAGCCAGCTCCGGCAGGCATTCATTAAGGAGGTCACCAGATGAAAGTCGCCCGTTATTAAACGCCACGGTGCCGGGCGCCGCACAACACTGTTAAGGATCGGCTCCAAACTTACTTGATCTTTTGTTTTCAAAATCCCCGGTCTTTTA
>JAKSAX010000239.1 GCA_022361395.1 Desulfobacterales bacterium | reverse complement strand
CATCTTATACCGTTCGTCGTCGGTATCAAAAAGTACGTTGTTCACGGTCTGGGTGCCCACGATCTGGCTTGTGGGGGTAACCAGGGGAATCTGTCCCAGTTCTTTTCTGACCCTTGGCAGCTCTTTGTAAACTTCGTCAATCTTGTCAATGGCATCCATTTCACGGAGCTGGTTCACCAGGTTGGAAAGCATGCCGCCCGGCGTCTGGTGGAGAAGCACGTTAATGTCGATCATGGAGACCTTGGTGTCGTCCAGCAGGTGTTTGTACTTGGGCATGACGTCTTTCTCAAGGATTTCATTGATCCCGGCCAGTGCCTTGATGTCAAAGCCGGTATCCCTGTTTGTACCCAGAAGACTCATCACCAGGGGCTCAAGTGCGGCGTGGGAGGTTCTGTATGCATAGGGAGACATGCATGTATCAATAATATCAACACCGGCCTCAACCGCCTTAAAATGGGTCATGGGAGACATGCCGGAGGTAAAGTGGGAGTGGAGATGGATAAGGGGCTTAACCTCTGCTTTCATGGCTTTAATCAGTTCATAGGCATCATAAGGTGACATAAGGCCTGCCATATCTTTAATGCAGATGGAGTCCGCACCCATGTCCTCAAGATCTTTTGCTTTCTGGAGGTAGTAATCCAGGTTGTAGACCTCTCCGCCGAGACGGGGCTCGGTCAGGGTATAACAGATACAGCCCTGGAAATGTGCGCCGCACTCTTTAATGACCGGAACCACGGTCTCAAAGTTCCTGTAGTCATTGAGGGCGTCAAAGGTCCTGAATACCTCCAGGCCGTTGTCCACTGTCTTTTTTATGAACAGTTTGGCCACGTCATCGGCATAGTTCCTGTATCCCACCAGGTTCTGGCCGCGGAGCAGCATGGAAAAGGGGGTTTTCTTGAAATACCGTTTCAGGGTCCGGAGCCGTTCCCAGGGATCTTCCCCAAGGAAACGGTGCATGGTGTCAAAGGTGGCGCCGCCCCATACTTCCACGGCCCAGAATCCCACCTCATCCATCTGCTCGGCAACCGGGATCATATCCTCGGTGCGTCCGCGGGTGGCAAACAGAGACTGATGACCGTCCCGGAGGGAGATATCTTCGATCAGCAGGGGTTTGTCAGCCTTGGGCCGGTCTGTGCCGTAGTTCATTTCAACCATTTCGACTTGATTATGTTCGCTCATATTATCCTCTCTTTATATAAAGTATCTGGTGTCTCTTTATGATTGCGGCCCTTATTTAAACATCCGCATCTGCATCATGGTACTGGCATTCATAATTGCCTGGCGCCCTGAAAGTCCCCAGGTGTTCATCTGGATAACCTGGCCGGGTGCTTCAGGTTCAGGCACCGGTTCTGCCGGAGCCTGGGCAGCAGCAGCGGCCGCAGCCTCTTCCCCGGTTCTCAGGTACATGTATACGGCTGCCATGGCAGCAGCCATTTTCTTCTTATCCATATTCTTTTCCTTTCCTGGTCCCAAAGGTTATACCGGGATATTACCGTGCTTTTTGGCCGGCCGCATTTCCCGCTTGGTGGAAAGTGCTTCCAGGGCGTCAATAAGCCTGGGCCGTGTTTCGGAGGGAATAATGACATCATCCACATACCCACGGGCGGCAGCACAATAGGGGTTGGAGAACTGTTCATTATACTCGTCGATCTTTTCCTTGCGTTTGGCAACCGGGTCATCCGCCCCTTTTATTTCCCTTGCATGGATGATATTGGCGGCCCCTTCGGCACCCATGACCGCAATTTCAGCCGTGGGCCATGCAAAGGCCATGTCCGCACCGAGGTGGTGGGAGCACATGGCAATATAGGATCCGCCGTAATCCTTTCTGGTGATCAACAGCAGTTTGGGCACAGTGGCTTCAGAGTAGCACCAGAGCAGTTTGGCGCCATGGCGGATTATACCGCCCCACTCCTGGTTGGAGCCCGGCAGGTAGCCGGGAACGTCGGCAATGGTCAGCATGGGAATGTTAAACCCGTCACAGAACCGGATAAAGCGGGTGGCCTTGTCCGAGGCATCAATATCCAGGCAGCCGGCCATGACATTGGGCTGGTTTGCGATGATACCGATGGGACGGCCGTTAAGCCTTGCGAAGCAGATCACCATGTTCTTGGCAAAGTATTCATGGGGTTCGAAATAGTCCCCGTTGTCCACAATTGAGGAGATCACGTCCTTGATATCGTATCCCTGGTTGGGATTATCGGGAATCAGTGTATCCAGGGCCGGGTCCATGCGTTTGGGATCATCGCTTGGGGGCAGGATTGGGGGATCCTCCATATTGTTGGACGGTAAAAAGGAGAGCAGCCGCTTCATCTGGTTGATGCAGTCTTCATCCGATTCACAGGCAAACTGGGCCACACCGGATTTTTCATTGTGGGCCATGGCACCGCCGAGGTCTTCAAAGGTAATTTCCTCGCCGGTGACCGCTTTGATGACGTTGGGCCCGGTGATGAACATATAGGAGGACTCCTTGACCATGAAGATAAAATCGGTCATGGCAGGTGAGTATACCGCACCGCCTGCCGTGGGCCCCATGATGGCTGAAATCTGGGGGATGACACCAGAGGCGGCAGAATTTCTGAAAAAAATCTCCCCGTACCCGGACAGTGCGTCGATACCTTCCTGGATCCTGGCACCGCCGGAGTCGTTCATCCCGATAATGGGGGCACCGGCCTTCATGGCCATATCCATGACCTTGCACACCTTTTTGGCCTGCATCTCGCCCATGGAGCCGGCACGGGAGGTAAAATCCTGGGCATAGGCAAAGACCACCCGGCCGTCCACCCGGCCGTAGCCGGTTACAACACCGTCAGCCGGAATCTCTTTGGATTCCATGCCGAAATTGGTGCACCGGTGGGTAACAAACATATCCACTTCCCTGAAACTACCGCTGTCAAAAAGAAGGTCAAGGCGTTCCCGGGCATTTAACTTACCCTTTTCACGCCGCTTGGCCAGGGCTTTTTCCCCGCCCATCCCCTTGATTTTTTCTACCTTCAACTTCAATTCCTGGATCTTGTCCGATGTGACTCCCATAATACAATCCCTTCCTTATATATTTACAGATCTTTCCTGTTTGCTTAGGAATCGTTACAAAACAACCTGATCTAATTTTTCCAAAACCCCTTAAAAGACCGGGGATTTTGAAAACAAAAGATCAAGTAATTTTGGAGCCGATCCTTATCTGCATTACTCCAAACTGAACCGCCATGCACAAAACCAGTCATCCGGGTGGGGATCAGGCGGGCAACCGATACATTCGGTCTTGATCCTCGAGTCTATGGCAGTTGCAAAATAAGTATATTCCACCAACCCGGCCGATTTACATGGATAATCATCCAGATTTTTCCGCTGCCTGGCCTGTTGAACCCGGCATTCACTCATCTGGAATACAAAACTATTGGCCCCTTCGTCAACCATTGTTTGACGGTTTATAAAGGCGTACATCCTGAAATTCAAGGCCTTTTTCAAGCCGTCAAGCCCCGGGCTCTCTCCCAGGCCCAGTCTCTTTTTAATGGCATGGGCCTCATAGGGTGAAAATTTACCCCAGCAGGAGTCATTGCACCGCTTGGCATCATTCATTCCGTGATCAAACTCAACCGCCTGAAACCAGACCCCGTCATTGGCCAGCCAGGACTTTGCCACAGCCGCCATGAGCCGGTCCATGGTTTCCGGATCCATCTCACCCAGGGCCCTGGGTATTCCGTTCTCCAGTTCAAATCCCAGTACGGCGGACAGGTGCTTCATGGAAATGCCCAGGCTGTTTTTTGTGGCTTTATCCATGGCTGCCAACGCCTTTTCCATACCCATCTGGTGGCGGACCTCACTGAACCAGAGGCCGTAATGAACAACGATACGGGTCAGCATATCCACAACCAGAGCGGCTTTATCCTTGGGGTCAAGATCCTGAACACCTGCTGGAACATCTTCCATGTGCTGCCTCCTTTTATCCAATACTTGCCTCTTTACCCTGCCGGGTAATTTTTCAACCTAATCAATCCTTATATACCTTGTCAAGCACCTTGTGAATATCTCCAGGGCTAACGCAAGTAACTATTATCGATTGCCTATAGTCCCAGACGGGTTAGACATCACCCGAAGATCACCTTCTCCATGTATTTTGGATCCATTGCTGCATTCAGTCTCTTTGTTTTCACACTTCCCTTGAAGGTTTT
>JAKSAX010000387.1 GCA_022361395.1 Desulfobacterales bacterium | reverse complement strand
TTTTCACAACATTTTTTTACAATTTCAAAACATTTGCACATTGCTCAACAACAATAATGCGCCATTAGGATATTTGTGAACTATTAGTTGGTTTTGGAGATAAAACTTGCCGGCAACAGATGCCTAAGTATTGCAGGTTCGAATGAGGCTCTCCACATTATCCGGAAAATTGAAGCGATAAGGGATTAGTGTAAATCTGGCGATAAGTGTATTCCCGGTACATAAAAAAACGGACTGATGACCTTAAGATCACCAGCCCGTTATAAATTCAGGCAGTATGTACTACAGAATTAACTTCTAAATTAGAAGTTGATCTGCCATTTGGCACCGAAGTAAGTTCTCTCAATGTCGCCGGACTCTTCGCCGTCGATCATACCGATTTCAGGAATGACCATAACGCCGGGAGCCAGAGTGATGACGGACTGCAGGTAGTAAGTAGCAACTTCGTCTTCCTGAGCACCAGCCTGGTCAAGTTCAGTGTTAGCATAACCGTAACCGGCTTCTAATTTGAACATGTCATTTACAGTGTAAGCACCAACAAGGATAAAACCATAGGCTTCGTTGTCATAAAGCTGACCGCCGGTGATAGAAGCAAAACCATCATCCCAGGCATTGTCGCCGTCTACAGATACAGCCATGAGGTTACCGGGGTTTTCACCTACCCAGACATTGGATCCCAGGTAAAACGCGCCAAAGTTGATTGTTCCGCCAAGAGCAACAACATAGGAATCTACGTCATAAGTAACGCCGCCATCGGTAAGTTCATAAGCATTGTAACCACCGGCGATCTGAATTTTACCAGAGTCAAAGTTAAAGGTGTATTTTGCTTCGATAGCAGGAAAATCTACTTCAGTAGTTCCGTTACCACCATTTACATTAGTAGTCTCTTCATTGGGAGTAACAGCTGCTATTTCGAAAGTACCGAATTTCAGTCTGAGCATGCCCTGACGGCCAGAGTAAACACCACCCTGTGCGAGCATGTCATTGTCAGTTCCGTAAACCTGGTTGGAATAAAACCAGTTCAGGGGAGTGTAAGTCTGACCTACGAGCAGAGAACCTGCACCAAAGTTCCACTCACCGTACAATTTACGAACATTGACGCCGGTTCCGTATTCGAAACCACCAGTCAGTTCATCAGATACTTTTACAGTGGCGCCGATACGGGAGTTGCCCTGGAGAGCCTGCTCGTAAGAGCTGGTGTCAGTAGTGTTGGTACCGATACCTTCATCATCTACATAGAAAGTAGAAATACGTGCGGAACCGTAGAAGTTCCAGTCTGCTGCCATAGCAGAACCAGTCATCAGCATTGCAGAAACTGCAAGTGCTACAATAAATTTTTTCATCTTTTTCTCCTTAAAATTTTAAATCTGCCTGAAAAATTGATGTAAGCCCCTCCTTTTAAAGGGCTCACATCAAATTAATACACTGTTTAAAGCGATTTTGTAGTATTTGTCAATCTTTTTTTACATTTTTAAACACTATTTTAATTTATACGATATGATATTTGAGGCTTTATCCTTGGAAAGGATGGCCAGTTTTGTACGGGTAACAACGGAAACAACCAACTCAGCCTCACCGTCCCCGTCTATGTCTGCGACATCAAAATCCGAGATCCATCCCTGAACAGGCATGGTCTGGAACACGGGGGCCATAGAGATTCCGTTCCAGCTCATGACCTGGATATGCCCTTCTTTGAACTTTTTGTACCGGCCGAATGTCCCTCCGCCGATTTCAGAATTCTTAACGACAAAGGCTTTCAGCTTCTGATCCTCTCCCACGGGAAAAAATTTGATTCGGGGATTAAAATAGATCCTTTCCCTGTAAGAGGCATCGTTCTCTGCTTTGGGCATCAGCCATACAGTATTCGTGCCGCCGTATTTCCCGGTGCTGGCCCACTCTTCACCACCGACGTCATTGGTCGCCACCAGACGCTGGTGCCTGTTGATAGTCAGATAGTCCTCCCCGTCTTCCGCAGTTACAGGTCCCTTGGCCAGGGACAGAACAGAGGTCCCCCTGGGCATGCGTATGCGCTTGACCTCTTCATACTCATTCCCGTTGGCGGTCATTATATGAATCCGGCCTGAGAAAGGATCTTCCCCTTTGTCCTGGGCCAACAGCACCGGAATGTCATCTTTGGTTTCCACAACCCGGTAATACTGCGCCTCACCATCCACCAGGGTCACGTAATTATTTCCGTCAAACTCCACGATAAAGGATGCCATGCTGTCTTTATGGATGGTCATTGCCGATACGAAAATTTCCGGATACCCGTTGCCGTTGATATCGGCCACATCCAGTCCGACTATCCTCACGTAAGATTCGTACTCAAGTGTCTTTTCCAGGGTCAGCATAGTGCCGTCAAGGTGGTAAATCATCAGGTTCGAATCTGTTGCAGTTATGATCTGGGTGGTACCGTCGCTGTTAAGGTCCCCCGTGGTCATGGCCCGTATAATATCGTTGAACTTCAAATGGTTGGTAAGCCCCTGACCCCCGGCTTGGACAGACATCATGCCGCCGCCGTACATGGTTTGTCCGCCTGCATACTGAAGCCCTCCGGGCGCAGGCGCTTCCTGGGGAACGGGCTGGGCATAAAGTTCGTTATTGATCCTGCGGTTGAACATCTTCCGGTTAACATCACCGGCAAATTCGTTAACCAGAGGAATAACATCTCCCATGCTGTTACTCTGCTCAAAAAAGGAAATGCTCTCTTTTTTCCCGGTTACATCCACCATACTGCCGTCCAGGCTGACGCTTTCGCCAAAATGAGTCAAACTGCCGAAAAGCACGTAGTCCACACCAAGGGCAGCACCTATGAGCCGCGCCTTGCCCTCGTTCAGGTCCCCTTTGGTTGAATCCGAGCCTTGAGCATCCGCCAGCGCCTTATCAACGGTCTGCCGGTCCAAAACATCCACCTTTCCGGGATCTGACAACCGGGAAGAGAGCATGGAGAATAATCCGTTTTGCAGGAATCCGAGATCCTGCGGAGAGTTCATTTTAAAGGGCAGTACCGCAACCTTTTTGGCTTCCTTGCAGATCCCCGGCCCTGCAGTCAATACTATTAAAGCTGTAAGGACTGCAACGATCAGTCCCTTTCCGGATGTTACTCGCATGGATGTTAACATACCTTTTCCTTACTTCTTATGGTCAAAAAATATACAGGATCCCACCCTGGGAGATTGTCCCGTATGGTCTTTCTATTGATTCTTTCTGTTTCATTCAAGCAGAAAAACGTTAAAATTTGTACCGGGGGAATATATCCCATTCACTTGGATCACACAACCCTTTTGAAAAGCTTCTCCAATTGATAGGCATCAAAGGAAATCTGGATTGGCCTGCCGTGGGGGCAGTGCATGGGATTATCGCAGGTCTCAAGATCGGCCATCAACCGTTCCATTTCCGCCAGGTTCATAGGCTTATTGGCCCGGATCGCCCTGTGACAGGCCATGGTTACAAGACAGGCATCCAGCCAGGCATCTTTGGAGCCTGTTTCATTATCCCGGCTCAACTGCTCTATCATTTCCATGACCATATCCCGGACCGGCTTATCCCCGACCAAAACAGGTACAGATTTGATCACAAAGCTTGTTCCCCCAAAGGGTTCTACCTTTACTCCCAGGCCTGCCAGATCTTCCATGATGGATTCCAGAAGGTCAGCCTCTCTATGAGTGAGTTCCAAGACTTCAGGCACCATGAGATCCTGGCTTTGGATTCCCAGTACCCGGTGCCTTTTTTTAAGCGCTTCATATACGACCCGCTCATGGGCGGCATGCTGATCAACCAGAACCAGATGGCCGGCCTTTTCCACGACAATATAGGTCCCAAGAACCTGCCCTATAATTTTTGTTTCCACCTTATTTACAGGATCAAGATCCAGCCCGTCAGATGGTGTTAACTCTGAAACAAGGCCTTCTTCCGGTAACGGTTTGCCATAATCGGCAGAAGGTTTTGCTGTCTTCTCAGGACGTGCAGCCTGCCATTGAATCCGTCCCTGGGCAACCTGCTTGCTTTCGTCTCTTTCTGAAGCATCCGGCAACGGATACCGGGACGGCGGCTTATCCGCGAGTGCGGGTGGGGCACACTCCTTTAAAGATGATTTCGCCCCCCCTCCCCCTGTATCCATGAAGGTCACCGGGCCGGACCGGGAGTAAGCAATAGTATCGGCCTGGGCAGTCACCAGAGCATCCCCTACGGCCTGCCCGAGTACCTGGTACACGGGTTGCGGCATGAGAAATTTGATCTCCCTTTTCGTGGGGTGAACATTCACATCCACCTGGTCAAACGGGAGGTCAACACAGATCACCCCCATGGGGTACCTGCCCTTCATTATCCGCCCTCTGTACCCCTGAAACAGTGCCGCCACCAGACCCCGGTCATGGACCAGGCGCTTATTCACAAACAGGTAAATACGGTTGGCCGTACTCCTGGTTACCGCGGGATTGGCACAGACGCCTGAAATCCTGACATCCCCCTGGCTTGTCTCAATGGAATAAAGATGATTGGCTGCATCCTTTCCCAGGACCATCTGAGCCCGTTGAAACAGGTCCTGGCCGGGCGGGAAATTGCGCACAAGTTTTTTATTGAGAAACAAACGGAACCCGACTTTGGGATTGCCCATGGCAAGCCCGGCCACCGCATCTGAAATATGGCTGGTTTCCGTACTTTCCGCTTTTAGGAATTTTCGCCTGGCAGGGGTGTTAAAAAACAATTGCCGGACCTCAACCATTGTACCGGGAGGCGCGCCTGCATCAGAGACCTTTGCCAGTTTTCCGCCGTTGATATTGATCCTTGTGCCTGTATCCTCGTCACGGGGACGCGACACCAGGGTAAACTTGGATACCGAAGCAATGGAGGGCAGGGCCTCTCCCCTGAAGCCAAAGGTTGAAATGGAGAACAGGTCTTCCTTGGAAAAAATCTTCGAGGTGGCATAGCGCTCAATGGCCAGCAGAGCCTGGTCCCTTTTAAGCCCGGCCCCGTTATCCGATATGCGGATCAGGGATTTCCCCCCTTTCTCGATCTCCACCGTTATACGGTCCGCCCCGGCGTCCATACAATTCTCCACCAGCTCTTTAACAACCGAGGCCGGCCGCTGGACCACCTCACCCGCAGCAATCTGGTTGGACAGAATCTCGGGCAGAATTCGAATCTTACTCATGGATAGGTTATCCTTACGGGTATCAGTCCTGCTCCTCTTTGACAAAGCGCAGCAGGAACTCCGAATCCTTGGGGCTCAGATCAAACCTGAAAGCAGCTTCATCAGCCAGGCCCAGGGGATTTTTATTGGGGTTTTCCTTACGCTGTTCCGATATCCATTGAACCGCTTTCTTCAGGGCATCTCCCTGTGGTTGAACCGTAGCCATACCCCCTCCTTATCGTTTAGAGTTCCGGCAAATCCGTCTTGAGCCCTGTTTTCTCCCCAATGGACTGTTCAAATCCGTATCCGGCCCTTATCAAGGCCATTTCATCAAACCGGCTGGCCATCATCTGGATACCCATGGGAAGCCCTTTGGAGCTGACGGCCGCCGGTACTGAGATACCCGGCACCCCGGCCATGTTGGCAGACAGGGTAAAGATATCGCTCAGGTACATGGTCAGGGGGTCATCGGTATTTTCACCGATCTTAAAAGCCGGGGTGGGTGCCACCGGTGACAGAATAATATCACAGGCGTTAAAGGCTTTTGAAAAATCTTCCATAATCAATGCCCTCACCTGGGAGGCCCTTCCGTAATACGCATCATAATAGCCCGCCGACAAGGCATATGTGCCGATTATGATCCGGCGCTGAACCTCAGGGCCGAACCCTGTGGACTTTGTCTTTTTATACATCTCAATCAAATCTTCCGGCCCCCGGTCTCTGTGACCGTACCGGACCCCGTCAAACCGGGCCAGGTTCGAACTGGCCTCGCAGGGCGCAATAATATAGTAGGCTGCCACCACATAGTCCGTATGCGGCAAAGACACCTCTTTTATCTCAACTCCGAGTTCCTGAAGCAGAGACTTGGCCGTATCAAACATGGCAGCCACTTCGGGATCTATTCCGTCGAGACTCTCGTACTCCTTGGGAATCCCGGCAGTCATCCCTTTTAAACCGTCAGACCTGAACTGTTTTAAGCCCTCTGTAAAATCAGGCACATCCTTACGGGCAGAGGTTGAATCCTTTGGGTCGTTACCGCAGATCAGAGTCATCATTAAAGCGGCGTCAGTGACATCCCTGGTGATGGGACCGATCTGATCCAGAGAAGAGGCATAGGAAACCAGTCCGAACCGGGAGACACGCCCGTAGGTTGGTTTAAGTCCCACCACGCCGCAGTGAGAGGCTGGCTGGCGAATGGAACCGCCGGTATCCGTCCCCAGGGCACCGGCACAGAACTGGGCGGCAACAGCGGCTGCAGACCCGCCGGAAGACCCGCCCGGTACATGGTCAAGGTTCCAGGGATTCCTGGTGACGCACACCGAAGAATTTTCAGTGGATGACCCCATGGCAAACTCATCCAGATTGGTCTTGCCGATCAGGACAGCACCTTCGTTTTTAAATTTCTCCACAACAGTGGCATCGTATTCCGGAACAAAATTGCCCAGGATTTTAGAGGCGCAGGTCGTCTTAACCCCTTTGGTGCAAAGCAGGTCTTTCAGGGCAACGGGAATACCGGTAAATGTTTTCTGCCCCCCGGCTGCAATCCGTTCATCAGCCGCGCGGGCCTGGGACAGGGCATTTTCGGCATCCACGGTTATAAAGGCTCCTATCTTATCATCGTGGGCTGCAATACGGTCCAGCAGATTTTGGGTCAGTTCAACAGAAGATATACGTTTTTCAGACAGCAACTGCCGTGCCTGATCAATGGTAAGCTTATGAAGTTCCATATCTATCCTTAATTTAACCACTCCAGCTATAAATCTTAACTTATAACCCTGGGTACAGTATAAAAATCATCATCCCGCTCAGGTGCATTTGCCAGCGTCACGTCAGGCCCCGGGGAAACATGGGCCTTATCCTCCCTGAGGACATTATTCATAAAAGCTGCACCGGAGGCCGGTGTCACCCCCTCCACATCTACATCTTTGAGGGTATCGATATAATCCAGAATATGACTCAACTGGTCCGACAGGGTCTCTTTCAGGCTGTCATCAATATCCAGACGCGCCAGATGGGCAATTTTCTCCACTTCATCCTTTGATATCTTCATCACTTGTCCTTTTTTATGATCATGCCGGCTATTTTCGCCTTTTTTAATTTTTCCAACTGGGCAGCGGCAGATTTATAATCTTTAAATGCACCGGTCCTGACCCGGTACCATACAGTCCCGTCTTTACTCCCTTTCACCCGGTAGGCCTTAAAGCCTTTTTTTTCAAGAACCGCCATCTGGGTCACCGCATCGGAAAAGGCCTTGTAGGCCGCCACCTGGATGGTATACCGGCCTTGTGTGGAGGCGGGCGTCCCGGCTTTCTCATCACTGTTCCTTGCCGCCGGAACCTCCTTTTGCTTCAAGACTTTGGGCACAGCCTTTTTCGTTTTCGGCGGGATGACAGCCGGTGCAGCGCCAGGGCTGTCTTTTTTCTTAACGATCGCAACAGCATCCCGGTTAAGCGTAGCCGATTTCTTACTTGTTTTAACAGGAACGCCCCCCGGGGTATCCTGATTAAGGATACTCTCCGGTGAAAAGACCTCTTTTTTAGGAACGATTTCACCGGCACCTTCCTTACGGCCGGAAACTTCGTGGCGGACAGGGCTGTTCAGGGCATCATAAAATTTAAGATCCGGCTTTTCATCGGGAGTCTCTCTCTCTCCGAATTCCCTGGCAATGGTCTCAAGGCGCTCCTGGAAACTTTCCGTATCAAAGGTAACCGGACTCGTTCCCCGCCCGACCATTACGCCGAGCGCGAACATCCATACAGCTATAAAAAAATAAAGCCCGTACTTTATGATTCCCCTGGCCGTCCCCATAAACTTACATTCTTTCCGGCGCAGACACACCCAAAAGCTCAAGGCCGTTCCGGATAACCTTTTTCACCCCCAGAACCAGAGAAAGCCTGGATGCGGACAGCCCGGCATCATCCGTGATAACCTTATGTTTGTTATAGTACCCGTGAAAGGCAGATGCCAAAGACATCAAATAGGTAAAAATCACGTGGGGATGAAGGGTTCGTGCACTCTTCTCAACCTGTTCCTGAAAACCGGCAAGTGTTTTAATCAATTTCAACTCTTCATCTTCAACAAGGCGGTCAAGATGTTTACCCGCTGTAAACTCAATATCTTCAATCAGGCCCTGCTCTTTGGCCTTGAGCAGAATCCCCGTAATTCTTGCATGGACATACTGAACATAATAGACCGGATTGTCCGAACTTTTCTGTTTGGCAAGCTCAAGGTCAAAATCCAGCCCGGAATCATAGCTCCGGCTCAGAAACATAAACCGGGCGGCATCCTGCCCTACCTCGTCCACGATATCCTTAAGCGTTACAAACTCCCCGGCTCTCGTGGACATCTGAACCGGCTGCCCGCCCCGAAGCAGGTTCACCAATTGCACGAGTATGACATCGAACTGCTCGCTTTTCCGGCCCGTGGCGACAACTGCCGCATCAATCCGTTTGATATATCCGTGGTGATCCGCCCCCCAGACATCAATGACCCGGTCAAAGCCTCTCTCATATTTTTCATCATGGTATGCAATATCCGAGGCAAAATAGGTGGTCAGTCCATTGTTCCGGACAACAACCCTGTTTTTTTCATCCCCGAAGTCTTCGGTTCTGAACCAGAGCGCCCCATCTTCTTCGAAAATCAGATCTTTGGCTTTAAAGGTTTCTATGGCTGACTGAACCCTGCCGGAGTCATAAAGACTCTGCTCGCTGAACCAGTTATCAAAGGTAACTCCGAAATCTTCAAGATCAGACCGGATACCAGCCAGAATTTTTGCAGCCGCAAATTCAGCGCAGGCCTGGATGGCGTCGGCCTCTTCCATATCAAAGAGCGCATCACCACGGTCATCAAGAACCTTTTGGGCCAGATCCTTTATATATTCCCCCTGGTAGCAGTCCTCCGGAAATTCTACGGCACGTCCCTGCATCTCACACAGCCTGAGCCAGACAGAGGTGCCAAGGGTACGGATCTGACGGCCGGAATCATTGATATAATACTCCTTTTGAACATCAAATCCGGCAAAGGAAAGAATATTACCCACGGAATCCCCGACTGCAGCCCCCCGGCCATGGCCGACATGGAGCGGGCCCGTGGGATTGGCAGAGACAAACTCCACCTGCACTTTTTCCCCCTGCCCCATTTTAGAGGCGCCGAATCGTCCATCCCGGACCAGGATATCATCAATGACAGGGTGCCATGCATTGGCAGAAAGGAAAAAATTGATAAATCCGGGTCCTGCGACCTCTACCTTTTCTATCAGGCCCATTTCCGCTGCAGGCATTGAATTCACAACGGCTTCGGCAATCTGTCGCGGAGCCATTTTCTGATGCCGGGCAGATACCATGGCAAAGTTGGTTGAAAAATCCCCCTGACCATCATGCTTCGGGGTCTCGATCTCCATTTCAGGCACCTGGTCGGAAGGCAGCAATCCGTCTTCAAAGGCTTTTTTGGCAGCCTGAAGCACCATATCTCTGATTTTTGTTTTCATATGAATTCTAATTCTCGTGTTCGGAAGTATCTTCAGGAGTAAATTTCGGGGTGTCGTCGTCGGAGTCAATCTCCTTCATTTCATCTTCCTTGGTATCCCCATCTTCGTCCAGAATAGCATCGAGTTCCACATCATCATCTTCAAGGCGGAAATCCTCTTCTCCGGGGAAAGCCTCAGTGTCATTGTATTCAATGACCAGTTTTTCTGCGCCGGCATCCGTAAAAAATTCTTTTGTATTGTTAAATAATTTCTCCGCCAGATCCCTGGCCGGGAAAAAACTGCTCCGGCGCATCAGAGCAATAAATGCCTCAACACCATCCTTAGATGCCTGGACCATCTCTTCAAGGCTATACTCTTCCTCAAGCAGAGGCTGAACAACACCCGGGTCTACCTCGCTGGATTCCATGATGGTGAGAATCCCGTCTTTTATGTTCTTTTCAAACCTGATTTTCTGTTTCATTATTCTCTCCTGTTAATTTCATTGACCTAAAACTTCTTAATATAGCTCAACTGGTTTGCATGTCAATGAATTAAACGCGCCGCCGGGCGTTTGCCCGGCGGCTTGCAGCGAGAAAAGCCATCAGCGGGAACAGCGGGAAAAGGTTGTGGATGCGCTTCGCGCTCCCTATTATATATACACTTAGCTCTGATACTTTTCTTGCCTTACCTGCTTTTCTCGTTTTTCTCCTTGACCACTCAGAATCGAGATGATATATTGCCCTGGTTAATTTGCGGAGGAGTGACTGAGTGGCCGAAAGTGGCGGTCTTGAAAACCGTTGTCCTTCACGGGACCGTGGGTTCGAATCCTACCTCCTCCGCCACTGCGGAGAAGTGACCGAGCTGGCTGAAGGTGCTCGCCTGCTAAGCGAGTGTACGGGGAAACTTGTACCGAGAGTTCGAATCTCTCCTTCTCCGCCAGTACCAAAAAAAGGGAATGAAAAGCGCTGCTTTGAATTCCCTTTTTTGTTTTCAGAAGAGAGCTACCTTAGATAGTTCCCCCTATCCCAACGCCTTGGGAAACAGATTTACCTGAGCATTCTTCATAATTTATTCCCTGGAATTATCCTAGTGATAATTGTATAATTGGCAGAGCAATATTTCCCTATATAATTACTAAACCAGCGTTTTAAGCAAAAGAGATCAGCCATGGCTGAATACCTGTTGGTAAAAGAATCACAGATCGCCTTGTTTAAAAACACCCCCTTCTACTATCAAAACGGAGCTGGTGAATATGTCATCTATAAAAAAAAGGGAGAGCGCCTGGATGAAAACAGGCTGTCAAAGATTAAGTATCCTGACCTGTACATTTTTGATGCAGACAAAGATGCCGCCATCACCGAGTTGATGACATCACTGAACAACGATCTCCAGGCCAAAATAAAGGGGGGCGACCTCAAAGATGTCAGACAGACGCTGGCGGTTATCATGACAGAGGCATTAACCCCAAGCCAGCCGGAAAGCATGAACACCCTCCCCGAAACCATTGACATTTTAATGGGGCATTGCAGCAAAAAGGACGGCACATTAAAATATTTAAGTCAAATAGCCTCCCACTCTTCACTGCTGATTGAGCACACCGTGAATATAACAGCCCTGACCCTGCATTTCTGTTTTTTCCACGGGTTTTCAGAATCTGACACACGTCAGCTGGCCATGGCTGCCATGCTCCATGATGCAGGCTGTGCAAAACTTGACAACCGCCTGATTGAATCGGACAAGCGCCTGACCGACGAACAGTTCAAAGTTTACTCAACCCACCCCCAGCTGGGACACGATCTGATCATTTTAAATTCCGACTTTGACATTGCCGTACCAACGGTTGCGCTTGAACATCATGAAAGAATAGACGGGAGCGGTTACCCGAACGGGCGAAGGCGCATAACCTCTTACGCACAACTTATAGGATTGATCGACTGCTATGAATCCCTGGCCTACCGGTGGAAAAAATACAGAAAGACGAAAAAACCGTTTCATGCACTGCACCTGATCAAGGAAGAGGTGATGGCAGGCAAGTTCTCAAAGGAAATTTTTAAACAATTCACCTCGTGTTTAAAGAAATAAACCGGGCATGGAAAAAGGAATTCCAGGGTAGCTGAAATTCCTTTTTAATTTTTCCTGTATCAACCGGATTTAGAAATACCAGGCAAGGGTACCGATCCAGATATCAATGCCGTGGTTGGGGTCTTCAAGAGATGCGTTGGAATAGTGCATATACCTGAAATTAAAATCCAGGTTATCGTACCTTATGCCGGCCCCAATGCGGTCCTCGAACTGGAAGTTGGAGGACAGATCCCGGCTGTCTATCTTATACTCATCAAGATAGGCCACACCGATCCCCCCTTCTATATAAGGATACCAGTTCTTCTCAGAGGGATTAAACGCATAGACAAACACCGGTGACAGGGCAAAGGCGTTGATCTCATCATTATCCCCGTTCCAGTGGTTGTAGGAGAGCTCAAAGTAACCGTCAACATAACCGGTTTTATTTTTCAGCCACTTCACATTCCACTTCTTTGCCAGGCCCACCCTGTAAATATCGATGTTGTCCTGGCTCTGGCCGTATCCCAGCGTCACCCCGAATCCCGCAGACTCCTCTGCCCAAGCATTGCCCCACAGGAATGCGAGGCAGATAAGTACCAATACTGCTCTTTTCATTGTTTTCCTTTCATAATCAATGGATAAGGATCGGCTTCAAAATTACTTAACCTTTTGTTTCCAAAATCCCCTGTCTTTTAAGGGGTTTTAGAAACAATTTAGGGTAAGTTATTTTGTAACGATTCCTAAGTTTTTTCATCTTTTTGGAATTCACATCTTTTTCACCCCATGTTCATACACCATTTCCCATCAAAAAGAAACGCCAAATACCTGGCGAACACGCAGGCTGAAATATTCTCCAAAAGCCTGTGTTAAAGGGCTTGGGACAATAACATTCCCACTGGTTTGCATTTGGAAACTAAACCGCTTTTACCCTTGACATAAAATTTAAGGAAGTTTATATCCTTCTAACAATTGAGAAGGCAATCTGTTGTTATATATATAATAGTTGAGATAAGAAAACTTTGGAACAGACAATAAAAAAGAACCTGGACCAGCTTCTCCAGAGCTGGTTCACGGCTACCATTGATACATATCCCCAAGAATCTGCAAGGGTACTGGGAAAAGATGCCAACCGCTTTGACAATCCTGTCGGAGCAGTGACCCGGGAAAGCCTTGAAGACATCTTAAACCTGATTACAGGTAAATTCGATCGGAACAGTCTTGAAAAAGCACTTGACCCCGTGATCCGGATCCGGGCGGTGCAGGCTTTTGAACCCGCTGATGCGGTCAGTTTTGTGTTCGCCCTGAAAGAGATCGGGGCCGGTGTCATTGACCCGGCAGACGCACACAAATTCGACCGGGTTGTGGATGAGATCGCCCTTGCAGCTTTCAACAGGCTGATGAAATGCAAAGAAGAAATTTTCCTTTTAAAGGCTACTGAAAGCAAACGTCGCGTTCACAGGGCCTTTGAAAGGGCAGGTTTAGTAGCAGAGCTTAAAGAAGAGGATCTTCTGGGCTCTAACAAATCTTAACATGTATGATGCGATGAATGGCGGGTCATACATATAATAACAAGGTGGTTATAACATGAATCAAAAGTACTTGATCCCCCTTATCACTGTTTTTCTGCTCTTCCTAGTGGCCTACGTTGGGGTCGAGGGAGCGGGAATGCAGGTGGTCTTTGGGGTACTCATCCCATACCTTGCGGTTGCCGCTTTTTTAGCCGGCTTTGTCATCAAGGTTCTGGGGTGGGCAGGTTCTGCAGTACCGTTCAGGATTCCGACAACCTGCGGTCAGCAGAAATCGTTGCCCTGGATTAAACAGAACTCCATCGACAACCCGAACACGTCGGCAGGCGTTTTTGTCCGCATGGTTCTGGAAATTTTTCTTTTCAGATCCCTGTTCAGAAACACCAAAGCCGCATTTAACCGGAATGCAGCCAACAGACTGTCCTACTCCTGGGAAATCTTCCTCTGGGCAGGAGCGCTTGCCTTCCATTACTCTTTCCTGGTTGTACTGCTCAGGCATTTCAGGTTTTTCACCTCACCTGTTCCCTCATGTATCCAGTGGCTGGAATATTTTGACGGAATTGTCCAGCTGGGACTGCCCGGCCTGTTTATCTCAGGCGTGGTGCTTCTGGCTGCCACCCTTTTTCTGCTGGGACGCAGGATCTTTGATGCAAAGGTCAACTATATTTCCCAGGCAGCGGATTACTTTCCCCTGTTCCTGATCATCGGTATTGCAGCCACAGGGCTCTCCATGCGCTACTTTACCAAAGTTGACATTGTCGGCATCAAGGAACTGACCATGGGTCTGGTTACCTTTGCACCTGTCATCCCCGAAGGGGTGGGCGGGCTTTTTTATGCCCATGTTCTTCTGGTCAGCGTTCTGTTCGCATACTTTCCCTTAAGCAAGCTGATGCACATGGGCGGTGTATTCTTGAGCCCCACCAGAAACATGGCCAACAATACCCGTGCCGTAAGACATGTGAACCCCTGGAATTATGATGTTGAGACCCATACCTATGAACAGTATGAAGATCACTTCAGAGAAAAAATGATTGAAGCCGGCCTGCCGGTGGATAAGAAGGAGTAATAGATGTCTGACGAACTTACACCGGATGAAGCATTAGATAAAATAGATCACAGCCCCCGGTCTGCTTCAGAGCCAGGCAATTGGATGGACACCACCAAATCGGTTCAGATCAGACCCGGGATGTATTGTTATGCAGCCAAACCCGAAAGTGTTGCCAACCTGGGACTGCCCAATGCCAGAGAGTGGAATCCCCTTGAAGACGACTGGAAACTGCCTGAGAACTGGCAGGAAATCCTCCATAACGGCATCAAGGAACGGCTGGAAAAATTCCGTACCTTTAAAATCTTTATGGATGTCTGTGTGCGCTGCGGCGCCTGTGCAGATAAATGCCATTACTTCCTGGGAACCGGCGACCCCAAAAACATGCCGGTTCTCAGAGCCGAACTTTTAAGATCCATCTACAGAAACGATTTCACTGCTGCCGGTAAAATCCTGAAGATGGTCCCCGGCGGCCAGCGCCTCGGCGGCCAGCGTCCCCTGACCCTGGAAGCCCTCAAGGAAATGTGGTACTACTTTTTCCAATGTACCGAATGCCGCCGCTGTTCCGTATTCTGCCCCTACGGCATTGATACGGCTGAAATCACCATCATGGCAAGGGAGCTGTTCAACCTCATCGGCCTGAACATCGACTGGATCGCCACACCGGTTTCCAACTGTTACAACACAGGTAACCACCTGGGTATCCAGCCCCATGCCTTTAAGGACATGCTGGACTTCTTTGTTGAAGACATCGAAGACATCACCGGCGTGGACTGTTCTCCCCAGTTCCAGAAAAAAGGGGCGGACATCCTCTTTATCACGCCTTCAGGCGACGTATTTGCCGATCCGGGCACATACACCTGCCAGGGATATCTCATTCTCTTCAAATACCTTAAAGAGAAATACGGACTGGATGTGACCTGGTCAACCTACGCTTCAGAGGGCGGCAACTTCGGTTCCTTCACCTCCCACGAGACAATGAAGCGGTTGAACGCCAAGATGTACATGGAAGCCAAGAGGCTGGGCGTCAAATGGATCCTCGGCGGTGAGTGCGGCCACATGTGGCGCGTCATCCACCAGTACATGGATACCATGAACGGCCCTGCCGACTTCCTTGAAGTACCGGTGAACCCCATCACAGGCACCCGGTTTGAAAATGCCGCGTCCACCAAGATGGTCCACATCACAGAGTTCACCGCCGACCTGATCAAACACGGCAAGCTGGAACTGGACAAGAGCCGTAACGCCAACCGTGTGGTCACCTTCCACGACTCCTGCAACCCCTCAAGGGGCATGGGGCTCCTGGACGAACCCAGGTATGTCATCCAGAATGTCTGTGACAACTTCTACGACATGCCGCCTAACACCATCCGCGAGCAGACCTTCTGCTGCGGTTCCGGTTCAGGCCTGAATGCCGGTGAAAACATGGAACTGAGAATGGCAGGCGCATTACCGCGTGCCAACGCCGTTAAACATGTCCATGAAAAATTCGGCGTCAACACCCTGGGCACCATCTGCGCCATTGACAGGGCTGCACTGACCACACTCTGCGAATACTGGGTACCGGATGTTGAAGTATACGGTGTGCACGAGCTTGTGGGTAATGCCCTGATTCTCCCGGGTGAAAAAGAAAGAGAAGAAGACCTGAGAATGGAACCCTTACCGGGCATGGAGGAGGAATAAGATGAGTAAACAGATGATCATTGCAGGGCTTGCCATATTTGTCATTGCCGTGCTTTCCCCTTTCTGGTTCAACATGGCCACGGAAACCCAGGCCGCCCCGAAGCCGGAACTGACAGGGAAGTCAGCCACTGAGAAAAAATGCGTCCTGGATAAATACGACATGAGAGCCAACCATATGTCCCTTCTGGACGAATGGCGGGATTCAGTGGTCAGGGATGCTGACCGTAAATACACGGCTGCCAACGGAGTAACCTTTAACATGAGCCTGTCCACAGGTGAAAACTCCTGCCTCGGCTGCCATGAAGACAAAGAAAAATTCTGTGACAGCTGCCATAACTACGCATCCGTTACCCCCTATTGCTGGGAATGTCACACTAACCCCAAGGAGATTGAATGATGAAAAAGAGCAGAAGAAGCTTTCTTAAAGTAGCGGGGATTGCTGCCATCGGGTTGGGTGCTGCTCCGGCAATAAACTTTGCCGCATCTGATTCTCATGGCAAGGCCCGTGCTGTAAAATCTAAAAATGAAACCGCGTTGACCGCCCATCGCTGGGGCATGGTCATCGACACGAACAAGCTGAACGACGATGTCGCACAAGCCTGTATTGAAGCCTGCCACAAGCACCATAATGTACCGGACTTCAACCATGAAGTGGATGAGGAGAAATATCCCAATACCCGCCCGGTGAAACACAAACAGGAAATCAAATGGCTCTGGGATGAGAAGTTTCACTATGCGTTCCCGGATAAAGAAGACGGGCATGAGTTCCTGGCGGAGAAGCTGCACGACACCCCGTACCTGGTTCTCTGCAACCATTGCAAAAAAGC
>JAKSAX010000138.1 GCA_022361395.1 Desulfobacterales bacterium | reverse complement strand
AACAGGGAAATCCTCGTATCCCCGGTAGTGAACTCCGCCTTTCCGCCCCTGGCGTAAACCTGGGGTTCAATCAGACGGGACAGGGAAAAGAAATGATCCCCCAATATGAACGTTCCGCCAGGGTTCCGGTAGTCGATAAAATACCAGTCATATTCGCCGAACCCGTCCCTGACATAACTCGTATCCGGCCCCCTTGCAAGAAAGGCCAGCCGGTGGGCGCCGGACTCGTCCAGGGTGCCGTCACCGGCGAATTCCACCCGGGCGGCCATCTCTTTTTGTTCCCCGGGAAACTGTCCTGCAACACCGAGGGACAAGACGGCCGGGAAACGGTGGTAGCCATCCGCTTGCCCGCCGGAACGGGGAATGATCTCCGTAAAACTTCCGGAAAGCCCCCGATATGCATCTTCCCGGGCATATTTCCCCTTCAAGACCAAATGATGGCGGACCGTTCTGATCAAATCTTCTTCAGTGCTGACAGACGCCGTTACCCGGGCCGTTTCCCCGGGGGCCAGCACCAGGGTGTCAGGTGAAATGACGGTATTAAGCTGGAGACTGCTCTCGGCCACCAGGTTGATGGTCTGCCCGGCGTTGCTCTTGTTGGTCACAGAGAAAACCACCTGATAATTGTCGCCGGCAAACACCGGTTCGGCAGCATTCAACAGGGTAGCCGTGAGGCGTTTTACCGTCCGGACCACCACGCGGAGCCGCCTTGTGTCACGAACGGCCGGATACTTCCGGGCATGTACGGAATAGGTGAGCTCGTATCCGCCGGCACCTGCGGTTTCAGGCACATAAATGCTGAGGATACGTATGTCACGGCCCCCTGCCACCAGCCGGAAAGACGGTGCTGAAGAGACCTGCCGCCAGCCTGGTGGCAGGTCCAGGGTGGGTATGCATTCCAGGGATTCATCCGAGAGATTTGCCACTTCAAAGGCGGCGGTGACCAGTGACTGGGGATCGGCATCAATCACCGCCGGCCCTGTGGCCCGGATCCGGACCTCTGCAGCGCCGGCAGGCCGGCCGGATGAAAGCAACAAGAGGATGCCCGGCACCAGGACTGCCAGAACCCGCCATTTACGGAACTGCATCTTTATTTTAGTTTGAGGGTATATTTTGCCCCGAACAGATAATCGTTGCCGCAGTCGGCCACGGCAAGCACCTTATAGAGGCCGTCCGCAAACCCGGTCAAATCGAACGTCACACGGACGGAGGTTCCCGGGAAGACCCGCCCTCCCTGACCGGCAACTTTACCTGCCTCCTGCCCCCGTGCGTCATAGAGTGCCAACCAGTATTCCGGATCATGCCAGATCTCCCCGGCATTCCTGATATCAATAAAAAACAGTCTCCTGCCCTCCCTTGCCCGCAGGGCCGGACTGAGGAATTCCAGGTGCGCGCTGCCGGTGCTTCTGATTTGCGTAATCATTTGAAGACCGTATCTGAGTTTCTGTCTAAACCCTCCGGCAATCCGGCTGTTTTCCCCGGCAGTGCCGCCTTCCACCATGATCATGCTCCAGTAGCTCCCCTTCAGGGACGGGTCATCAGGCACCTGCACCCTGTAACCCACATCGGTGGCCTCACCCGGAGGCACCATCAGCCGTTCAGTTGCCAGCCGGAGCCATTTCGCATTGGATCTGTGGGAGCTGCCCGGCGGGTCATAACGGTTGTCACCATTGCTGGTAAAAAAATAATCAGTCTGGTACAGCCGGACTTCTGAAGGGCGGTCTCCGTGGTTCGAAAGCCGTATTATTCCGGTGTATGCGCTGCCCGGAAGGGCCTGCGCCTCATAGGTCATCCCTGTATTTACGGAGATGCCTGCCGCCTGCACCCCGAATTGGGGTATGAACAGGACAGCGGCAAGCGTTGCGATGTATGGAACAATCCTCACGTTTTTTATCTTTCGGTATCTAATCCTTATTCAGGCAGGTTAATTACCCCCGGCAAAAACCGGGGTAATGGTGTATACGATGTCAAGGGCATAGGTGTCCGGTTGAATCCGGTGGGAGACGCCGTCAAGCCTGAGTTCCAGAAGGATATGCGGTATGTTTCCCCTGCCAGAAAAAAAAGGGGTGCGATCCTGCGTGAGCCGCATAAACGCAGTGCCGCCGTTAAGTGCCCCCTCTCCCCCGGACAGCCTGCGGATATGGACCGCCATTCCCCGGGGAAGACCGGTGGTACCGAGCCTGACATCCATACGCCAAGCCTGGTCCGGCCGGTCTGCTCCGGAAACTGACAATGCTGCTGTTCCGAAATTCACACAGTTTCGTATCCGGCTTCCGGCTCCGGCCGTCAGCTGGGTATCATTGACCCGGATCCGCCAGCCGCCCTTGACTGTGACACCAGGTGCCGGCCAGGCCTGTCCGGTGCCGGAGGCCGTCAGAAAAATGATCAGCCAGGCAACCATTGGAACCCGGGCTTTGTTCATTTCCTTCACCCCTTATAATTCCCACTGCATCCCGATTCAGCCGGCCCATGGAATGTCCCAAAGGCCGGCCTCTCCGGCACCATGACGGATTAAGAGTCTGTCAGGGTGAGGGTCAGGGTTTTAGTGTCCGCCGCAACGATGCCGGCGGCAACAGTACCTGTGAGCGTATAAGCAATGGACAGATCAGACTCGGCAACAGCGTCAATTGCCGTAACAACATTCTGTGCCGAGGCTGTCAGTATGACCTCTCCTGCTGACACCCCGCCTGTGGGTGCAGCAAAAGTCGCTTTCAACTCTGTGTTTGAAGGCATTGCCGAATCGAGTTTTGCGGTTAATATTTTACCGTCTGTTGCGCAATTCGTCGTAATGTCATAGGAACTTGAACCGGTGGCATCTGTCGGTTCGCTACCTGCTGTTGCCTCACTGATGGTGAGTGTAATTGAGGCCGCACTCAGAGAGACCTCGTTAATGGCCTGGATTTCATAGCTGGCGCTCTGGGTTGCCACACTTCCCGCCAGCAAAACCGGCAGCACACCGAAGAAACTCGCAGTGAGGGCCAGCAGGGAGAACATCATCTTCTTTTTCATCATCTGTTTCCTTTCAAAAAAAATTATTGAATTCGAAACCTGATTGCCTCTCACCAAAAGAGATCCATAGCGGCACCAAACCGGCGGTACGCGTCGTGAACGGCGGTGCCATAACAGGTTTCCGGCAGACACTTACTGCAGGTAACGTGCCATTGCCAGGACACCACCGGGATCCGCGCCAGATGGGGGATTCATTCCGAATTGACGGGGTCTTCCATCCTTTTGATAGAGAATGACAAAAAACCCTCTATCATTTTGATAAGCCAAACTGAAGTACACTACTCTGTATTTCAGGACCAGGCCCTGCTACCATATTGATAGGGAACAGGCACTATCTATCAATATGCAACCCCTCTTCACACCTGAAAAAGCGTGGAAGATATTCCTTAGGGATCGCGCCAAAATAACTTCACCTGGTCTGTTTATAAAACCCCTTAAAACATTGGGCATTTTGCAAACAGAATGTGAACTAATTCTTGCGCGATCCCTTACCTATTTAAACGGTCAGTCTTGAATCCATTTGCCTGGCGCATTTATTGCTTATTCGCTTT
>JAKSAX010000310.1 GCA_022361395.1 Desulfobacterales bacterium | reverse complement strand
TCGGTTCAGCCTTTGATTCTGCAAATTCCAGGATTCTGGACTTTATGGAAAAAAATGTGGAGCACAGGATCATGCGGGTCCTGTCCACCCTTCACGGAAAATTCGGCTCCCCCCTTCACTTCACCTCCGTTGAAATTTCCGAAATCGCCGGCACCACCCCGGAATCAACCCTCAGGGCCATGGGCCGCCTCCGGGATCTGGGCATGATAGAGACCCGCCGGGGGCAGATCAGCATACTGGACCCCGATGCCCTGGATGACATGGAATTCGGGGACCTCACCATTTAGACCTGCAGCATCACTCTTTTTTAAGTTGCTCATCATTTTTTTTTAATATTTTTCACTCAACATGACCGGGGTCATGGAAGCCTTTTCTCTTATTCTGTAAGACGGTAAATGAAATCTGCCGGACACCTGCTGGTTACCTGCCTGATTTCATTAAAAAACAGCGGCCTGAAAACCAGGGAGAGCCCCATGAAAAAACACCATTTGATGACAGCCGGGAATTCAGGGCGCAGCCGGACAAGACAGAAAGATAAAAACCAATAAGAGATTATTTTAAGGAGTTTAACAGATGCTGAAACCATTTGAAGTGAACGTACCGGATGAGACATTGGCGTATATCAAAACCAGGGTAAAAGAGTATCCCTGGAACAATATTGAGATGCCTGACGACGGCGGCTGGCTGTACGGCACCAATATGGATTACCTCAAGGAATTCTGCGATTACTGGGTCAATGAGTACGACTGGCGTAAATGGGAGGCCAAAATAAATAAATTCTCCCATTTCAAAGCCCCGGTGGACGGTATTGATGTCCATTTCATCATGGAGAAGGGCAGCGGCCCGTCACCCATGCCCCTGCTTATCAGCCACGGCTGGCCCGGATCAGTCGTTGAATTCCTCGATATCATCGAGCCCCTGGCACATCCGGAGCGTTTCGGCGGAAAAGAGGAAGATGCCTTTGACGTCATCGCCCCCTCCCTGCCCGGTTTCGGTTTTTCAGGAAAGCCCTCCCGTCCCATGGGCCCCCGTAAAATGGCTGAGATATTTAACAAGCTTATGACCGAAACCCTGGGATATAAAAACTACCTGGCCCAGGGCGGCGACTGGGGCAGCGTGGTGTCCAACTGGCTGGGGTATGATCATGCCCCCTCCTGCATGGCCATCCATGTCAACTGCCTGGGAATGCGCCACGTGGACGGCCCCCAGACACCGGAAGAAATCGCCTGGCAGGAAAAACTGGAGCGGGACCAGATCATGGAAGACGGGTACAGGACCCAGCAGGCCACCAAACCACTGACCCTGGGATATGCCATGGCAGACAGCCCGGTTGGCATTGCCGCATGGATCCTGGAAAAATTCCAGACCTGGTCCGACACCGAAGGGGATGACATTGAGAGCGCCCATTCCAAGGACACCCTGCTGACCAATATCATGACCTACATTGTGACCAACACCTTTAACACGGCATCCTGGGTCTACTTCGGCCGGCGGGAGGAAGGTGAGGAGATCATGGGCCCTGACGGAAAAAGGGGGCTTGAAGGCTGCGGACGGGTATTGGGAGCCGACGGACGGAAGGTTGAAGTGCCGACGGCCTGCGCTGTTTTCCCTGCGGAGATGCTGCCCTGGCCCCCCCGTTCCTATTGCGAACGGATGTACAATCTTACCCGGTGGACGGAAATGAACCACGGCGGGCACTTTGCCGCCCTGGAAGACGGCGACCTGCTGGTGGAAGATATCCGGGCCTTTGCCAGGACATTGAAATAGGCGGAAGATGAAAGTCATACTGGAATTCAACAGGGTGTTGGCACACCATTATCCCCAAAAGGAGTTGTCCGTGGAGGTCAGGGACAACGGGGTCCTCGGGGATCTGTTCCAGTCTGTCAGCCGCCTTGAAGAACCCAGGCTGCCTGAATCTCTCTGGAATTATGATGAAGACAGATTCAGGGGGCCGGTTCTTCTCACCTCCGGCGGCAGGGTCATTAGAGATAAAAACGAGAAACTGTTCAACGGCCAGCGCATCGTATTGCGGCGGTGTATTGTCGGCGGGTGAACACCAAGATGGGGAGACACTATGAATAAGGGGTATATGGGTCAGATTTTAAGGGTTGACCTGACATCCGGAAGTTGCAGCACAGAGACGATTGATGCGGATACAGCCAGGAAATTTGTGGGCGGCGTCGGGTACGCGGCCAGGATACTGTTTAACGAGGTCGCACCGGGGATTGATCCCCTGGGTCCGGAAAACAAGCTTGTCTTTGCCACAAGCCCCCTCTCGGACAACTTGGTTCCCGGGGGCGGAAGCGTCAGTCTCTGCTTCAAATCCCCGGTGAACAATGCCTGGGGGGAATCCAGAAGCGGGGGCAACTTCGGCCCGGATCTCCGGCGTGCAGGCTTTGACCTGCTCGTCATTGAAGGCAGGTCCGAAAAACCGGTCTACCTTGAAGTCGTGGACGGCAAAGCCGTGCTGAAGGATGCCGCAGGGCTTTGGGGCAAGGATGTATACGAAAAAACAGATCTCATCGAAGACGGGATGCCCGCTGATCTCAAACGCAAGTCCGTCATGAGCATCGGACCGGCAGGTGAAAACAAGGTCATCTTTGCCTCGGTCATGTGCCGTGACAGGGCTGCCGGGCGAAGCGGCGGCGGTGCGGTGATGGGGTCCAAAAATCTTCTGGCCGTTGCAGTGGGCGGCAGGAAAAGGGTTGAGCATGCCGATGCCAAAGCCTTTATGGCAGCGGTAAAAGAGGCTGTAACCACCGTAAAAGAGAACGAGGTCTGTGACTGGTTCAACGAGTTCGGCACCACAGCAGACCTGTCCGGTGCGGATGAGTCCGGTGACCTGCCCACAAAAAACTGGCGGTCCAACAGCTGGGGCAAGGGAACGGAACTCTTTGAATACTTCCAGAAAAACAACCTTGTCCGTCCGAAACAGTGTTACACAGGCTGCCCCATCGGCTGCGGCAGGGTCTGTGAGGTTAAGGAAGGTCCCTATAAAACCCCTGTACACGAAGGCGGGGAATACGAAACCGTTGCCGCATTCACGGCATTTTCCCTGAATAAGGACATGGATGCGGCCGTCCACTGCGGTTACCTGTGCAACAAATGGGGAATGGATACCATTTCCGCAGGCGCCGTGATCTCTTTTGCCATGGACTGTTATACCGAGGGTATCCTGCCCGAGGACAAAACAGACGGGATCGACCTCAACTGGGGCAACACGGCAGCACTTCCCGCCCTGGTTGAAAAGATCGCCTTCCGCAAGGGGCTGGGCGACATCCTGGCCGACGGCGTAAAAAAAGCGGCAGAAAAACTCGGCAACGGCGCAGACAAACTGGCCGTCCATGTCAAAGGCCTGGAAGGCGCAGCCCATGACCCGCGGTCAAGCAAGACCCTCGGCCTGGGTTACGGCACGGCAAGCCGCGGTATGTGCCATATCCACCCCCTTGAAGGCATGTCCTTTGACAAGGGTAAAATGGATTACGGGATGCAGGAATTCGGTGTCCGTGACCCGGAAAAGGTCGGCCAATGGGATGAAAAGGGCAAGGGCCGCGACACGGCCATCCTGCAGCAGGGGGTGATCCTCCCCGATATCCTCTCCACCTGCAAGTTCATGTGTTATGCCGGGATAACGCCGGAACACTGGACTAAGATGCTCAGCGCGGCCACAGGCTGGGACATGGACGCCAGGGAGCTTGTCAGGGTCGGGGAACGGGTGCTCACCCTCCAGCGTATGTTCAACGTCCGGGAGTCCCTGGGCCGCAAGGACGACATGCTGCCGGAACGGGTGCTCTCCATGCCGGAATCCGGTGCATTCAAAGATGAAAAAGAGTGCACCATCAAAGCCTATGACGAGATGCTGGACGAATATTACGAGGCCTGCGGCTGGGACATCAGTACAGGTGTGCCCACGGAGGAAAAGCTCAGGGAACTGGATCTGTCCGAATAGAGGCTGCGCCATGGATTTTTTCATGGCGCACATAACCATAATCGTGTAGAAACCCGGATCTTTATTGTAAAATAATGTAAGATCTCAATGTTAATATATAATTTGTTTTAGGAGGTAGTTTTGTCTGATACCAGATCTATTAAAGATAATTTCAGTACGAGAAATTTTGACCCGGTTTTATTCTGGTCAACGCTTATCATTATCTCGTCCATCCTCATCTGGGGGTCAATGAACCTGGATTCCTTTGAAAAGGTGCTGGGTGCCATGCACGGATGGGTGACCGTACAGTTCCGCTGGTTCTTTATGTACCTGTTCTCCATCATCCTGGTGTTCTTGTATTTTATTGCATTCAGCAAATACGGCAATCTTAAACTGGGTAAGGCTGATGACAAGCCGGAGTACACTACCTTTTCATGGATCGCCATGCTCTTTTCCGTGGGGGTCGGCGCAGGCTATGCATACTGGACCATCGGTGAGCCCCTGCTCCACTGGCAGAACACCCCCTACCTTGCCGAATCCGGCTCCCAGGGTGCCCAGTCCGTGGGCATGGCCATCGGTATCTTTCACTGGGGATTTCACAGCTGGGGAATCTTTGCTCTGGTGGGTATGGCCATTGCATTTCCGGCCTACCGCTACGGCCTGCCCCTGAACATCTCCACCAGCCTTTACGGGCTGCTGGGAGAGAAATGGCGGAATTCCAAAGCCCTTAAAATTGTTGAGATTGTAACCATTGCCTCCACAATCCTGGGTATTTCCACTGTTATTGGGCTGGGAATCCAGAGTACAAAGGCCGCTTTTAAATACCTGATGGGTATTCAGCTGGCAGACTGGGCCCTCTATATTTTCATCCTTGTTCTCACGGTCTCCTTTATTGCATCTGCCGTCAGCGGGATCAAAAAAGGGATCAGATACCTGTCAACCATCAGCGTGTATGTGGGTTTCCTCTGGCTGTTCTTCATCCTTTTTTCAGGTCCCACCGCCACCCTGCTCAACGGCATGTCCCAGGCAACCGGCACCTATCTTCAGAATATCGTTTACATGAGTTTTTTCACGGACTATCCAAATAACGGCGGCTGGCTCGGCTGGTGGACCGTATTTTATTACATGTTCTGGGCCGCCTTTGCCCCCTTTTCCGGCGGGTTTATCGCCAGGATTTCCCGGGGAAGGACCTTGAGGGAGTTCGTACTGGCCGTCACCGTTATCCCCACCTTTGTCAGCATTGTCTGGTTTTCCGTTATCGGCGGTGCAGGCCAGTGGGCGGAACTCAACCAGCTTGCCCCCATGGTGGATTCCATCAAAAACGACTTCGGCGAATCCATCTATCTCCTGATGTCCGTTTTTGACGGCGGGTATGCCTTCAGCTGGCTGGTATTCTTAAGTGTCTTCATCTTCATCGTCACCACTGCCGACTCCGCATCTTTCTTTGCCTCCATGCAGATGTCCAGGGGATCTGCCGAACCCAGCGCTCCCATCAGATACCTTCAGGGATTGTTAATGGGCGGGCTGGCCGTTGTCATGACCCTGGCCGGCGGCCTCTCCACCTACCAGATGATGGCTGTTCTGGCAGGGTTGCCGATTTCCCTTCTCATGCTCTTTATGATGCTGAGCCTGTTCAAGCTGATCAAACGGGAATATGAAAAAGAACAGGCTGCCAAACGGGAGGCTGAAATTGAAGAACAGAAAGTTCTGATCAGACAGGAACTTCAGGCAGAACTGGCCAATAGCGCCAACTAACCCGAAGATTTCGGGCTGACTATCCGGCAGGACCGGATAAATAATGCCACGCCCGGTTCCGGTAAACCCGGAATCGGGTTGTGGCCCTAAACAACAACAGGGGCTCAGGCTGAACGTTTTTACTCAACACATTGACAACGGGATAACATGGGGCAGGTCAACGCCTATAACGTTCCCGACTCAATGATTCCAATAAGTTACTTTTGTACAGGCAATCGCAGCCCAAATCCGGATAACGCATAGGTATCCGAAACCTTTAAAAATTAAAAACCGGGCCAAGTTTATATGCGGTTGCCCTGGGCAACCCTGCAATCGGAGAAAAAAATCATGGAACGTGATACAAGTATTTTTTTTAAATCTCCCCTGGAAGTGATTTCAAAACCGGATGTTGAAAAACTCCATGGGCTGACCATGGACATCTTATCCCAAAAAGGAATCCTCTTTCAGTTTGACGGCGCCTGCGAGGCATTGTCAGCTTATGGTGCCAGGGTCTCGGGAAACATCGCCTATATTGATGAGTCCATTATCCAAAAGGCCCTTGAAACCGCCCCGAAGAACTTCACCTTCCGGGGAAGGGGCGGGATCGCGCCGCTGCCCGTCGGGGATACCCAGAAAAGACCGGTGATCTGCCCGGGCAACGGCACGGTATTCATCATAGAGAAAAACGGCCACAAGCGGAATGCCGTTATGGCGGATTTTGACAATATAACAAAATTATGCGAGTCCAGCCCGGTCATGGACATGGTCGGGGCGGTTCCGGTGGAACCCGCGGATGTAGATGAAAAAACCAGGTATCTCAAACTGGCCCAGCATCTCATGCGCCACAGCAACAAGCCCCTGATCGGGGTGGCAACGGACCTGGAGGAATCCAGGCGGCTCTTTGACATGCTTGAGCTGGTTTACGGGAAGGGGTACCTCCGGGACAACCAGGTCATTGCGTACAGCCCCAACCCGGTCAGCCCCCTGTGCTATGATCCCCTGACCTGCCAGGCCCTCATGGCCTATGCAGGAAACAACCAGGTGTCCATGGTGCTTTCAGCCCCCATGGCAGGACTCACAGGCCCATTGAACATGCACGGCATGGCAGCGGTGATAAACGCCGAAGTCCTGGCAGGGCTCTGCCTCAGCCAGGCCGTGAATCCGGGCGCCCCCTTTATCTACTCCTGCGGCGGCCTGACCTCTGATATGCGGTGGGCCAACAGCATCGGCGCCGGTCCCGAAGGCAGCCTGATCAACATGGCCGTCATGCAGCTTGCAAGGTATTACAACCTCCCCTCACGGGCCATGGCAGGGATATCAGAGGCAAAAAGAGCGGATTACCAGGCAGGAATGGAAACCGCGCAGAATTACCTCACCCTGAGCATGTGCGGGGTGCAGATGGTCAATGAAACCGTCGGGGTCATGGATTCCCTGATGAGCACCAGCTACGAAAAGTGGATTCTTGACGAAGAGCTGTTAAGCCGCACCGACTGCCTGGCCTCCGGGCTCGGCGATTTTGACCCGGATTCGGTTTTTGATGCCGTTACTGCCGTTCCCCACAGCGGGAACTACCTCATGGAAAAATCCACCTTTGAGGCCTGCAGGCATATCTGGAAACCCGAAGTCTCATTCTGGCAGCCTTACCAGGACTGGGAAAAAGAACAGCCCGACATCATAGACACGGCCTGCAAAAAATGGCAGGAGCGTGTGGCAAAGTGCAGTGAACCGCTCCTGGACCCCGGGCTGGATGCCGAACTGAGCAAATTTATCGACACCTGCAACTAGGATTTTTAAAGAAGAAGATCATATGAAAATAGAACGCGTAAAAGCAACAGCGGTCAGCATTCCCTTTGACGCCCCCTACACCTGGTCCGTTGGGGAATACACAGGCATTACCCGGGTCATCGTGGAGGTTTTCACGGATGACGGGATTGTGGGACTGGGCGAGGCCCCGTCCTGGGAATGTGAGGCTGAAATAAACGGTCACATGGCCCAGCGGCTTATAGGTGCGGATCCCTTTGACATTGAAAACTGCGAACTCAGATGTGTGCCTGAGACCCGGGTCCTGGCCAATACGGACAGCAACACCCCCCTCAAGGCCTTCGGCGGCATTGAGATGGCGCTCTGGGACATCAGGGGAAAAGCCTGGAACATGCCCCTGTACAAGGTGCTTGGCGGTGCTGTCCGCAAGGAGATTCCATTTACCGAATACTACTCCTTCAGGCCTCTGAAAGGCACGGCCGGCGGCTTAAAAAACCCCACGGATATTGCGGACTACTGCGCCAGGATGAGGGAGGAACACGGCTCCACGTATTTTGAAGGCAAATGCTCCACCGGAGATCCCCGGCTGGATATCGAGGTCACCCGGGCGGTGCGGGATGCAGTGGGAGACGATGCCATGATCCGGCTGGACGGCAACATGGCATGGACCCTTGCCTCGGCCAGGGAGCTTGTGGCAGGGCTGGCCCCATTTAACATCAGGAATTTCGAAGATCCCGTGGGCAGTTTCCGGGACATGGAAAAGCTGCGGCAGCATACCTCTATCCCCTTTTCCACCCATACCCCGGATCTGGGGTCTGCCGTCCGCATGGGCGTGCCCGATACCTTTGTCCTGAACCTGACGGCTTTAGGGGGAATTTCAAGGACATTGAAGTTCATTGCCGCCTGCGAGCAGACGGGTATTGATTTCTGGTTCTACAGCGGGGACACAGGGCTTGCCACCGCAGCCTACCTGCAGGTGTCCGCAGCCACCCGCCATATTATCGAACCCAACCAGTCCCTGTTCCGGTTCATGACCTGTGATGTCATCCAGGAAGGCCCCTTTACCTGCAAAAACAACCTGGTATCCGTTCCCGAAGGCCCGGGCCTGGGCGTTACCCTGGACAGGGAAAACATGGCGCAGTGCGCCCGCAGGTTTAAAGACGAGGGCCCCATGGACCAGTACTATAATCCCCTGAATCCCGATGTATATGCCAGGGTGCCTCTAGGCTGAAACCGAACGGAAAAATTCCAACGGAGATACTATGAAAGAGATAATTTCAACGGATAAGGCCCCCAAAGCCGTGGGCCCTTACTCCCAGGCAGTACGCTACAAGGACATGCTCTTCCTGTCCGGCCAGCTTTGCGTCAACCCAGATACAGGTGAGTACGAAAGGGAGACGGTAGCGGCCCAGACCCGGCGCTGTATGGAAAACATCAAGGCGGTCCTTGCCGCTGCCGGCGCAACCATGGACAATGTTCTCAAATGCACCATCTTCCTGTCGTCAATGGATCATTTCCAGGAGATGAACCAGGCCTATGCCGGATATTTTCAGGATGCGCCCCCGGCCAGGATCACAGTGGCCTCGGCCGGGATCTATGATGACCTGGACGTGGAAATCGACGTGGTTGCCGGCTTATAACAGCCCCGGCAATCACTGCAATGGATACAAATAAGAGAGATAAACATGACTGATTTTAATGCAATGACAGAAAAACTTGTGGCCTGCGATACCGAAGGCCTTCAGGCCATGGTGCGGACCGCCCTGGATGAAGGGGCCGCAGCCCAGGATATCCTTAACCAGGGACTGATTGCCGGCATGGATATTGTCGGTGAAAAGATGGAGTCCGGGGATATGTTCATCCCGGAAGTCCTCATGGCAGCCCAGGCAATGGGCGGATGCGTGGAAATCCTCAAACCCCTCCTGGGAGATGATGAGGCAGGCGGCGGCCTCAACGTCATCATCGGGACCGTCAAAGGCGACCTCCACGATATCGGGAAAAACCTGGTTTCCATGATGATGGAAAGTGCCGGCATGATTGTCCACGACCTGGGTGTGGATATCGGCCCTGAAACCTTTGTGGCAGAGATCAAAAACAAAAATGCCCGCCTGGTCTGCCTCTCCGCCCTGCTCACCACCACCATGCCCGCCATGAAACAGACCGTGGATGCCATTGTGGAAGCCGGCCTCAGACAGGAGGTCAAAATTCTCGTGGGCGGGGCCCCTGTGACCCAGTCCTTTGCCGATGAGATCGGTGCCGACGGCTTTGCCGCAGATGCGGGTTCAGCCTCCAAGCTGGCCAAACAGCTGGCTGCCTAGCAGGTCTCCGCATCCCCTGGAACTAAAAACCACAACCGGAACCGCCGGCCTGCAACCGGTTCTTCAAAAAATACCTCAAAGGCGTCGCTCCGGCGCCTTTGAGGGTTCAAATCTGGTAAAACAGGGCAATAAATAAGCGAGAACAGCTTGAACAGCGAGAGAGGCAAGAAAAGTAAAAGCTCTTCAACCGTCACGATGGAAACGGCATAACCGTTTCTCTTTTCTTGCTTTTCCGGCTCTTCTCGAATATAGTCTCCAGCCTTGCCGATAATAGTTTTTGCAATCTTTTTTGAGTACCCACAGGGTTATGATACAGCCGGAGATTTCGGAAAACTTCAAATGACTGGGATTGCAGTAATCTCGTTTGATTTCTCTTCGGTTTTCAATTACCCAAGCACTGATCATATGAATGGCTTTTTTGTCATTTGGCCTATCGTGTGAACGTCTCAGCGTTTTACCATCTAATTTGTGGCAAACCGCGATCTCCAGGCACCGGCAGTGTAAAGGGACATAGCGGCGTAAATGAGTATGCCGTCAGGACAGAAAGGCAGGCTCATTTCCGCTTCCCATAAGCTCAGGACGAGCTGATGGGAATTAGCGGCGTCCCTTTGCGCTGTCGGTGCCGGGTAATGGGTACAAAAAAACTAAAAATTTATATGCGATGACCCCGGACCTGCCTACTGAAAATTTCTTTCCGGCGGCCGGAAAATTATTTTCAGGTACCGGGCAGTTTACCTGCGGCTCCCCGTCCCGTCACCCGGCCGGGAACCCCGGTGATCCGGGAAGGACGGTTTAATTCCCTGCCTGCCGGTTCCGGTATATCCCTTGCAATAATCACCGGTACCTTGCCGGATCATCCTATGCCTTTAGGCCATATTATGGTAAGGCTGATGGGACGGCAGGCCTGGAACCGTGAACGCCCAAAACCTGAAACCCGAGATTTGGGAGCAGACCATGGATTTTAAGGAATTGGTGGAAAAGAGACGCTGCTGCAGGGCATTTCTGGATGACCCTGTCACAGAAGAACAGACCGCAGCCATTGTCAGGGCCGGGCAATGGGCTCCCAGCCCCCTGAACCGGCAGCCTTTTGAGTTCATTGCCGTGACGGACACGGCCCTCAAGGCCGGTATCCAAAAGGCCGGCGACGCAGCCAGGCAGGCGGTGGCAGATCTTCTGGGTGTTCCCGGGAAATTTGAAATTACAGGCGCCATACTTTTAGGGAAGCCTGCCGGTGCAATGAAAGTACCGCCCAGGAAAGATCCTGTGATCCATAAAAAAGGATTTTCCGGGTGATGGCATCTTTCTGGGCCGGTTTTCTGGAACGGCACAGGCAGGCCGTGATTGATGAATGGGTAAAAAAGCTGAAAACAGAGGTGAGCCCGCACTATGCCCGGCGGTCTTTTGATGAGTTGAACAAGACTGTGACCGATGCCTATGATTCATTCGGCCGGGTGATCACGGACAATGATTTCACACAGATCAACGCCTTTATCAGCGAAATCACCAGAATCAGGCTTGAGTCGGGGTTTCCCCTGGATGATGTCCAGAAGGCCTTTGAACTGTTCAGGCAGATCATTACCCCTGCCCTGGTCAGGGAATCCCCCGGGGAGATGCTGGGGGAAAACCTTGAACGGACCAACCTTTGCCTGGCCTATACCATCCACAGGTTTTCCAATCACTTCCAGAAGATGCATGAAAAATACCTGAAGGAGTATGCCCAGCGCCTGGAAGAAGACGTGAAGCTAAGAACTGCCGAACTCAGGGAATCCGAGTACAAGTACAAGACCCTGGTGGAGGAGATCAACGACGGGTTCCTGGTCATTGACCGGGACATCATTGCCTTTGTGAACCAATCCTTCTGCCGGATGCACGGCTATGAAATGGACGAGGTCATCTCCCTTCCCTTTCTGGACCTTGTGGCGGAGGAGAGCCGGATCAAGGTATCTGCCGTGATCAATCCCAGATCCCTTAAAGCGCCGGAATCCGGTATGTTCGGGTATAACCGGCTCACCAAAACCGGGAAGGCCCTGCCCACTGAGGTGACCTTCAGGCCTGTGCTGTTTAAGAAGAAGCGGTACAAGCTGTGCCTGTGCCGGGATATCACCCAGCGGGTGGAGATGGAAAAACGGGTCAGGGATGCGGAACGGCTGGCCTATATCGGCCATGTAACCGCCTCTCTCTCCCATGAGATCCGCAACCCCCTCTCCTCTGTCAAGATGAACCTGCAGATCCTGGGAAAGAACCGGCAATTCCAGGGGAACGACAGGAGGCGGCTGGAGATTTCAGAGCGGGAAATCATGCGGCTTGAGGGTATCCTCCAGGAACTTCTGGATTTTGCCAAACCCCTGTCCCTCTCCTTTGCCCCCACCTGCATCCCTCCGGTGGTATACGCCTGTGCAGAACTCATGGAAGTAAAGCTTAAGGAGAGGCGCATCAACTGCCAAATTGAGATGGAGGATGACCTGCCGGTGATCATGGCAGACCAGGGGAAACTTGAGCAGGTCATTATCAACCTGCTGCTAAACGCCATTGACTCAGTGGACCAGGTGGGCACCATAAAGATCTCGGCCGCTCTCAGCGAAAAAGAGGACCTGCCCTTTATCCTTCTCACGGTGGAAGACGACGGAAACAGCATCCCCGAAACCCACCTGACGCGGATTTTCAAACCCTTTTACACCACCAAAACCACGGGCACCGGCCTGGGGCTGGCCAATGTCCACAGGGCTGTGGACGCCCACAAGGGAATTGTCGAGGTCAGCAATATCGAACCCCTGGGCGTGGCATTCAAGGTATTCATACCCATTGGAGGATCAGATGACCCATATTCTCATCGTGGATGACGAACCCAGGATTGTTGAATCCC
>JAKSAX010000174.1 GCA_022361395.1 Desulfobacterales bacterium | reverse complement strand
TTCCACCATGGCTTTGGGGAAGCGGACCACCTGGCCGTCCACTGTTGCGCCCCGGGATTTGAAGAGATCCAGGACCCCGTCGTGGTGAAAGGCAACCCCGGTCTCTTCGAGCAGGGTGAGACTGGCGTCGTGGATTTTTTCCAGGGTATCGGTATCAATGACTTTGAACCGGTTCATGGTTATCCTTTCGCAATCCTTGCATCATATTCAGCCACCAGCCTGTCAATGTCATCCTCGGCCCTCTTTGGCAGGAGGGCGGGCTCATGGGTGTCAAGGATGTTCAGTGCCGCCTCATAGGCCCTTTCGGCTGCGGTCTTTTCACCGTCCGCCGCCCACCTGTCCCTGGGATTCCGGTCAAAAAGATCTCCCCTGGACTGTGACCTGGTCCGTTCAAAGGTGTGGGGGTGGGTAAGATAGGTATTGCCCGGCCCCACCGCCTCGATGACTTCAACGGCAAGGTTTTCATCATCCACCGTGACCCCGGCCAGGGTTCTCCGGATGTTCTTCATACACTCATGGTCCATGAGGAGCTTGGCATAATCAAAGGTCAGGCACATCTCAAGCCCCCCTGATCCGTATACGATATTGGCACCGGCCAGGGCGGAGGTCAGGGCATTGATGCCGAACTCGTAGCCTGCCTGGGCATCCGGGACTTTTGAGTCGGAGAGACCGCCTCCCACCAGGGAAGGGATCCTGTAATACCGGGCCATGTGGGCGATGCCTGCGTTGAGAATCCCGTACTCCGGGGCGCCCACGGCGGAAACAGCTGTTTTCATATCCATGATGGCGGTGCAGGACCCATAGGTGCACGGTGTTCCCGGCCGGACGGCCTGGGCCAGGATCAGGGCGGAAAGCACCTCCACGTTGTGCTGGACAATGGTGCCGGCAAGGGAGGCCGGTGAGGTCCCCCCTGACAGGCACATGGAGATAATGAGTATCCCGATACCGTTATCCGCCGCCGCCATGACGGCATCACAGCAGGTATCCACCAGGGTCATGGGGCTTGTGGGGCAGACCGTGGCCGTGAACAGGGGCCGCCTGGCGAATTTATCTTTTCCGCCTGCGGCAAGGGCGCCCAGTTCCATCATGGTTTCCAGGTTCCGGCGGCCGTCGGTGCCCAGGACGATGTGCTTGGAAGTGCCGCCCATCATGGCGGCCAGGTTGTGGACCGGCTGGGAGGCAGAGGGCATGTCACCCGGGCAGACCGAGCGTTCCATGATGACGATCTCTTCAAGGGCGTCGGCCAGGACCGCCGTGTCCCGGCAGTCGGTTTTCACCGAAGGCCGCAGTTTCCGTGTCCGGGGATCAATGACATTGATGCATTCCCCGAACTGGGCAAACCCCACCCGGTTGGGTTCCGCAATGAAGTCTTTTTCCGGCGTCCTGCCATAGTAGGTCACGGACGAGGGGGCCTTCCTCAGGGCGTCTTCCACCTGGTAGGGTTTGAATCTTACCCGGAAATGGCCGTTGTCCGGTGATACCATGGCCCCTGTACCGGCAAGGATCTCGGCGGCCCTTTGCGATTCCACACGGATACCGGTTTTTTCAAAAATGGACAGGGTGGCCCAGTGCATGGAGTCCAGAGATTCGGATGTGAAGCCGTTCAGCCCGAATCCCTGGGCGGCCCTGATGCCTGTTCTGTTGTGTCGGATACTCATGATTTTCTCGCTTTCGCTGCTTTCCCTTTATTCCTGGGGGGCTTCGGTCATCCGGACCGGTGTCTGGTTCAGGTAGCCGTAATCCTCCTGAACGTATTTCACAAAGGCCACGCACATGAGTACCCCGATGGGAATCATGGGCAGCGCCCCGATAACCGATGCCAGCTGTACCGCTTTCAATGCGTTCACCGCCATAAGGCCGATGGCGACAAATGCCAGGATGGCGGCCCAGGTAAACCGCAGTTTCCTGGAGGGCTCAGCCGAAGAGGGCAGGTCCCGGGTGGAGATGGAGGCCAGGATAAATGCGGTGGAGTCCAGAGTGGTGGCCACAAAGATGAAGCAGAGCAGGACAAAGATAAAGGTCACAAGGCCGGACATGGGCAGCTGGCCCATGACTGAAAAGCAGAGGGCTGCCGATCCCTGTTCGGACAGGACCTTGGCCACATCGAGAATACCGGATTTCTGGAGATGAAGGGCATAGCCGCCCAGGATGCCCATGAAGCCGAAACAGCCGCCGGCACCGGCAAAGAGTTCAACCAGCACCACCTGGCGGATGGTGCGGCCCTTGGAGATACGGGCGACAAACAGGGCCATCATGGGCAGGTAGGCCAGCCACCAGGCCCAGTAGAACACGGTCCAGGACTGGGGCCATCCGGATTTGACCACCGGATCCAGGTAGGTGGACATACGGAAGAAGTTGGTGACCATGAGGCCAAGGCTGTTGGTGATCATGTCAATGATGAAAATGGTGGGACCGCAGATCAGGACAAAGATGAGAAGCCCTAACCCTAAGTAGAGGTTGATATCGGAGAGGATCTTGATACCCTTGGCAAGTCCCCTGTATACGCTGAATCCGAAGAAACCGGTCCAGACCACCAGGATGATGACTTTCAGCATCAGGCTTTCCTGGATCCCGAACCACTGGGATACGGCATAGGAGACCATGGGAACGGCAACCCCCAGGGAGGTGGCAATGGCGCCGACAATACCGAATACCATGAAGA
Source organism: Desulfobacterales bacterium (assembly GCA_022361395.1). Classification (GTDB taxonomy): domain Bacteria; phylum Desulfobacterota; class Desulfobacteria; order Desulfobacterales; family Desulfobacteraceae; genus Desulfobacter. The sequence continues at coordinate 2,489 of JAKSAX010000174.1, read as the reverse complement.
CGTCGATCACCGTGCCCAGCCAGCCGTCGGCCCTGTCGCCGATGACGTTCCTGACGGTCTCGGAAATCCTCAGGGCTTTGCGTTTCCTGACAAAAAGAACATAGGCTATGGCCGGCACGCCTACCCCGTAAAGGGCCCAGGCAGAGAATCCCCAATGGAACAGCGGCAGCATGGCAGACCATTCGTAGGCCTGGTCGGAAAAGGCCTCAATGCCGTAGGGAGGGCCCTGGATATAGTAGATGGGTTCCATGATGGACCAGATCATCAGGCCGGAACCCACCCCTGCACAGAACAGCATGCCGATCCAGCTCATGAGGGAGAATTCGGGCTTGTCATCGGGATCACCCAGCTTAATGCCGCCGTACCTGCCCAGCGCCACCCAGAGCAAAAAGAAAAAACAGCCCAGGGCAAAGAGAAGGAAGGACCAGCCGAAGTATTTGGTCATGAATCCGAAAATGGCATTGACCACGGCCTTGCCGTCTTCCTGGAAAATGGCCAGGGGCAGGGCCAGGGCAATCACCACAATGATCGACGGCCAGAAGATCCGTTTATCCAGAAAGCCTTGTTTTTCAGTTGACATTGATTGTTCCATCACATGTTCTCCATAGGTAAAAAAGGTTAATGATTATTCACCGGCCTCAATGGGGTAGGTGCCGTATTTTTCCTTGGTCTCCATCATGGCAATGATGTTGTCCACCTTGCAGTAATCGGTGATGCTGTTGGAGGTGGCCAGCAGGAATCCCCCGCCCGGGGCCAGCCTCCGGATTTTTTCTTTGGTTTCGGCAATGGTCTCTTCAACCGTGCCCTGGGTCAGGGTGTACCGCAGATCCACGTTGCCCCAGATACAGAGTTTGTCACCGTAGTTTTTCTTATATTCGAAGATATCATTTACATCGGGCTGGAAGGGGTTGAACCCGTTCATGCCGAAGTCCATAATATCGTCCCAGGCCTTGCCCACATTGCCGCAGGAATGGAAAATCCAGGGCAGTTTCAGGGTAGATGCAAATTTCTGCATCCTGGGCACAAAGACCTCCCGGAAAATGGGAAGGGGGATGATGGGGCCGGTGTTGAAGGCGATATCATCATAGCAGACCAGGAAGTCGAATCCGGCATCGGTCAGCCCTTCCGCCACCCGGATATTCCATTCGATAAAGCGGTCGAACATATCTTCTATAAATGAGATGTTCCGGAACAGGGCCATGGAGAATTCGGTCAGGCCCATGGAAAATATGGTGTTCATCATTCCCGTGCGCATGCTGCCGAAAACCGCCAGATCCGAGTTACCGCACTCATCCATGTATCGTTTGGCCTTGTCAAAATACCCGGGTGCGGTCACATCCGGCAGGATAAACTTGTCCATGTCGTCCGGGGTCTTGATCAGCCCTTCGGACTGGAGATGCTCCACCCCTTTTTCATCAATGAGCTTTTTGCAGAACTGGGGGGCGATATAGTCCCCTTCAGCATAGCAGATGGCATCCGCTCCCAGGTGTTTGTGAAATTCCACATCACCCATGTTTTCATCACCGAATCTGGCGGCCAGGATTTTCCGGATACCCGGGTCAATCCAGTCCGCAAAGGGCACCTTGTCTGGTTCTTCCAGGTTAATTACGGCCATTACACGTTGTCTGGGGGTCATCATGGGGTTACATCTCCTGTATTTGGGTTGGTTCGGGTTAGTCTTGGCTGAAAAAACCGGTGAGGTAGCCGTCCCTGCTAAAGGACATGGGCCGGGGCCCCCGGGTGATCTCAAGTCCCGGGTCCTTCCGGATCTGCTGTAAAAAGGCGGTGGACAGGTCCACCTCTTCAAGGCTGAGGGTGTTTTTTATACGGATGATCCTGATCTCTTCAAGTGGAACCATGCCGATGCAGCGGATGGCCAGGTTCAGCGCCTCCTTATCGTTGGGCATGACCAGCGGGGTTTTGCCCATTTCCAGGGCCATGCTTACAATGGTGTTGATATCCGTGGTGTTCCGGTCCACTTTTCCGGCCAGCCTGGCGGTGATGATGTCGGCAAGGCCGAATCCGCATGCATTGCCCTCCGAGACAGCGGTAATATCGGAGAGAATAATCCGGGTGATGTCCGGGGTGACAGGTTCCGGGGTGCCGGGCAGGCGGATGCGGCCCACCACCCTTGTGTCAAATCCGGCACCGGAAATCTCTTTTCCGATTTCATCTATGAGGATGATGTCGGCGGCATCCACGGGCAGGGAGGGGGAGATGGCTTTGGATTGGGCAAGCAGGGTCTTTTCTCCGGATTCGATTTCCCCGGCCGGAAAAATGCCGATACCGGCCACATCCCGGTATCCGTTTTCAATGGTGGCAAGGCCCATGAGAATATTGCAGCGCTTAAGAACATGGCGGGCCACGGCCCCGATAACCTCGGAGGCGCCAAGATTCATCATGGCCCTGTGGTAGACCCCTGCGCCTGAGATCTTGCCCAGGCCGATGGCCATGATTTTCATCAGGCCGCTCTCAAATTCACCCATGAA
>JAKSAX010000209.1 GCA_022361395.1 Desulfobacterales bacterium | reverse complement strand
TAAGATGGGGCTTGAGGCATGGGCGGAATCAAAGGCGGACAAGGTCCGCAACACCTACTTCACAAAACCGTGGACCCTGGAAAAGCCAAGGCAGTAAGGGCCTGGCAAGGATGGACTGCGCAAGAAAATCAAGAGGTAGTTGTTGTGGTATAAAAAACTCAGCGTAATTTTTTTTGCAAAAATAAAGATTTCCCTGATAGACAGCACATATTTTTTGTTTTATAGATGATCGACAATTTATTTTTCTATATTAAAATCGTATCGTGCGATCTTTCGATTTCAATTATTTTAATCTGTGTTCTTTCTTATGCAGAACACAAAAAGAGCTTTTCGACAAAAGTTATTTTTCTAAGGAGACAAGATGAAAGCAATTAAAGTTATTTCCGTTTTGGCAACTCTGCTTCTGTTAACAGCTTCATACGGATTCTGCGAAGGCCTTAAGCTTACACCGGAAGGAAACGTGGGTATCGGCACCACAACCCCCGAGGCCAAACTGGAGGTAAACGGGGATATCCTGGTGAACGGAACCATTAAACAAAGCAAGACCGCTCCATATGCAGACTGGTATGTTGGTAATTATTATTCTATTCCTGTTGATCAGAGAACAGCTGGTTGGGATCGCACTTATACGAACTTAACCGCGGAATGGACAACCGTTGATTTAAGCAACCACCCTTTACTGCCCCAAGGGGCAAAACGCGTTAAAGTATATGTGGATGCTTCAGGTATACCAAACGATCAGGGTATATTGATACTATTAACTCGCCCCTTTGGGACCGATACCGGCAAAAACTATCAGCAGACAGCTAAGAGTTTTTTGCAATTGGGCTCAAGAAATCAACCACGACTGGCTTTGGAAATTGAAGTGGATATAAAAAACGGCAAATTTGAGATAGCCGAATTAGCTAGTAGTTGGGAAATTGAATTTATTAGAATCAACCTTCGGGGCTTTTATATGTAATCCCTAAAAACCCGGTCCCGATGTCAACAACACAGGCGACTAGGGTTTCTTAAAGAGAGTCAAACGAACAAAGTTTAAATCAAATGGCGGACTTCGCCTCGAAAATTCTAAAAGCAAACAATGCCTGGGACCAGGCAATACGGACAATAAAATGAAAAAGTTGATGGGATCTCTTTTAGGATACTACTGTCTTATTGTTTTTTATGGAACTGCGGCAGCAGGAACGCAGAACAGTTCCGCTTTTCTGGATACTGGCATTTTTGCCGGAGAAGTTGTCCAATACTATTGCTATGATACCCTCAATGCAGGACCTGACTTTAACATGTCGGCGGGAAGTGATGTCACTTTAAGATCTTCAGGCGGTATTGTGCTTGAACCCGGCTTTTTTGCCGAAACAGGAAGTACCCTGTTTGCTGAAATCATCGACCTCCCCGGGATTAAGTTCACCGGGACAAAACAATCGACATGGCCGGGAGAACCCCTTACCCTGTCATGGTCCATTGGCGGCCATGACGACCCTGAGACCGCATTACCCCCCAATACCGGTATTGAATCCACCAGCGGGACCGACCCGGTAATCACCCTGCTTCCCGGCATCGGCCGGATTTACTCCCAAACCGGCAGCATTGATGTCGCCCCGGATAAAACCACCGAGTATATCCTAAGGGTTGACAGGGGAGCAAAAATCATTGAGAAAACCTTTCTTGTAGCCGTAAAAGCCGATGCTCTCAATATTGTTATTGACTTACCTTCCGATGATGACCTGATCAACCTTTCCGAAGCCGCGCAGGGATTAAAGATAACATTTACAAACGACAACACCATTTCCTCAGTCCGGGTATTTGATTCCGACGGGCAAATTCAGACAGATATAACCAGCCTGGCCCAGATCGATGCCAATGGAATCTTCGTTGATTTGACAAAACTCAAAGACGGCCCCCACAGGGTCACAGCCATCATTACGGACAAAAACGGCACTAAAACAGTCAGAACCGTCCCCTTCAACCTGGACAAAACCGTCACCGGAACCGGGAACATTCCGTCCGAAACAGACCTGATTTTACAGTATCAAAACGTCCTGTCAGGCGAAACCAGAGAGTACTTTGCCTACAACAGCCTCACGGCCGGACCTGGATTTACAATGGAAGAAGGCAGCAATGTCTCTTTAAGATCTTCAGGGAGTGTCGACTTGGCGCCGGGATTTTTTGCCGCAGACGGAAGCACTTTGTCTGCAGAAACCTCCGCGATGGACACGATAAAGTTCACCGGCTCAAAACCGCTGGTAAAAAAGGGCGGAACGGTTACGTTGTCATGGTCTGCCGCCGGCAGATACGACAATCCTTTAACGACACTGAGCCCCGGCACAGGCCCGGGACCGGATACAGTCCCGTCAATAGGGGCAAGGGATGTCGCCCCCGGGGAAACAACCGAGTACATTCTGAGTGTTGACAGGGGCGGAAAAATTATCAATAAAACATTCCTCGTGACCATAGACAGCCAGCCACCCGAAATTGTTATTTCTTCTCCCTCGGCAGACAACATTATCGATCTGGAAGAAGCTAAACAGGGGCTGGACATAAACATTACAGACAATACAGGGATTACCTCGGTGCAGGTGCTTGATTCAGACGGGCAGAGCCGGACAGATATCACGGAACATGCCGAGATCAATGACACCAGCATCCGCCTTGACCTGTCAAGCCTCAAGGACGGTGAACACACCATAACAATAATTACCACGGACAATGCAGGCAACGAACATCAGGAATCCATCCCTCTTGAACTTGCAAAAACGCCTTCCGGCAACAATGAGCCGCCGTCACAGTATGATCTTGTCCTGCAAAATGAAACCCTCCTGTCAGGGGAAACCAGAGAATACTTTGCTTACGGCACACTCAGGGCAGGACCGGAATTTACAATGGAAAGCGGCAGCAGTGCCGCTTTAAGATCCCTGGAAGGTGTTGTCCTGGGGCCGGACTTTTTTGCCGCAGACGGAAGCTCCCTGCTTGCTGAAACCGTAACGCTTGCCCCCATCCGGTTCAGCGGAACAAAAGATCTGATAAAACCGGGAGAAACTATCGTGCTGTCATGGTCCTGCGGCCCGTACGACACCCCTGAAACAAACCTGACCCTCGGCACAGGCACCTCCCCGGTCCCGGTTCCCTCAACCGGGACATATGATGTTTCCCCCACAGTCACGACTTTGTATACCTTAAGGGCTGAAAGAGGTTCCGGCGCCGTTGAAAAGACCTTCCTTGTAACGGTCGATAACGAATCCCCTGGGGTTTTATCATCCTACCTTCCGGGTAAGACCCGGGTTAATTTCACAGGTGCACAAATAGGCCTGTATGCGACATTCACAGACAATACAGGTATTACCTCCATTCAATTGTTCGATGTTGACGGCCAGACCCAGACAGATATCACTTCCCGGGCCACGGTTAAAGGAAACACGATCAGTTATGATCTAACCGGGCTTGAAGACGGACACCATACGGTGAAAGTGGTCGCTTCGGATGCCGCAGGCAACGAAACCCCTGTCATCCTGAGTTTTGAATTGGACAAAACCATTCCCGTTACAACCCCCAGTGTGACTCCTGGACACTATTCACAGAATTTTACCGTGGATTTAACCAGCTCCGAGCCCGCGACCATTTTTTATTCCATTAACGGTTCGACGCCCTTTGAAGGGGGAAAAAATACCCTGCCGGAACCGTCACCCATCCGGGGAATCACTATTGACAAAAGTATGAACCTGCAGTTTTTTGCAAAGGATTCTTTCGGCAATATTGAACCCGTGCAAAGTGCCGTATACCTGATGGGAGCTATTCCGGACGGGATTACCGGGCTTTCAGGCCTTTACAATGCCCCGGATGTTGACCTTACCTGGGACCAGGCCACCAATGCAGAGAAGTACAGGGTTTACAGGGCATCAGGCTCAATCGACCATGCCATCCTTTCCCAAAGCAGCCAGGGCGGATATCCTCCCCCGAAAAGACTTCTTATCTCGTCTATTGATATCCCCGGCGGAACGATCTCTTTCACAGATACCGGTGTTCTTCCGGGTATGACCTGTTACTATGCCGTTACCCAGGTGAATTCAAACGGCGTGGAAGGCGCTGCCGGGCAGATTGTCTCTGTTCAGATTCCGGAAGACGGAGGTACTGCTGATAAAGCCCAGGCCATTGCCAGGGCGCTGGCCTGGCTTGGATCAAAACAGGATAAAACAGGATTTTGGAAAGATAATCCGGGCACCGGGGTTCTTGCCACAAGCCAGGTGCTGAATGCTTACAGGCTGGCCGGGAAAAGTGACCTGGAGACCCATCTTGCCCTGTTCTACCTAAGGGGGCATCTGGTTGATAACAACGATTTCCTGTCCAGGAAAATCATAACCCTGAGCGCCTTTGGACAAAATACCGATATTTACATCAATAAACTCATTGCCAAGGGGAATTATATATCTAACAGCTACCTGCGCGGCTGGGGCATCAATGAATCTTATGTTTCCGATCCTGTTTCCTCCGGACTTGGAATAAGTGCCCTTGAAAAATACAGCGGTACCCTCCCGTCCGGGATCACAAATTTCATTTATTCCTCAAAATTATACTATCTGCAAAGCAGCGAATCCAAGAGATTCGGATGGATTGCAGGTGCAGACAAAAGTGTTTACGCATCAAGCCTTGTATACAATGCCTGGGACCGGTTTTTTTCACCCCAGTCACCTGACTTTGATTCCGGCTGGATCGCCCGGACGCAATCCCCGGACGGCTCATTGGGTAACGGTGTGATTGATACCTCGGCCGCCCTTATTTGGTTAGACATATTAACCCCGGCACAAAAAGAGATGGCCGCAGCCTACCTGGTCAGCCGGCAGAATCCGGACGGAAGCTGGAATAGCAGCGCGTACATCACGGGTTTATGCTTAGAAGCACTGCTGAAATAGGCGATTTGAAAATGAATGATAAATCCGCAAACGGGAAAACTCATATGAAACGGACTCAATTAAAAACAGCAACATATTTGATGCTGCTTCTTGCACTCCTTTTCACTTTCTGTGCCGATCATGCCCCGGCCTCCTCAGGCCCGGCACCTGATTCGGATGATCTCAGAAGAACTATGGAGTGCGACTGGGCAATACTGAACAGTGAGGAACCTGCTGATCCTGAAAATTATATCAATGATGAAAATGATGATCTTGTCAAGCTGGCCGCAAGCCTTGGAAATAATCCGGTCAGGATTTACAACTGGGTTTATAAGAATGTTTATTATCCCCAGGTGCTTCTTGAAAAGGGGGGCAGAACCTATTACAGCCACTCCAGACTGGGTGCCAGGGGCACATATTTGAATAAATCAGGCAACCACTGGGACCAGTCCTCCTTATTGATTGCCCTCCTGCGGATATCAAAGATCCCTGCCCGCTACGTCAAGCTTGCTGCCAATGATCTGGCTTATGTTGAGGCCTGGATGGACCAGGATAATTATCATGGTAAAGCCGGAGGGACCCGGAAAGGCTGGGTCCCCCTGATGCCCTGGATGAAGGAGGTGGAATTTCAGGAAGGGCTTGATCTTTTTAAAATGGACAGCTTAAACCTGGACCCGGTCCCTTCAGATCTGGATTTTAATTTTGACGCGTATCTTTCTGACGTAAAATATGAGTCGGCCCTGGAGCTGTATGAAAGGCAGGTACAGGAATATCTGGCTGACAATTATCCCGGCAAATCCCTGAAAGACGTCTCTTTTAAAGAACATTTAACAGATAATACCAGTGCCATTTTACCGAGATCTCTTCCTGAAAAGTTTAATTCGGGCGCCGCCGCTAAATTCTCCGAGGTTCCGGATGCAAACCGCCAGTATATCCGTTTGTATATTAAAAAGGCCGATAACACGGTTCTTCTTGATTATACGCTTTATATGCCGTCGGTTGCAGGTAAAAAATTTGCCCTGGACTGGACCTACTCCAGATCCCGCCTGACCCCTGTTTTTAAACTGGACAGCCAGGTTGTTCAAACAGGGGCGGCTTCGGTGGCATCCGGGGAATATGTCAAACTCTCCTACCAGGTTTTCGGGCAAAGCCTTGTCACCCGGCCCTCACGGGTGGCAGGCACCTATATCCACATGGGATTCGATCCCTTCAGCGCCTCTCAAAAAACAATTGAAAAAGCAAAACAGAAGCTGCAGACCGTTGATGCAGACCGGGTCCTGAACCCGGCTACCCATGAAGAGTACCTCGGCCTGATGGGCAGTATATTAACGGAAACCTTTTTAAACCGTTTACATGAAAACTCTAAAAGAGCCGCCAGGCTCTTCCATGGAACCCAGGTATGGAACCTGTGCCCTGTTTTTATTTACACAAAACCCCACTCAGACAAAAACCCCATCCCGACCAATGCAGAGTCCAAATTCTATTATCATCCCCAGTGGAACATTGATGCCCAGTCCAGCGGCACCTTTTATAAATGGGACACCAAAACCAACCGCATGGTATACATCAACTGGGATGCGCCCATAAATAAAGTCTACAGGCGGCTGTACGGTTTTGCCGCCTCATATGACGAAGGCCGGATTTTCGAAGACTGGATGGATACCCCGGGTGCCAGTACAATAAAAGGGCTTATGCTGGCAAATGCGGATGTATACGGCACCGGCAACAAAATGCTGCAACTGGTTGAAGCGGATATCGTTTCAGAGAATACAGCCAGAATTGCAAGCTTTGAAAACCTTACGGTCCTTCCCGAATACAGTAACCAGGTGTCTCCCTTTGAGGCATATGAAGGCTTTCACATCAATGCGCTCTTCAGGATTCCCGACCGCTATACCCCCCAGCCGGGATTTACATTACACGGTTCGGGTGTTGACGGAAACTATGCCGTTATCGTCAGCGGCAATACCGCAGAGATTATGCGGGGAACAAGGTTTGATTTAAATTCAATCAACGTAACCTCACTTGTTGACGGCACCATTTGCAATTTTAAAGCCTACAAAGGATCAAGCACTTCCCCAGCCTACAGCATGAATGTTACGGCCAATAAAACCCCAAAAAAACAACCCTTTAACTGGAAAGATATAAACAGGATCGTCATCACCCCGGTCACGGATTATACAAAAGGGCCGATGGTGCTGGAAAACCTCAACTATACCCGGAAGGAGTACATTCCCCTCCTGGACAACCAGACAGAGCGTCACCTGGGATGGCGGTCCGTTTTAACCATCATGAATTATCTCCGTGCCGGAAATACCGTGATAACCCCCATTCAGGAACTCAACCACGACGGCCTGTCCGGCAATGTAAGCATTGTTTATAAGACAAACGGGGACCTGTATTCATTCGGCATGGACAACGGCGGTGCAGCCTCCCCGGACACCAGGGCAGATGACAACGTGGCTTCCGCAGACAGCTTTACCCCCTCTTATTCCGACACATCGGCTGTATGGAAGGCGGAAAACACTATCTCAGCGCCTGACAGCACCAGCGGGAGCACCCTGAAACTGTATAAAAAAACAACTGATAAGGTAGGCGCCGCAACAAATGCAGTGGGTGACCCCGTGGACATGGTAACCGGTGAATTCTACACTGAAGAAGAACCGGACATTATGATCAGATCCCGCGGGCCAGACCTCTCCGTAATACGGAAATACAAAAGCCGCCTGGTATACAACGGCCCCTTCGGATTCGGATGGACCTGGAACCATGCCGAATATATCCTGCCCCTGGAAGGCGGTAAGCTGATCTACTATGATCGTGAAAGAACAGCCTTTGAAATCGGCTGTAAAAACAACGCCTACGTTTATCCCCCGGGAAGCAGGTTTGCCATTGAAAAAATCCCGGGCGGATATATTCTCACAAAAAACCAGAGCCGGGAAAAGCTTTTCTTCTCCGGCAAGGGCTATTTAACCCGGAAGGAAGACAGGTTCGGCAATGCCCTGACCTATGAATATACCAACACCCAATACCCCAACAGGATTACCAGAATAAAGGACGGACTGGGCAGGGCCCTGACACTTGCCTATAATACCCGGGGCAAAGTTACCGGCATCACCGATTTTACAGGCCGGACCACCCGGTATTTGTATACGGGAGACGATCTTACCGCATTTCAGGGCCTTGACTATGAGCCTGCCCTGGATAACGCCACCCAATACGAATACCTGTCAAACCAGGGAAATGAATTCAACAATCACAACATGTCAAAATTCATTCTGCCCGGCGGTGACTTCCTTGAAATCGGCTATTATAAAAACGACCAGGTCGCCTTTCACACCAATGCCAAGGGCGAAACCTTCAACTTTAAATTCAGCCGGCTGAACAGGTATACGGAAATCTGGAATGAAGAAGGGTATTACAGAAAGGCCTTTTTTAATGCAGCCAACGATGTTATCCGGATTTCAAATGAGGACGGCACCGTCGAACAGATGGAATATGACGAATACGGCCATCACAACAAGGTGTCCCACACAGACGGCAACGGCAATACAACCCTGTTTCAGTTCTACCCCGACGGCACCCCTGCCGCAGCCAGGGAAACCTTTGTAAAAAAACGTAAACTCTATAAAAAAACCAATGCCCTGGGCCATTCCCGGACCTATGCCTATGATGACCCCGGCAACCTGTTTGCCCCCTCTGAAATCCTGGACCCCGCCGGCAGGATCACCAGGTTTGAATACAACCCCGACGGCAGTCTGCACAGAAAAATCCAGGCCCCCGGTTTCAGGACTGACACGGACGGTCTTCTGGTTGAAGAATCCGGTGCCCAAGGCATTACAACCACCTACGAATACGACGATTACGGACATGTAACCAAAATCACGGACGGCCTGGGCAACTCGGAGACAATTGCTTACGGCCCGGATAATATTTCACCAGCCATCCGGACGGATAAAAACGGCAACAAGAGCATTTTCACCTATTATCAACCCGGGGATCACATGCCTGTGGGCACCCTTAAAACAGCCACGGTGGTTGTTGACGGGCAACACCTCACCACAGCTTATGAATATAACCAGCGAAACCAGAAAACCCGGGTTACGGACCCCTTAAACCAGGTCAAGGAGTATGAGTACAACCTCAACGGCCAACTCACAGCAACCACCCTGCCCAACGGGGCAGTTACCCGGCATATCTATGATATTGCCCGTGACATTGCCCACGGCGCAAAGATCATTGAAACCACAGATCCCATGGGGGAATCGGAACACTATACCCACAACGCCATCGGCAAGCTCATTGCCAGGCAGGATAAAAACCAGAACGTCACTACTTATGAATACGATCCCATGGGCCGCATCTCAAAGGAGACCGATCCTTTCAAAAACGCGGTTACCTACGCCTATGACGGCAACGGCAATATAACGGCAAAAACAGACCAACGCGGCAACACAACCACCTTTGCCTTTGATGCCGCCAACCGGCTGACCGAAGAAAACATTCCCTGCAACAGCAGCGAAACAGGAACCTGCAGCATTAAAAAAGAGTACACCTATTACCCGGACGGCAAACTCAAATTCAAAACCACCCGTATGTCAGACCCGGACCATGAGGATATAGTGGTCTTCTATGAGTATGACGCCCTGGGCAACCTGTACCGGCAAACCGACGGACACGGCTCTCCAAGTGCCTCTGTCACAGAGTACCGCCACGATGTCATGGGCCGCCTTGTCAAAACCATCTATCCCCTGGGCAACTACGGCAAAACAGCATACGACCCCAACGGCAACAAGCTTGCCGTCCGGTTTTTCGACCGTGCAGGCCTCCTCCTGGAAGAAACCGCATACCAATACGATGAAAGAAACCTCCGGATCACCACAACCGATCCCCTGGGCCAAGTAACCGCCGTTTCCTATGACGCCCTGGGCAGGCAGGAAACCATCATTGATGCCCTGGGCAGCCAGACCCGATTCGAATATGACCAGGCCGGCAACCTCATCCGGACCACGGATGCCCTGGGAAGAATAACCCGGCATTTTTACGACCTGAACAGCAACCCGGTCAAAACCATTAATCCCCTGGGAGAAACCACCGTTTTCCACTATGATCCCAACGGCAACCGGACCGCTGTCATCCACCCGGATCAAAGCGAAACAAGGTTCTTCTATGACGCCCTGAACCGCAAAACAGGGGAACAGGACGAACTGGGCAACCAGCAGCTCTTTGAATATGACCAGGCTTCCAATCTCATCAGCCAGACAGATGCCGGAGGCTTTATGACAAGCTTTGAGTTCGACGCTGCCAACCGCATGGTCAAACAGACCGACGCCCTGGACTATTCCCGGACCACCCGGTATGACGAAGCCGGCCGTATCCTCCGGATCACCGATGCCAGAGGCGTCACCACCCAGAACCAATACGACGTCCTCGGCAACCTTATCAAAGAGACCCGTGCCTCGGGCACACCCGATGCCGCCGTCACAAGACACGTCTATGACGAAAACAACCGTAAAATCCAGACCATCCGCGAACTCACGGAGCCCACCGGCACAAGGGATCTTATCACGGAATTCCGATACGATGACAGGGACCTTCTGACGGCCCTCATCAAAGGCCGGCACACAGCTGCTCCTGAAACCACGGCCTATGCGTACGATGCAAAAAGACAGCTGGTTAAAACCACAGATCCAAGGGGCAACACTACAACCACCGCTTATGACCCCCTTGGCAGGAAAACAACCCAAACCCTGCCCGACGGCCTCTCCGCCTACACCTGGGAGTATGATGATATGGGCAATCTCACCCTGGAAACCCTGCCCGAAGGCGAAACCCTCATCCAGAACTACGATGCCCTGGACCGCCTGGCCCTGGTCATCAAAGGCCAGGACACCCGCCATCTCGACTATGACAACCGGGGCAGGCTCATCCGGGAGGTCAACTTCAACAATAACACCACCCTGTATGAATACGATCCTGCAGGGCGCCTGCTGACCCAAACCCATGCCTCAGGCACTGCAGACGAGGCAACAACCACATACACCTACGATAAAAACGGCAACATCCTGACCATCACCAATGCCAGGGGCAAAACCGTATCTTACACCTATAACGAGCTTAGCCAGCGCACCCGGGCAACCGACAGCGACCAGACCTACAAAGAATTTACCTTTGACGCCACAGGCGCCCTGGCTTCCGTCAGACGCCAGGACGGTACAACAGTCCGGTATGACAGGGATAACCTTGGCCATAAAACCAGAGTACTGGTCAACGGAAGCCTGCGCCAGCTCTTTAAATACGACGCCCTGTCCAGGATGGTCTCGGCCACGGACATCAACGAGGCCGCAGAACCCCACACGGTGACCTTTACCTACACCGACCTTGACCGCCCGGCAACAGAAACCCAGGGGACCTATACCCTGGCCAAACAGCACGACGCCAATGGTAACACCACCAAGGTCACCTACCCGTCCGGCAAAATCGTGGACAAGGCTTATGATGCAAACAACATGCTGCACACGGTCCACTACCAGGATACCCTGGCGGCCACGGCCTTTTATGATAAAAACAGCAGGCCGGTCTATACCTTATACGGCAACAACACGGAACTCTCCCTGGCCTATGACACCGACCGGGGACGGGAGAACTACCGGTCCGTCACCACTCCGTCCGTTAATCCCCTTCTCAGCGTTACCAATACAGTTTATGACGGCCAAAGCAACATCACGGACAGGACCGGGACCTTTAACGGGGTATCTAAAGATGAATCCCTTGCTTATGACCCCCTGGACCGGCTGACTTCTTTC
>JAKSAX010000354.1 GCA_022361395.1 Desulfobacterales bacterium | reverse complement strand
TTTAACATTATCGATACCTGGCTTGTTAAAGACGGGATGCTGACGGAGCATTGGGATGCGGTTCAGCCTCTCGATAATTTCATGCGCCTTTACTATTGGATCACAGGTGGTGCAGTACTGAATGCCAATGGGGTTTTCTAACCTGGTATGAACATTTGACAGGAGAATAATTATGTGGAAATTTATCACGGCATTTTTTCTTATTGTGGGTTGTACTGCTTTTTCAACAGAGGTTCCCGCAAAGTCAGAAAGACTGATCATTCATTTTGAATCCCTGCAGAAAGATAATTGGTCGGAAAAAGAATTAGAAAACGCAAAACTGATTACGGATTTTGTACAAAACCTAATGAATAATCATAACTTTGAATATGTTTTGGATAAATATAACGACGACTCATATATTCAGCACAACAGGAACCTCCCTGATGGAATCGATGGCTTGGTAAAATCTTTATAGCAATTTAAAAAGACGGCCGGTCTAATAAGCCTGTGGAACTCTGAAGCCCATTTTAACCAAAAAACCAGGAGAAAAAATGCAAACAAAAACAACATTTGAAAAAACACTAATCGGCGGAATTGAAGTGGAAAACAGAATTTTTAGATCAGCAACCCATGAAGGGACCGCAACAGACTGGAAAATCAGCGACCGGATGCTTGATATGTATCGCGATCTTGCGGAAGGGGATGTCGGGTTGATCATCACAGGATACTTTGGGTTTTCAAAAACCGACTATCACAGCAAAGGCACCGTCGTCCTGTCGGATGATTCATCAATAACAGGTTTGGAAAAATTAACCGAGACTGTGCATAAGCATGGTTCTAAAATCGTTACCCAAATCAACCATGCGGGATCTCAACTCCTGTCTCCACCGGATGGCCCTGTTTATGGCCCTTCAGAGGTTGTTGATCCTTTCAGTGGGATTATGCCTGTAGCGTTTACTGAAAGTCAGATTAACGATCTGGTTACGGAATTTGGCGATGCTGCGGTCATGGCCCGAAAAGCCGGGTTTGACGGTGTGCAGATCCATGGCGCCCATGGATATCTTCTCAACAAATTCCTGAGCCCGGCCTATAACAAACGGACAGATGATTATGGTGGAACGCCTATCAAAAATGCTCGAATCATCCTGGAAATATTAAAAGAAATTAAATTGAAATGCGGAAAGGATTATCCTGTTTGGATTAAGTTGAACAGCTCGGATTTTCATCCAACAGATGAAGGGCTGAATGAAGACGATTTCCTTTTAATCGCAAAAGAACTATCAAAAAATGGAATCGATGCCATTGAAGTAAGCGGCGGCACCCTAACGGGTAAACATTCGCCCAGCCGATCAAAAAAACATACCGCATATCACCTCGGGAGTGCCGAAAAATTGGCCGAAGACATATCCGTCCCGGTTATTCTTGTCGGCGGACTCAGAAATATTGACACCATTGATCGTATTATGGCCGAAACAAAAATAGCGGCAATATCCATGTCCCGCCCTTTGATTCGTGAGCCGGGGCTTGTAAAAAGGTGGGCTGCAGGGTATAGGCAAGGTGCTGCATGTATCGCCTGTAATGGGTGTTATAATCCAAACGGTACAATTTGCTTTTTTGAACTCGGGGATGAAGAAAAAGCCGCACAAAAAGAAATCATGAAGTTTTTACGCTCACTTGGGAAAAAATCTTAAACGTATAATTTTGAATACGAATAAGCTGATTCCACTTTAAACCGGTGGAATATTTATAACTCATCGAATTCCTTGCCAGGCTTTTGACAAGGCTAAGCTTATGAAGCTAAAGGCCCCTCGTCAGCCATCATGAAAATGACTGCCGTGCTTACATCCCGTGGGTGCCCGGGTAAGGCGACCGCTCCGGAGATACCCAGCCGGCCAGGGTCCCGGGATCAGGCTGATGGATCTCCACGGTCAGCGGATAACAGGGGGCTGTGTCACTGGAGTGCTGGTCCCCGCAATCCCCGCCGGGGCAAGCGGACAGGCCGCCCAGCAGGTCGATTTCAGCGAAAAATTCAATGAAATCCCCGGGACGGACCGGGCTTGCCTTCATAAAGTACTGATGGGTGTCCAGGGTAAAGCCGGTGCACATGAACACGTTGAGGACATCGTGGACATGGACCTCTGCCTGTTCCGTTGTGAGGCCGGTTTCCGCGGCCAGGGCGCGGATCAGGTTGGAGTGGCAGCACTGGTGATAGTCTTTTCCGCTGAGCAGGCGGCCGGTATAGGGATCGCACCGGGTGCCGATCACATCATGGACCCCGCCCCCGTATTCATCAAATCCATACCAGTCCAGGGTGTCGCAGGTGATGGTTGCCATGGGCCGCATATGGGGAAAACTGCTCCACATCCGGTCCCCGGTGCTCAGGTGGGTGCCGTGGAGCGCCCTTGTTTTTCCGCTGTAAAACCGCTCGGTAAGGTCCCGGGCATTCCAGAGGTTCAGGTCCCCGACCTGGGGGCCATCCGTGCTGATAATCCTGAAAAAAGAGCCCTTGGGCACCTTGAAGGTTAAGGCCTCCCTTGGCTGTACAACAAGGGTTTCCGTCAGTTCCACGGTCTCCCTGGCAGCGGCATAGGCGTCCATATCAGGCAGGGGCAGGGTGTCAACGGGATAACAGATCACGGGTTTGACGGCTTTGCGTTCCGGGGCATCGGCAGGGGCAGGGTGCTGGGGGGCGTTTTTCATAGTCAGCCTTTCGAATCCCGCGGGGGATTCCGGATTTTTTGTTTTAAGTTCTCCGCTAAGGGATCGCGCAAAAATAACTTGGTCTGTCTATAAAAACCCTTAAAACATTGGGTGTTTTGCAAACAGAATGTGAACTAATTCTTACGCGATCCCTAAGATAGCTGGAAATTATGCGGTTCATCAATGTTTTTATGCAATGGGCTGGGAAAGGGCGGGATTTTGCCCCTGGTTTTTGTGGGTGTGACATCTGCAGGGTCAACGCAAATATAACTTTCAGACCCAATGATTCCAATAAGTTACTTTTGTACAGGCAATCGCAGGCAAAATTCGGATAAGGCATAAGTGCGCAAAATCTTTAAAAATTAAAAACCGTGCCAAATTTATATGCGACGATTGCCCTGGTGACATCTGTTTCATCCCTTGCAAATGAGTATCTGCAGGAGTAAGTTATTCCTTTTTTACAGGGGGACACGGAGAGGAATGCAGCCATGAATCTTGAACTGGACCATGTATTTATCTGGGTAGACAAAGGCGGCCTTGAGGCAGATGTGCTTGTGGACGCCGGATTTACAGAAGGAGAGGGAAATGTCCATCCCGGGCAGGGAACGGCAAACAGGCGGTTCTTTTTTGACAATCTCATGCTGGAATTGATCTGGGTGGAAAACAGGGATGACACCCTGACGCCGCCCATCAGGCCGGCGTACTTCTGGGAGCGCTGGCAGGCAAGGGGAGAGACATCCTCACCCTTTGGACTGGTATTCCGGTCCCCCTTTAATTCCGTCCCTTTTGCGGCCACGGATTTTTCACCCCCCTATCTTCCGGAGTATATGAGCTTCAAAATCGGGGCAAATGCAGGAACATTGGGAGAGCCCCTTGTCTTTGTGATGCCGTCCTGCCTTACCCAGGGGAACCAGGCAATCTCACCTGACATGCCTGAAGGATTCAATACCGTGACCGGCCTGAGGGTTTATCTGCCAGGCCCTGTTAAAAAAGCATCGCCTCTGGATGTCATTAACCGGCTGGACGGACTTGATATTCACGGCAGTGGCCGGGGCCATTTCATGGAGATCGAGTTCTGCGGCAGGGCCATGGGAAAAAAACTGGATTTTCGTCCCGTACTTCCCCTGAGGTTCTTTTACTGAATAGGGATAACCCGGATGAAATATCCGGGACAGTGGGGCAGGTGTTTTACGGCACATGATTTTCACGCAGTTGACACCTCACCCGCCCCGTTGTCTGTATCCTATAGGTCAGCTGATCCCGGCCGGTTTACCGGGGCGGGCCCTGGCCGGGAAATGCGTTTTTCTTTATTTCCGCGGCATGTCTGAATGCGGCCTCCTCCCCGGGATAGTAGAATTTTCGTTGGGGAGGAAAGAAAAACCTGCGGCTTTTCAGGATAATTTTTACGGGGTGCAAAATAATGCGAAGCGCCGGTCCTATAACCGGAACGGCTGGAATTGACAGGTAAGGGATATGATTTTTTATAAACGGTTTCATTCTATGGATTCCTTTATTTCTATGTAAAACTGGTATGCAAAAGCCTTTTGTCTGCGTGTATTACGGGTCAACCGGGCTGTGAACCTTAAGGAATTGGTCTTAGAATGTGTCTTGGTCATCTTTTTTCTCCTTTTTTTTGCCAATTGGCTGTTAAAAATAAAAAACCCCCGGATCCTGTCTTAAGATCCGGGGGTTTTAAAAATGGTATATGTATACGCTTAGAACACCGGGACCTTGGGTTTCCTTTTATTATTATGGCGCTTTTTGTTTTGGGTGAAGGTCATTTTAGTGTTCCTTTTAACTTGTCTGAATCAATCCTGACTAAAACACATACTAAACCGGATTTTAATTTTCAAGGAAAAATTCAGCCCGAGTGAAATTGTCTGCTTTGGAATCTCCTTGACAAATAAAAGTAACAACGTTACCGTAACCCTGTTATTTTAAACTAAGGACTTGGAATCATGCCGAAAGTAAGGCGCAGCCATGAGGAGATTGAGGCCGTCCGCGAGGATATCATGGGTCATGCTCTGGAACTGATCGTAGCAGACGGTTTTGACGGGCTGAGCATGCGCAGGCTGGCTGGCCGTCTGGGTATTGCCGCCAAAACCATATACAATTATTTCCACAGCAAGGATGAGCTGTACCTGGGCCTGCTTACAAAGGGGTTTGCACATCTGCTGGAATGTTTTGAAGCTGCAGCGGCCCCGCACACCGATCCGGCGGCACGGCTTGAAGCTGTCATTGAGGCCTATGTGAATTTCGGATTTGAGCGTGCCAACATGTATAACCTCATGTTTACCTGGCATGTGCCCAAGTACAATGACTATGTCGGTACCCCCATGGAAGAGGTGGCCCGCCAGGAACTTGCCATGGCCCTGAAATGCGCTGATTTTTTTATGGAAAGCGTGCGGGCCTGCATCCGGGATGATTCAGGTGTCGGGGAAGAGGATCTCCGGTTTGAACTGGTCCAGGCCTGGTCGCAGATGCACGGCTATATCGCCGGTATCAACAATGCGCTTCTGGATTATATGCACGAAGATCCCCTTTCCCTGAAAGAGCGGATGATCTCAAGGATATGCCGGAATATCCGGCTGCAGGATGACCAGACATGACAACAGGAACTAATACGAACCGGAAGGCCCTTTTAGGAACAGCTGACCCGCCTTTGATCCTGGATATCAAAGGCAACTCCCTGGACGACGGGCCCGGCATCCGCTCCGTTGTCTTTTTCAAGGGCTGCCCCCTCTCCTGTGTGTGGTGCCACAATCCGGAGAGCAAAAAAAGGGGGCCGGAAATCAGCTTCTCCCCTGATGACTGCGTCAGGTGCAATGCATGCATGGATGCCTGCCCTGCCGGGGCCCTGTCCGGGGAGAATCCGTTTTATATTGACCGGGAAAAATGTGACCTGTGCTTCAGGTGCATTCCGGCCTGCCCCTCGGGCGCATTGGAACAGGTGGGCCGGGAGATGACGGAAAAAGGTATCCTGGACCAGGTGATCAGGGACAAGGTCTTTTTTGATGCATCCGGCGGCGGGGTCACCTTCTCAGGGGGAGAGCCCACCCTGCACATGCCTTTTTTGTCCGGGCTTATACAGTCCGCTGCAGGCGCAGGCCTGCATACCCTGCTGGAAACCTGCGGACTCTTTGACCGGGAGGCATTTGACACCCTGGTCCTGCCCCATATCCACACGGTCTATTTTGATATAAAAATTGTGGATGCGGCGCTGCACCGGCAGTATTGCGGCGCCTCCAACGCAAAGATCCTGGAAAATTTCAGACACCTTGCGGCACTGGCTGCAGAAGGCCGTCTGGACTTACTTCCCCGGGTACCCCTGGTGCCGGGCATCACAGCCACGGAGGCGAATCTGTCAGCCATTGCAGCACTCCTTTTGGAGAACAATATCCCCTTTGTCAAACTGCTGGCGTACAACCCTTTATGGACCCAAAAGCCTTTAAAGATAGGGGTAAAAGATAAATTTTCCTCGGAAAAGGCCTCTCAGGACTGGATACCGTCACAGGATCTGGATCGCATGGAAAGGATTTTCCGCAAAAAGGGTATTGAAATCACAGATTAACGAGCAGTCTGCAACAATTAAAGATCAGGAGGAAAGCATGTTCCAGTCCCCTTTGTCCGAAAACAGACCGTCCCCGGGATTATCCCCTACTCATATCCTGGTTAAAGTGCTCCTGAAGATCATGGCTGCCTGTTTCAACCTCCGGCCCTCTCTGCGCAAAAGCCTGGAAAGCGACACCGGATGGATCGATTATTCTGCGGCCATAAAAACCCGGTCAGGCTCTGTTTCGGCCTGCATCCGGTTCAGTCTCGGCCGGGCCTCGGTCACGGGAACCGCCCCGGCTGATGCGGACATCTGCCTGGTGTTCAAATCAGACAGGCAGGTGCGCAGGTTCCTGACGGCCTCACCCACGGAACAGATTTACATGATCCTGAAAAATGATTTTTACACCAGGGGAAATGCAGCCTGCCTGAACCTGTTTGTCTATTGCATCTCCCTGCTGTTGAATAAACAGCAGGTCAAAATGATGGCCAGGGAACGTCTGAAAGACAGAAAGCAGGTTTTGAAGTCTTCTCCCGGGCCAGGGACCGGCCTTTCGGAGGCGTTAAAAGCCAGGGCGGAAGAGCGGCTGACAGGGAATCGGGAAGACCCGGGGGTAAGATACCTGGAAGATCCTTATCTGCCGGAGTTCAGCCTGCAGGATTTTCCCAGGCTGGCAGGTTTTCTGGACAGCCATTTTGAAACCAGGGCAGAGGTCTGTCCCGAACTGCCGGAGCTGATGACCGAATGGCACAGGAAGAACGGCTATGAAACAGATCCAGGGGGAAAGGCCTGGAACCCGGTTCTCCGCAAAGGGCACTGCTACAAGTATATCATGGAGAACCGCCGTCCCTTTATCCATGCCAACGACCTGATTGCCGGCACCACCACCACAAAGGAGGTCGGTGTTGTCGTATATCCCGAGGGGCACGGCACTATGATCTGGGGAGAGCTTTTTACGGTGCCCCACAGGTCCCTGAATCCCTATGATGTCTCCCCCGGGACCCGGGAGATCCTGCATCATAAGGTCTTTCCCTACTGGGCAAACCGGAACTTCAAGGAATGGGTGCGTGAGAAATATGACAACCCGCTCTGCCAGCAGATCGACGAGCGTTTTGCCGTCTATTTTGACTGGAAATCCGTGACCATCTCCCATACCATACCGGATTTTCCCAAAATACTGCGCCTGGGCACCCGGGGGATCATCGCGGAGATTGAGGATGAAATGCGTGGGGATACAGATGAGGACAGGACCGCCACCCGCCAGGCCATGATCCTTTGCCTGGAAGGGCTGGAAACCTATTCCCGGAACCTGGCGGCTCAGGCCTCCGGAGAGATCTCCGGGACAAAAGATCCGGCACGCAGGGCAGAATTAGAGAACCTTTCCCGGATCTGCACCCGGGTGGTGTCCGGCCCGGCCAGCACCCTTGAAGAGGCGGTGAACGCCATCTGGATCACCTGGGTGGGGGTGCATATGGAAAGCACCAATGCCGGGATGTCCCTGGGACGGCTGGACCAGTGGCTCCAGCCGTATTTTATCCGGGATATGGAAAAAATCAGCGACCCTGAGGGGCAAAAGCGCTATATCCGGCATGCGGTTGAACTCATCGGCTGCTTCATGATGCGGTGCACCGACCATCTGCCCCTGACCCCTGACTTTGCCAATTATTATTTCGGGGGCAGTTCATCCGACCAGGCCATCACCCTGGGCGGGGTGACACCGGAGGGTGACGACGGGATCAATGACATGACCTATATTTTCCTAAAGGTCACGGAGATGCTGGGGTTGAGGGATCCCAATGTAAATGCCCGGTTTACCCCCGGGAAAAACAGTGACACCTATCTTAAACGCTTGTGTGAGGTAAACCTGATCACCACGGCAACCCCTTCCATACACAACGACCGGGCCATATGGAGATCCCTGGAACAATACAACTATGCAATGGAAGACCTGCGGAACTGGTCAGCCACTGGCTGTGTTGAACCCACATTGTCAGGCAGGCACATGGGGCATACCAACTTCCAGATGATCAGCCTTGTGGCTGCCCTGGAAATGGCCCTGAACAACGGCCGCCACCCGCTGATGGACTGGGAACTGGGGCCGCGTACCGGACAGGTGGAAGAGGGCGCGTTTTCAAGCTTTGACCGGTTTTTCAAGGCCTTTGAAGACCAGATGCGCTTTTTAATCGACCAGTCCATCAGGTACAATGAACTGCTTGCCGAGGCCCACCAGGAACTGAGGCCCACGCCTCTGCTCTCCACCCTGATCAGTGATTGTATCAAAACCGGAAAAGACGTTACCCGGGGCGGGGCCAGATATAACAGTTCAGGCGCGGCATGTATCGGGCTTGCCGATATCACCGACTCCATGCTGGTGATAAAAAAACTTGTATTTGATGACAGGGCCGTGACCTTCCGGGAACTCAAAGAGGCAATTGACGGCAATTTTGAAAAAAATCCCGGCCTCCATGCCATGGTGACCCGGAAAGTGCCCCTGTTCGGTTCCGGCGACCCGGGTGCCGTGGCCATGGCCAACCGCATCACCCGGTTCGTACACGGGACGTACAACAGCTACACCAATTACCGGGGTGGGAAGTACACGGCCGGTTTCTGGTCCATGTCCAACCATGTGGCATACGGCACCCTCTGCGGGGCACTTCCCTCGGGCCGGTTAAAGGGAAAGCCCTTTACACCGGGGCTGACGCCCCAGCCCGGGGCATCTGACAGCCTGCTTGACAACCTGCGGGACGTGGCAGCCCTTGAACCTGAAAACATGAGCAACAATATAGCCTTTAATGTAAAGGTGGTGCCGGCTGCGGATGAGTCCCGGGAGCGGACCGTGGAAAACATGGCCGCCTATGTGGCTTCATACTTTCAGCTCGGGGGCATGCAGATGCAGATGAATGTGGTCACTTCCGACATGCTTCGGGACGCCATGGCCCATCCGGAAAACTACCGGAACCTGCTGGTGCGGATCTCAGGGTACAATGCCTATTTTGTGACCCTGAACCGGGATATGCAAAGAGAACTTATTGAGCGGGCGGAGTACCGGATTTAATCCGGTTGATGATCCTGGGTATAAAGAGTGAGAAGACAAACAGGGAGACGGAAAAGAAGACCTTTGGTGAGGCAAGGGCTCCCCAGTTCCCGCTCGCCCATACATCTTTCAGCGTACCGATGAAGAAGAGGTAAATGAAGGTGCCCACGCTGATGCCGAGACCGGTGCCGATAATATAATCCTGAAACCGGACCTTGGTGAGGCCCATGCCGAAGTTCATGGGGGTGAAGGGAAAGTATACCAGGCGCAGGTACAACACCGTGGCAAATCCGTTCCGCTCTATGGCGTCATCATACTTTTTGAATTTTTCACCGATAAGGGACGCGGCAAACTCCCTGCCCAGGTAGCGTCCGATAAAAAAGGCCAGGACCGCTCCGGCCATGGCCCCTGCCCAGACATAAACAAAGCCCCAGTATGCACCGAAAAGCACAGCGCCCATGGCCCCCAGCACCGTGCCCGGGATGAACAGGCAGACCCCCAGGGCATAGATTGCCATAAAGACAGCCGGCGCCCAATGCCCTGTGGTCTGTAACAGCTGGTCCAGCTGGTCCACTGTAAGAAAGTCTTTGAGGGAAGTCAGTTTAATCAGGGATATTGCAGAAACAATGAAGGCAACGAGAATAACGGCCTTTACAACAGCCTGCTTTTGAGTTTTCTTTGTCTCCGTGGTCTTTTCCATATTAAATCTTGCCTTCCCCGAATTTATAAAATCTGCCGTTATCTTCCTGTCAACCTGTCCAGAAACCCCTTCTTTTTGGGCGGGGGAAGTTCAAGTTGTCTGCAGATAACTGCCTCAAGGGTCTCTTCGGAAACATCCTTACCCTCGGTAACGATTTCATCACCCACCATGATCGCCGGGGCCACTGGCAGGTCCAGGTCAAAATATTCGTCGGTATTGTACTCTGATTTCGGTTTAGAGGTAACCTCTATTTCGATTTCATATGTTTTGCCCAGCCTGGGCATAATTTTTTTAAAGTGTTTTCAGGGCCTGCCGTTGGGCTCGTTGAGGAAAAATTTTACCTTGAGCATATTAACGTCCTTTTTATTTAGGGATTGTTTTTGCTTTAATCATCCGTTCCAGAAAGGGTGCCGGTGGTTCAAAGTCAACCAGGCGGAGTTCCCTGATCTCTTTTCCTGATCTGTCCAGGAAGACAACCGTGGGCACCCCTTTAATCCTGTACTCTTTAAGCAGCTTTTCATAGGCCGGGTCACCCTTCCGGGTTAAGTCCACCTTGACCAGGGTAAACTCTTTTTCAGCCATCTCAACCACCCTGCTGTCATGGAAGGTGATCTCATCCAGCTCCCGGCAGGGGCTGCACCAGTCTGCTGAGAAGTCAATGATCACGGGCCTGTTCATCTCTTTTGCCTGTGCCAGCACCTCATGGGACCGGAAGCCTGCCCCGGCTCCCCGGGTGAAAAACGTGCCCAGGGTCAGGGTCATGAACACCAGGGCAGCCATGGCTGCTGTCATTTTTATCCACCCGAACGCCTTGAATGTTGCCTTTGTTTTGTCGACCCACCCAAGATGGATTCCGGCGGAAAGGGCCACTCCCGCCATAATAAAGGTGCCTGCGGTTTTAGAGAAAAGCGGTTGCAGGAAATAGGCAGCCATGCCCATCAATACCCATCCCATCAGTTTCCTGACCCAGAGCATCCACTCGCCTGATCCGGGCAGTTTATTGATGCTGTTGCTGAAAACAGCCAGGAAAAAGAAGGGCAGCCCCAACCCGAGGCTCAGGGTGAAAAAGATGATAAATCCCAGCCAGGGGCTTCCCAGGCTGGCCACCCAGGTGAGCAGGCCCAGGACAAAGGGGCCAATACAGGGAGCGGCGACTATTCCCATCATAAGGCCCATGAAAAGGGAGCCCATGTACCCTGCATGGGACTTTGTGGCCGCCTGCATCAGTGCGTAGGGCACCCGCAGCTCCCAGAACCCGAACTGGCTGAAGGCAAGGGCCACCAACAATGCGGCAATGATCACCAGCACTGCGGGATGCTGGAGAAGGGCCCCCATCAATCCGCCGGTCAGTGCGGCAAATAATCCCAGCATGGAGTTGGTGAATGCGATGCCGCCCACATAACAGAGGCCGTGGCCGACAACGCCGCCTTTGCCGCTCCGGCTGCCGAAGTAGGAGACAGTGATGGGTATGAGGGGATAAACGCAGGGGGTAAGATTCAGGGCCATTCCCCCGGCAAAGATGCCCAGAAGGGTCCATATCATTGCCCATCCGTGCAGGGGCCCGTATGAATCCGGGGCAGCCTGTGACGCCTGGTCCAGGCCCCCTGCCCCGGCAGGGCTGCTGTCCACCGGATATCCTTTTGCATGCCACTCCGGATAGCCAAGGGGGTCTCTGTAAACATTATTATAACCGAGCTGTACAGCCACACGGGCTGCGGAGTCACTTCTGACTCATGCCAGGCCGGCTCAGTAGAAAACAATGGTTTTATCTTTATCCGGGCCCAGAAACGCTTCAAGCACAGATTTTTTCTGCCACCGGGAAAGCCAGGTGGGCTCCATGGGGAAGTTGACCGCTCCCTTGATGTGGCCTGTTCTGAACTCCCATTCCTGACGGGTATCCACGATAAGGAGCTTGTCCAGACCACCGGTGTATTTCTTCCGGAGTTCATCTGTGCTGATGAGGGTGTAGTCTCCCGCCTTTGCCTCTGACACCACATCCTCCCAGGAGGCATCCTTCGGGGTTACCGCCCGGTTGGTGAACAACAGCGCGCCAATGGTCAGGCAGATCACAGCCACTGCCGTGATGTTTTTCTTTACGGATTTCACTGGTATTTTCCTTTGGAATTATTCTCCCGATGCAACGGCCAGGCCCATGGCCTGCCATTCCTGGACGCCTTCTTCAAGGCGCACGGCACGGAATCCTTTTTTGTTCAACAGTTCAACGGCATCAACGGAGAGCACGCAATAGGGGCCCCTGCAATAGGCCACGATTTCCTTGTCATCCGGCAGCCTGGCCAGCATCAACTCCAGTTCATTCAGGGGAACGGACAATGCCCCGTTAATATGGCCGGCCTTAAACTCTTCAGGGGGCCTGACATCGAGAACGATTACCTCGTCCTCCCGGATACGCTTGAGCAATGCATCCCGGTCAACGGGTTCCATGCCTTTCTTTCCTTCAAGAAAGCGGTTTTTGATTTGCTCTATTTCAGCGATCCTGTTCTCCGCAACACTGCGCATGGAAAAAAAGAATTCACAGACCCCGGGGGCGGGGCGGTAAAAAACGTACAGCCCTTTTTTCTCCTGTTCAACCAGGCGGCAGTTTTTTAAGACCTGAAGATGCTGGGAGGTATTGGCCACGGTAAGGCCGGTTTCACCGGCCAGTTTTTCAACCGTCCTCTCTCCCTGGCAGAGGATATCCAGAAGCTCCAGGCGCTTGGGGCTTGAAACCGCCTTGCCTATCCTTGAAAACTGCTCGTATATCTCATTCTTAAATTGTCTGTTGGGATTCATGGTTGTTCCCTTAATCAAGCATTCAATTGTTTGGTTGAATACTTGATTAAAGAAAAGTTGTCAACGGATTTTTCAGACAGCCGTTTCTGCATGTATGGATTCAACTTATCTCCCCGGCCGTCATCAGCCGTGCCGGTACATTTTGATACAGGACAGTTCATTGACAAAAAATACCGGCTTTTGTAGTCTGATTTGAGATGACCGGGGGAAATTATCCACGGTCGGGTTGAATAAAATTATCAGTAAGGATACTTCAAGGCTTCACAGCGTCCGGTTCAAAGTATGGCACGGGCCGGATCATTATTAGAAAGGGATTAAAAAGGAAGAGGATATGAAGGGACTGCGGAACGTTTGGCAGGGATTTGGAAGGGCTTTTATTGTTGCGCTGTTGATTTTGTTTGCAGCAGGATGCGCCAGCACCAAGGTGGACCGGGTTGAGGTGGACAAGACCATTGATCTGAGCGGGCGGTGGAATGACACGGATTCCAGGCTGGTCTCCGAGGAGATGGTCCGGGATGTGCTGGACCGGCCGTGGCTGAGGGATCACCAGGTGGCGAACCAGGGGGCTGCGCCGTCCGTGATTGTCGGGACGGTGAGAAACAGGAGTGATGAGCATATCAATACCCAGACCTTTGTAAAAGATCTGGAGCGGGCCCTGGTCAACTCGGGTGAGGTGGACCTGGTGGCCAGCAGCCAAGAGCGGATGGAGATCAGGGCGGAGCGGAAGGACCAGGCCAGCCATTCCTCTGAAGAGACAGCCAAGGAAGAGGGGCAGGAAATCGGGGCTGGTTTTATGCTCCAGGGCAGTATCAATACCATTTCCGACAGGCTTGAAGGCAAGGAGGTTAAATATTATCAGGTCAACCTGGAGCTGATCCATATTGAGACCCACAGGAAGGTGTGGCTGGGGGAAAAGAAGATCAAGAAAATGGTTGAAAAGAAAAAGTTCTGGCTCTGATACCGGGTATTGTGAAACCGCTTAATTCTTTCCGGGTTCTGTTTGCTGCTTCCCTTTGCTGCCTGCTGGCCGCAGGATGTGCAGGACATGTGCCCTATGAGACCCTGAGTTCCCATCTGTCCAGGGGGGAGTGTGACGCTGCCTCTGCCCTGATGGCGGAAAGCAGAGGGGAGTACGGGGATAATTCCGCGCTGCTGTTTCTGCTGGACTCGGCAATGGTGCATATGCGGTGCCGGGAGTTTGAGGCGGCCCAGGAGAAGTTCAGGGCTGCCGAGGACCTGGCCGGGAACCTGTGGACCCTGAGCCTGTCCAGGGAGTTTGCCTCCTATCTGACCAATGACTATGTGCTGGAATATGCTGGTGAGGATTTTGAGCGGGCCATGATCCACCTCATGTCCGCCCTGGCCTATCTGGATGAGGGTTACCCTGAGGAGGCCCTGGTGGAGTGCCGCCGCCTGGATTCCCTGCTCTCCATGTACAATGACAAATACGAGGAAAAAAACGTCTACAAGGAAGATGCATTCGGCCGGTATCTGAGCGGGATCCTGAGGGAGGGGGACAATGACCCGGACGGGGCTTTCATTGACTACAAAAAGGCCCTGGAGACCTATGGGGATTACGGGGAGTTTTACGGGGTGGGTGCGCCGGAGAACCTGAAGGCGGACCTGTTCCGGGTGGCAGCGCTGGCTGGCCGTCTGTTCGATGCCCGGGAACTGCTTCCGGAGTATTCACTGCCGGCCGGTCAGGAAGATGCGGGAGCCCTGGGACAGGTGGTCTGGATTCATCTCCGGGGAAGGGTGCCTGAAAAACAGGAGGACAGGATAAGCATCTATACCCCCCACGGCCCCTTAACCATTGCCTTTCCGAGATACGCCCGTCCCGAGGAGCCTGAGGCCGCTCCAATGCTCGTGCTGAAATCCGGCGGGCAGTCTGTTCGGGTGATGGCCGGCCTGGTCTCTGATATCGGGGCCATTGCCGTGAAAAACCTTGAGGACCGTCGGGTCAGGATCACGGCCAAGGCCGTTGCCAGGGCAGCTGCCAAGCAGGCGGTGATCCGTGAGGTGGCAAAAAACGATGACAAGGAGATGCAGCGGATGGTTGAAAATATCCTGAACCTGTTCAACACGCTGCTGGAGCAGGCAGACCTGAGATCCTGGCAGTCTTTACCCGGACAGGTCTACATGGCACGGTCTTTTCTGCCGCCCGGGGAATGGCATGCAGCCCTTCGTACCCGTGACAGGGAGATACGCAAAAAGGTGCTGGTGAAGGCCGGGCAGATAAACTATATTGTGGTAAATGACGCTTTGGGGAGGGCCTTTCAATGAGGCGGATAAATCTAGGTGCAAAACCGGAGGCAGGATCAGCCGGAAAACAGCTGCAGGTTGTTTTTATCTTCATGATTCTTTTGATGCTGGGGGGCTTTGGATGTGCAAAAACGCCTTCTCCCGCGGAGGAGGCCGGAGTTGAATTCCCGGAAGAGAGGTACTTAACGGCCAGGGGAACCGGGGAAACCGGGTATGAAGCCGGAAAACAGGCCATGGCGGAGTTGTCGGGCATATTCGAATCCAGGATTTCATCGCAGTTTACCAGCCTGGCCACATCCACGATGACCCAGGACCAGGCTGAGGCCTTTGAAAAAAATATGGCGTCCAGAATCCGGATTGATTCGGACATGCACCTCCAGGGTGCCAGAATCGGCAGAAGCTGGAAAGATGAAAAGACAGGACTTTACAGCGCCCTGGCTGTTCTGGACCGGTCTGACGCCGGACAGACCTGGGCCTCACAGGTGGATACCATAGACAGTGAAATCCGGGCAGAGGTGCGGGCGCTGGAAACCACCAGGGGGCCGTTGTCACGGATGGCTGGGCTGAACCGGATCATCGACCGGATTACGGACCGGAGGATTCTTGAGGGGTACCTCA